>JBKHYA010000041.1:0-13162 GCA_046565745.1 Actinomycetes bacterium
GAGTGGAGGTTGGAGCGCAGAGACTGGCTCGGCACCGAGAGGTAGACCTGCTGAGCGCCCGCGAGCACGCGCTCGAGCGAGTCGTGCGCTCGGAGATTCGGCGGCAGGTTGATGCCGGGCAGGTAGTCGCTGTTGCGGTGCGTCTCGGTGATCTCCTGCGCGACCTCGCGGCGGCGCGCCCAGAGGACGACGTCGCTGCCGCCGTCGGCGAGCAGCTTCGCGAAGGTGGTGCCCCAGGAACCGGCGCCGAGGACGGCGATGCGGAGGGCATCCGGTTCGATGTCGGCGAGCGGAAGGCGCAGCGCCTCGGTCAGCGGCGGATGCTCGCGCGCAGGCGTCGCGTCACTCAAAACGGCCGGTCTCCTTCTGGTTGTTCTTCACCGGATCCCACCGCTCGGCCGGCGGCGTCTCGCCGCGCAGGTCGCCGAGCAGGGCGGCGATCGCGGCCATGACGCGCTCGGTGCCCTCGGCGAGGACGGACTGGTCGATCGGGCGCCCCATGAGGTCGCTCAGGTCGACGGGGTCGCCGATCTTGCAGACGATGCGCTTGCGCGGGAAGAAGCTGATCTTCTTCGAATAGCGGGCCATGATCTGCTGCGTGCCCCAGTGGGCGGCCGGGATGATGGGGACTCCGGCGGTGAGCGCCATCCGCACCGCGCCCGTCTTGCCGCGCATGGGCCACAGCTCGGGGTCGCGCGTGAGGGTGCCTTCGGGGTAGATGATGACGGCGAGCTCGTTGTCGGCGAGCTGCTTCGCGGCCTTGAGCGGGTCGGCGGAGCGACCGCCGCCCTCGCGCTCGACGGGGATCTGCCCGGAGGCCCGGAGGATCGCGCCGACGATCGGGTTCTTGAAGACGCTCGCTTTCGCGAGGAACCGCGGGACGCGCCCGAGCCCCCACACGAAGCGCCCCATGACGATCGGGTCGAACTCGCTGTAGTGGTTCGGCGAGAGGATGAACGCGCCGTGCTTCGGCAGCTTGTGGCCGTCGATCGTCACGTACTTCGCCATGACCGTCAGGATCGGCAGCAGAAGGGCGGCGAGGAAGTACCAGATGGCCGTCTTCTCGCGCCGGCGCCGGGTCGGGCGAGCGTCAGGAGTCGGAGCCGCGGTCGTGCTCGAGGGGGTGTCGTCGGTCACGGCACCAGGCTAGCCGGTGCCGCGACCGCGGCCTGGTCGACGGCTCAGGCGAGCTCGAAGTCGGCGCCGAGCTGCTCGAGCTTGTCGATGAACAGCTCGTAGCCCCGGCTGATGATGCCGACGTTGCTGATCGTCGACGTGCCCTCGGCCGCGAGAGCGGCGATGAGGTGGCTGAACCCGCCGCGGAGGTCGGGAACGCGCACGTCGGCGCCGTGCAGGGGCGTCGGGCCCGTGATGACGGCCGCCTGCTCGAGCGGGCGGCGCGGCACGCGGCGCGTGATCGACGCGATGCCGCTCTTGTAGACGACGATGTCGGCGCCCATCTCGTTGAGCGCGTCGGTGAACCCGAAGCGGTTCTCGTAGACCGTCTCATGCACGACCGACTGGCCCTCGGCCTGCGTGAGGGCGACGATGAGCGGCTGCTGCCAGTCGGTCATGAAGCCGGGGTGCACGTCGGTCTCGACCATGACGGGGCGCAGCGGCGTGCCGGGGTGCCAGAAGCGGATGCCGTCCTCCAGCACGTCGAACATGCCGCCGGCCTTGCGGTAGACGTTGAGGAACGTCATGAGCTCCTGCTGCTTCGCCCCGCCGACGATGATGTCGCCGCGAGTCGCGAGAGCGGCGGATGCCCAGCTCGCGGCCTCGTTGCGGTCGAAGATCGCGGAATGGAGGTAGCCGTGCAGCTTCTCGACGCCCTCGATGACGATGACGCGGTTGGGCTCGACCGAGATGATCGCGCCCATCTTCTGCAGGATCGCGATGAGATCCATGATCTCGGGCTCGATCGCGGCGTTCTTGAGCTCGGTCGTGCCCTTGGCGCGGACGGCGGAGAGCAGGACCTGCTCGGTCGCGCCGACGCTCGGGTACGGGAGCTCGATGCGCGCGCCGCTGAGCCCGTTGGGCGCGGTCAGGCGGATGCCGTCGCCGAGCTTCTCGACCGTCGCGCCGAGGGCGCGCAGGGCGTTGAGGTGGAAGTCGATCGGTCGGTCGCCGATCTTGCAGCCGCCGAGGTCGGGGATGAACGCCTCGCCGAGCTGGTGCAGCAGCGGCCCGCAGAACAGGATCGGGATGCGGCTCGACCCGGCGTGCGCGTTGATCTCGGCGATGTGCGCGCTCTGCACGTTCGTGGTGTCGAGGAGGAGCTCGCCCGGGGCCTGCTCGGTGACGACGACCCCGTGCGCCTCGAGGAGCCCGCGAACGACGTGGACGTCGCTGATCTCGGGCACCGACTTGAGCGTGCTCGGGTCGTCTGCGAGGAGCGCGGCGACCATCGCCTTCGTCACCAGGTTCTTCGCCCCGCGGACCTCGATGCGCCCGGTCAGCGGCTTGCCGCCGTGGATGACGATCGTGTCGGAGGAGAGGCCGACGCGCTGGGCGGCCTTCTGCGAGTCCATGTCGAGGGTCGTGGTCACTGGTGCCTCTTCCGTTCTGCCCGGGATCACCGGGCGGGGAGCGTGCGGGGCCGCCATGCCTCGCGGCGGGCCTCGAAATCGGTGATCGCCTGCTCGTCGCGGAGGGTCAGCCCGATGTCGTCGAGCCCCTCCAGCAGGCGCCACCGCGTGTAGTCGTCGATGTCGAAGGGGGCAACGATATCGCCGACGCGGACATTCCTCGCCTCGAGATCGACTGTGGCCTCGAGTCCGGGCTGCGCCTCGATCGCGGCCCACATGCGCTCGACCGTCGGCTCGTCGACGGTGCCGGCCAGCAGGCCCTGCTTCCCGGAGTTGCCGCGGAAGATGTCGCCGAAGCGGGGGCTGATCACCGCGCGGAAGCCGAAGTCGCGCAGCGCCCACACGGCGTGCTCGCGGCTCGAGCCGGTTCCGAAGTCGGGGCCGGCGATGAGCACGCGCGGGTTCGCGTACGCGGGCTGGTTGAGCACGAACTCCGGATCCTGCCGCCAGGCGGAGAACAGCCCGTCGTCGTAGCCGGTCTTGGTCACGCGCTTGAGGTAGACGGCGGGGATGATCTGATCGGTGTCGACGTTGGAGCGGCGCAGCGGCACCGCGACCCCGGTGATCGTCGTGATCTTCTCCATCAGACACCCGCCTTCGTCGAGTCGGCCATGCCCGCGTCGAGCAGGCTCGGATCCACCGCGATGCCGTCCGCGACGAGGTCGGCGGGGCTCGAGAGCGTGCCGCGGATGGCCGTGGCGGCGGCGACGAGGGGGCTCACGAGGTGCGTGCGCCCGCCCTTGCCCTGCCGACCCTCGAAGTTGCGGTTGCTCGTCGAGGCGCAGCGCTCGCCCGGCGCGAGCTGGTCGGGGTTCATGCCGAGGCACATCGAGCAGCCGGCGAAACGCCACTCGCCGCCGAACGCCTCCACGACCTTGTCGATACCCTCCGCCTCGGCCTCCAGGCGCACCCGGGCCGAGCCGGGGACGACCATGACGCGGACGCCGTCGGCCTTCTTCTGGCCCTTGATGATCGAGGCGAAGACGCGCAGGTCGTCGAGGCGGCTGTTGGTGCAGGAGCCCATGAAGACCGCGTCGACCGCGATCTCCTTCATCGGAGTGCCGGCCGTGAGGTCCATGTACTCGAGCGCGCGCTCGGCGGCGCTGCGCTCGTTGGGGTCGATGATCGTCGACGGGTCGGGCACCGAGTCGTTGAGGTTGACGCCCTGGCCCGGGTTCGTGCCCCACGTCACGAAGGGCTCGAGCTCGTCGGCGTCGATGAACACCTCCGCGTCGAAGACCGCGTCGTCGTCGGTGCGCAGGGTCGACCAGTGCTCGATGGCGGCATCCCAGTCGGCCCCCTCGGGGGCGTGCGGGCGGCCCTTGAGGTAGGCGTAGGTCGTCTCGTCGGGGGCGACCATGCCGGCCCGCGCACCCGCCTCGATCGACATGTTGCAGATCGTCATGCGGCCATCCATCGACAACGCGCGGATCGCGGAGCCGCGGTACTCGAGCACGTAGCCCTGCCCGCCGCCGGTGCCGATCTTCGCGATGACCGCGAGGATGATGTCTTTCGCCGTGACGCCGGGCCGCAGCGTGCCCTCGACCGTGATCGCCATCGTCTTGAAGGGCTTGAGCGGCAGCGTCTGCGTCGCGAGCACGTGCTCGACCTCGCTCGTGCCGATGCCCATCGCGAGGGCGCCGAACGCGCCGTGCGTCGAGGTGTGCGAGTCGCCGCAGACGACCGTGATGCCCGGCATCGTGAGGCCCAGCTGCGGGCCGACGACGTGCACGATGCCCTGCTCGACATCGCCGAGCGAGTGCAGGCGCACGCCGAACTCGGCGCAGTTCTTCCGCAGCGTCTCGATCTGGATGCGGCTCGTCGGCTCGGCGATCGGCTTGTCGATCGCGAGCGTCGGGGTATTGTGGTCCTCCGTGGCGATCGTCAGATCGGGTCGGCGGACGGGGCGGCCGGCCATGCGGAGGCCGTCGAAGGCCTGCGGGCTCGTGACCTCGTGGACGAGGTGGAGGTCGATGTAGAGCAGGTCGGGCTCGCCGTTCTCGCCCTTGGCGACGAGATGCGATTCCCACACCTTCTCGGCGAGCGTGCGCGGACGAGAGGTGCCGGCGGAGTGAGCGGTCATGACGCGATCGTGTCCTTCTTCGTTCAGGGGTTCCGGCCGACGGCGAACTCCGCGACGAGAGTGGCCTGGAGGATCAGGACTCGCCGCGGCGACGAAGGAGGAGTCGACCGAGAAGCATCGGCCCAGACTATCATCGGCGCCCGCGCGCCCCGCGCTCTCAGGCGCCGCCGAGCCCGGGTCTACACTGCACGCATGCATCGGGTCTTCGGGGTCGCGGTCTCCGCCGTCTACCCGCTCTACGTCACCAAGGTCGAGCGCAAGGGGCGCACGCGCGCCGAGCTCGACGAGGTGATCGAGTGGCTCACCGGGCTCGACGACGCAGAGCTCGCGCGGCACCTCGAGCAGGGTTCGACGTTCGAGGAGTTCTTCGCCGCGGCGCACCTCAACCCGAAGGCGGAGCTCATCACGGGCGTCATCTGCGGCGTGCGGGTGGAGGAGATCGAGGACCCGCTCATGAAGCGCATCCGCTACCTCGACAAGCTCGTCGACGAGCTCGCGCGCGGCAAGGCGATGGAGAAGGTGCTGCGCGGCTGACGCCGGTCAGGGTCCGTCGAGGAGGCGGATCCGGAATGATCCCAGGTGGAGCGCGTCGCCCACCTCGACCCGAAGCGGGTGCCCGGGCGACACCGGCAGGACCTGGCCCTCGGGGGTCGCGCGCTCCGTGCCGTTCGTCGACGCGAGATCGTGCACGAGCAGAGCGCCCTGATCGGGCTCGATCGCGGCGTGCGTCTTCGACACCGAGCGCTGGGGGTCGACGAGGCGCACGAGCTCGGCGCCGCGCCAGCCGTCGAGCTCGGCGGGGTCGCGGCCGAGGAGCATGCGCCCCGTGACCGGAAAGCGGCGACCGTCGGGGAGCTCGATCACCACGCCGACTAAGTCGGTCGACTGATCAGCGTCCGGACTACACCGCGAATGGTCGTCGTTGCTCATCGGGGCTCCCTGGGGTCGCGAGAGATCCTAGCCTTCCGCTGTCCCGTGCGCTCCCCCGCCGGCGCGCGGGAGGGTGTCCTCGAGTGCGGCCCCCGGCCGCTCGCGCGTGGAGGCAATGCGATCGGACGCGTCGTCGTCGACGAGCGCCGACGCGCTCGACGACTCGACGACGATCGCGGTGACGTTGTCGGAGCCGCCTGCAGCGACGGCCGCCTCGACGAGAGCGTCGGCGACCGAGCCCTCCTCGCCCGCGGCGCCGTGGCGCATGAGGAGCTCGGCGATCTCGTCGTCGCTGAGCTCGCGGGTCAGCCCGTCCGAGCACAGCAGGAACACCTGCTCTCCCGAGACGGGCAGCAGCCAGATGTCGGCGACCACGTCGGCGCGGACCCCGACGGCGCGCGTGATGACGTTGCGCTCCGGGTGCACGAGGGCCTCCTCGGCGGTGAGCCTGCCCGTGTCGACGAGCTCCTGCACGAACGAGTGGTCGACCGTGAGCTGGCTCAGCTCGCGGCCCGTCCACTCGTAGAGGCGCGAGTCGCCGATGTTGGCCGCCATCCAGTAGGGGGCGTCGCCGGACCCGCGCACGAGGGCGAGGACGACGAGGGTCGTGCAGGAGACCCCCTCGACGCCGTCGCGCTGCGACTGGTCGCGCACGGCGGCGTTGGCGGCGGCGATCGCGTCGATGAGCTCGTCGACCGTGGGCACCGCGTCAGCGGGAACGCGATCGGCGAGCGCCGCGATCGCCGTGCGGCTCGCGACGTCGCCGCGCTCGTGCCCGCCCATCCCGTCGGCGACGACGAATAGCGGTGCGGAGGCGCGGAAGCTGTCCTCGTTGAGCGGGCGCACGGCGCCCGCGGAGGTCTGAGCGGAGACCGCGATGCGGGTGAGCCCGGAGCCGACGGGAACGACCGTCTCATCGCGCACGAACAACGCCCCCTCGATCACCGACCTGTCGGTGCACAACCCTAGCGACTGTTTGAGGAGCACTCAGTGCCGGATTGCACCGGCCGAGCATCCGGCCCCGATGTGTTCGGAGCGGGGCCGCCGAGGGTGCGGTCGATCAGCGGTCGCGCGACTCGCTCGCTCCGCGCACGGGCGCCTCGCCGTCGGCCGTCGCCTCGACGACCGCGGGCTCGTCGTCGTCGCTCGGGCCCGTGAGGCTCGGGATGTACCGGTGCTCGCGACGCAGCTTGATCAGGCTCGCCGCGACCGAGACGGCCATCGCGAGGATGATCACGATGAGCGAGGTCCAGGTGTCGATCTCGGGCACCGGGAGCGGCTCGCCGCCGTTGATGAACGGCACCTCGTTCTCGTGCAGGGCGTGCAGGACGAGCTTCACGCCGATGAAGGCGAGGATGAACGCGATGCCGTACTTGAGGTATTCGAGCTTGTCGACGAGGTGCCCCAGGAGGAAGTAGAGCTGGCGCAGGCCCATGAGGGCGAAGACGTTCGCCGTGAAGACGATGAACGGGCTCTGCGTGATGCCGAAGATCGCCGGGATCGAATCGAGCGCGAAGATCAGGTCGGTCGTGCCGATCGCGATGAAGACGATGAGCAGCGGCGTGAAGAAGGTCTTTCCGTCGATGCGCGTGCGGATCCTCATGCCGTGGAACTCGTCGGTGATCGAGATGCGCTTGCGGAGGAAGCCGATGAGCTTCGACTCGCGCGCCTCGTCGTCCTCGCGGCCCGAGAACGCCTGCTGCGCCGCCGTGATGAGCAGGAAGGCGCCGAAGATGTAGAACACCCAGCTGAAGTTCTCGATGAGCGTCGCGCCGAGCAGGATGAACACGCCGCGGAACAGCAGCGCGAGGATGATGCCCACCATGAGCACCTCCTGCTGCATCTTCTTGGGCACCGCGAACTGGGCCATGATGATGACGAAGACGAAGAGGTTGTCGATCGAGAGGCTGTACTCCGTCAGCCAGCCCGCCACGAACTCGCCGCCCGCGTCGGGCCCCACGATGGTGAACATGAGCCCCGCGAAGACGAGCGCCAGGAACACGTAGAACGCCACCCACAGCCCCGACTCCTTCGGGCTCGGCACGTGCGGGCGCCGGACGACGAGGAGCAGATCGGCGATCAGGATGAGCGTCAGGACGACGAACGATCCGATCTCGAACCAGGCGGGGATGACGTAGTCCACGGGGACCTTCCGTTCGGGGAAGTGATTCGGGGTGCGCTGAGTGCCGAAGGTCTCTCCCCCGCGGATCGCGGCGCCTGACCCGGGGCCTCGACGACGGAGCCCGTGATGACGGATCAGGCGAGTCGGGATACTCCCCTTCGCTCGGGGGAGTCTACCGCCGGTCGCGGCCAAGGGCTCGCAGGGCATCCTGAGCGGGCCACGGCGCCGTCACCGGAGACGACGAAACCCTCGGCATGACCGGGGGTTTCGTGGATGGTGACCCCAACGGGGTTCGGGAATGCTGACGGGCGTCTGACCACCCACACCTGTCCTTTGTCAGACGTGCCCGATGACGAATAGCTTCGTCAACCACCGCCCGGCCTGCGACACCCGCCCGAGCAAACGTCATTCGCCACGTGCTTTGCGACGTCGCAGCGACATTCAGGGTCTCCCCACGCCAACTTGCACACCGCGCAGGGCTCGTAATAGAGCGCCTCGCGGATCTGGAGGTCCGTGGCTCGATCTGCTCCTGGCCACGAACGAGTCATCACCGCGGGCTTGAAGCGCCTGAGTACATCGCCGGGAATAGTCTCCTGGACCTTCACGTCGGACTTACCATCCCTTGACGCGACATTGGCGCGAACGGTCAGACCGCGTGCACGTTCGTCAGGGCCTTGCACCTCGTCATCGGGAGCGTCTGAACTATCGGCGCCTGGAATCGCGAGACCAAACTCAAGGTTGAAATATCGCCCCCGCTCTCGCCCGGCCGGCTGCGAGGATTGCGCCGTCACCTCGAGTACAAGGTTCTCGTCGACCTTCACTTCAAGCACGAGACGCTCGCTGAGCGGCGGCGCTTTCGCGTCGATTTCGAGTGTGAGCATCCCAAGGGTCTCGCGCTGCGTGGTTGACTGCGGGAACTCGACAAGGTGCTTCGGCGAGACCACGGGAAATTTCGCTTTTCCGTCCGTCGGATCGGAACAATACAGACTGAACACCTCGGGGCGACGAATGTCGCCGCGTGCTGGCATCGGAGTGCCCGCCTTGAGAAGTGGGAGGTAGTCACCCCGGGCGAGTTCCAATTCGATCGGCTTGGCGAGGACGAGGACCTGCTGATCATGTGCAATCCAGGCCGCCCCCTGAGATATTAGGGTGGCGCTGTTCTCAGGGACCTCGACTCTGACATGACCGAATCGCTCGATAAGCCGTCCACGGATGGCGGGCATCGCAGCCATACCGCCGACGAAGATGACCTTGGCGATCTGGGCGGCACTTATTCCGCTCCGCTCGAGGAGCGAGTCGATTTCCGCCATGCCTTCATCAACGAGGGGGCGAGTGATCGACTCCAGCTCGGAGCGCGTCAGCGTGTAAACAAGATCTTTGCCGCTCTTTGGAAAGTACCCGGGCAGGTAGAAGCTTGCCTTTGCCCGCTCCGAGAGCTCCTTCTTGTTATCTTCCGCACGCTTCAATACACGGAGGCGAGCAGGCTGAGTCGGGCGGTCGTCAACATCGATGCCCTCCCCCTCCATGGCACGTTGCTCGACCGTGTTGCGAATCGCCTCATCGAAGTGATCACCACCGACCATATGGGTGCCGCCGTTGCTAATCTGCTGCACCCGATCCCAACCGATCGTGCAGAGGGTGAGGTCAAGCGTTCCACCGCCCCAGTCGACGACCAGAACCGTCCGGCCTCTAAGGTCCCGGAGGGTGTTCTCGACATCTCTGGAGTTTCGGATGTAGCCATATAGCGCAGCGAACGGTTCGTGGACGAACTGAGAGATGTCAACCTGCGCTTGCGCAAACGCCTGACGTAGCGCCGCTCGCCGCTCCCCGTCCATAGTCACCGGAATCGTGACTACGGCGCTCTTCAAGCCCCCGAGATCAACCTTGCGACTGTTACGTAGCGACTGAGCCTTCACGTATCGGACTACGTCCGCAACAATGTCTACCGGGCTCCGGTCGACCCCGGCCACGTTGACGAACTGGTCCCCGAGCAAAAACTTTGGGGAACGAACCGTGTTGCCGTGGACACCGAGTCCGCCAGAATCGAGCGCCTCCCGGGCTTCATGACCGACGATCGTGGACTCGCCTTCGTAGCGCACGACGGACGGGTGAGGGACATTGCGTTCGTCCAGCAAATCGATCACGCGATTACCGGATACGACGGAGACGAGGCTGTTTGTGGTACCGAAGTCGAAGCCAACAGTCATTCCACTGCTCTCCCGTTGTCCCTGAGCCGAGCGACCTCCGCGGTGATAGCGCGGAGAGCACGATCGACGTATTCATCGGCGATTTCGATGTGTCCTGCACGAAGTGCATGAAGCCCGTCTGACAGGAGTTCCGTCTGCCCTGAGAGCTTGCGCAAGACCTCACCACGGAGAGTCTCGAAGTCGTCAGCTAGATGGCTCCGATCGACGGCTCCCTTCTGCTGAGTTTCAGTCAGGGTCGCGCGAAGGGTGATGACCTCATCTTCGCGTCGGGCGAGTTGTTCACGTAGCCCGTCCTCGCGGGCCGCTGCCCTATCAACCACTGCTCGCAGCTGCTTGCCTTCAGCTGCTCGGCGCTGCGCCTCACGTTCGGCTTCGCTGGCTCGACGCTCCACCTTCTTCGCCTCCGACAGCATCACTTCTGTCAGCAGGGCGAGAGCATCGCGATCCATCGCATTTAGGACAGCGGCTGCCGACGCATATTCCTTGCTGCGTTGGAGTTGCGAAGGACTCCCGAGAAGGCCAAGTGCATTCCGCGCCACCGACGCAGTGTTCCAATGCGTTGACATGACTAGAAGCAGCGAGAACGTGCGAAGCGCATACTCGCCAGCGGTAGTCGCGCGAACATCAGTCAAGCCACGGCCCTTAGCCGCCGCTCTTGCCGTCTCCAGGATCTGCTGCGGCGTGGCCGAATCTTTCGGCAACGGCCAGGACAACAGTGAACCAAGCCCGGCGCCCTCCGCAAGGGCATGTGCGGCGAGCTCGCCAGCCCGCTGGCGAACCTCGCGCTGCGCAGTTGAGTCAAGCACAGCCACAAGCACGCGGAAGGGCACCTGATTGGCAGCGTCCTCTCGCGCGCGCGCGCTGATGAGCTCTCGAATCTCAAAGAGCTCGCCTTCCTTGGGTCGCAGACCTGCGAGGTCTTCCCTACTGACCTGCAGCGTTATCGACGGCTTCTCGTACGCGTGCTGCCAGAGCTCTCGCATGGAGCGGACCCGCAGCTTCCGCTTCGACACGCCAGTCTTACTTTCCTCGACCGTGGTATCCGCTGGTGTCTCATCGTCATCCCGCGATTCGCTCGTGGTAGCCGAGTCGTGCTTCGAGGCAGTGCCCTCGGCTGTCAGCGTCGCAGCGCGACCTGCGGAGGCCCTCGTAACGCGGGACGCCGCGTTGAAAGGTCTCTCCGTTAGCGAGTCTGCCACCGTGTCTTCAGCTGGCCCCTGATTCACGTGGCGATTCTGGTTCGGCGAGCGCTTGCCGCTACCGAGTGCGCGGCGCGGCACCTCACCACCGCCTCGGAGGGTCGGGTTCTCATCGGTTGTCACTCAGACTCCAGTCTGCTGCGGACGTTCATGTACCAATTCTCCGTGATGCGTTCATGCCGCAAGGGCTCCGCGAGTTCGCGGGCCTCTTCTCTGCGGCCGAACCCGAGAGCGTGCTCGGCCGCCAGGACCCGGAGCTTAAGCTGGTCATAGGGCTGCTCCATGGCCATGTGGTCGAAGATTTCGGCCACAGCCGGTTCCCACGGCGCGTGAAGGCTTGCAGCGCTCGCGAGCAGGACCCGTTCCGTCGCCGAATCGCTTAGCGCAAGATCAAGCGCGGAGGCACCATCGAGCTCGAAGGTTCCGGGCTGCGTAGGAGCGTGAACTCGGAGGATTTCGCTGATTCGGAGTGCAACCGCAGACACCAGGGGGCTTCGTGTCCGCCGCATCGCGAGGCTGAAATGGTTGTAGTGGAAGGCGACGAGCCCGCAGATCGCTTCCGCGGCGGGCCGGTCGTACTTCTTTAGTTCGGTGACGGCCGAGTCGTAGCGAGCCGAATACGCCTCGAGCGAGCCTCGGTGCTTCATCCCAGCGTCGGCCACATCATCCCGCGCCAGCACACCGAACAGATAGCTTGCTAGCCCGTCGAGATAGCGCCGTGCGGTGTCGTACGGGCGGCCCCGCTCCACGAAGCCAATTATTGACCGGCGACTCAGCTCATGACCAGCAATGAGGTGGTGCAGCGCAGCGTCGACGCCGTCAAGATCCGCTTCAGTTGGCAGCGCGAACTCGACTTGCGCCAGCCGTTGCTCACCGTTTCCGAATGCAGTGATGTCGAAGACGCCGGAGGATTGCTTCGCCAAGTGACCAGCCGCTTGTCTTGCGCTCAGCCGCCGACCGTTGATCTCGATCCGCTCGGTGCTGTGAAAAATCCAATCTTCCGGTGCAGTCGCCCTGGTGACGATGAGGCGCGAGGCGCCAAGTTCTCTGCCGCCGGCCAGAATGACGGGTCGGCGCGAGAAGTGACCACCGAATCGGTGAACTGCAAGCTCTGCGTAAGACTCAAAGACGAGACCGCACTCCCCACAAGGAACGGTGGTCGCCTCGACCACGAGATCGGCGCCGCTGTACTCGGGCACCCCGAGCTGATCCATGCGGTCCCGTGCCCAGAATCCCACCTCAGCCCTCCAATCCCGATCTCCCTTATCTGTCAAATTCGCCACGAGCTGCACGTTGCCGAGCGGGGCACCCGCGGGCGGAGTGTTCCAGAGGCCGTCTGCGCTGTTCGCAAGGTCATACTTTCAGCACTTCGTCGTTTTCCGACTTGCTGACCCGCTCGCCCATGCTGAAGCAGCATCCCAGGGAGCGCCGACATTGCTGGGCCAGGGTGACGTCCCGCTGAGTGGTGGAGTTTCTCAACACCGTGCGGGTCAGCTGTTGTGATTATGCCGCAGCGAGTTCCGGGATCGCGACCTCCTCTTCGGTGACGTTCAGGAGCTTCATGGAGTGCTCGCTGAAGTAGCGGCGGTCAGCGCCGTCCCATTCGTCGTGTTGCTCGATCAGGACGTGTCCGGCCAGGCGCAGCAACGCGGCGGGGTTGGGGAATGTGCCGACGACGTCGGTGCGGCGTTTGATCTCCTTGTTGACCCGCTCGAGCGGGTTCGTGGACCAGATCTGCCGCCAGTGTGTGGCGGGAAACTGACAGAACGCGAGGATGTCGTTCTGCGCGTCCTCGAGCATGCCGGCGATCTTCGGGTGCGACCTCGAGAGCATGCGGACGACTTCGTGGAATTGGGTGAACACGTGCTCGGTGTCTGGCTGGGCGAAGATCGTGCGGATGATCGACGCGACCATCGGCCCAGCGGTCTTGGGGACGTTGGCAAGCACGTTGCGCATGAAGTGGACCCGACACCGCTGCCATGACGAGCCTTGGAAGACGGTGTCGATCGCCGCGATCAGCCCGGTGTGCGCGT
>JBKHYA010000042.1:0-6365 GCA_046565745.1 Actinomycetes bacterium
GTCGAAGACGATGAACTCCAGCTCGGTGCCGACGTAGGGCACGAGGCCGCGCTCGGCGAGGCGGTCGATCTGGCGGCGCAGGATCGCGCGCGGGCTCGGCGCGACCGGCTCGCCGTCGTGGTTCTCGAGGTCGGCGATGACCATCGCGGTGCCGGGCAGCCAGGGGGCGAGGCGCAGCGTGCCGAGATCGGGGCGCATGACCATGTCGCCGTAGCCGCGCTCCCAGCTGGAGATCGCGTATCCGCCGACGGTGTTCATCTCGACGTCGACGGCGAGCAGGTAGTTGCACGCCTCCGCGCCGTGTGGCAGCACCTCCTCGAAGAAGAACCGCGCCCCGCAGCGTTTGCCCTGCAACCGCCCCTGCATGTCGGTGAAGGCGACGATGACGGTGTCGATCTCGCCCGAGCGGATGCGCTGCTCGAGCTCGCCCATCGTGAGGTTGCCCGATCGCACGTCGGGGGGTGATGCCGCCATCGCTCGTCTCCTTCGACCGCCGTGGTTTCGACCATTACTAGCACAGAGGCCACGACTCGCGCGGCGCGATTGAAAGTGTCGAGGCCCTCAATGGTGGACATAGGCCACCTTTGAGGGCATGCTTCCCTCCAAGCGCAACGAGGCGCCCTGCCATCGAGCGCGCACCACCCCCTGTCCACCCCGGACTCGGTGTCCATCCCCCCAGGAGGAATGCATGGCGGAAACGACCAAGGCGACGGGCGGTGTCACGTACACCCGCGTCGACCAGGGCTACTTCGAGAAGCGCGGGCTGCGCCGCACGGCAGGAGTGTGGGGCCTCTGGGGCCTCGCCGTCGCCGCGGTCATCTCCGGCGACTTCTCGGGCTGGAACTTCGGCATCGACTTCGCGGGCTTCGGCGGCATGCTCATCGCCTTCGTCGTGCTCGTCGTCATGTACTACGGCCTGACCTTCTCGATCAGCGAGATGTCGGCCGCGATGCCGCACACCGGAGGGGCCTACTCGTTCGCACGATCGGCCATGGGCCCGTGGGGCGGTCTCGTCACCGGCGCCGCCGAGACGATCGAGTACGTCGCGACGACCGCGGTCATCGTCTTCTTCTCGGCCCAGTACCTCGACGGCGTCACGAGCGGGCTGCTGAACTTCTCGCTCGCCGAGGCCGACATGATGTGGGTCTGGTGGATCGTCCTCTACGTCGCGTTCGTCCTGCTCAACGCCGCGGGCGCCGCCATCTCGTTCCGGTTCGCGATCGTCGTCGCGATCATCGCGATCGCGATCATCCTCGTCTTCTCGGTCATGGCGCTCGCGTCGGGGCTCTTCTCGTTCGACAAGCTGTGGGACATGGCGCCGAACGAGGCCGTCGCCGGCTCGTCGGTGTTCCTGCCCGAGGGCTGGGTCGCCATCCTGTTCGCCCTGCCGTTCGCCATGTGGTTCTTCCTCGGCATCGAGGAGCTCCCGCTCGCAGCGGAGGAGTCGCACACGCCGGAGAAGGACATCCCCCGCGCCGGCGTGCTCGCGCGCGGCACGCTCATCGTCACGGGCGTCCTCGTCCTCTTCCTCAACACGGGAGTCCTCGGAGCGGAGGCGACGGGCACCTCGCTCGAGCCGCTCCTCGACGGCTTCCGGGCGATCGTGGGCGACGAGCTCGCGGCGGTGCTCGCGATCTTCGCGCTCATCGGTCTGCTCGCCTCGCTGCAGGGCATCATGTTCGCCTACGGGCGCAACATGTACTCGCTGTCCCGGGCCGGGTACTACCCGAAGTTCCTGTCGCTCACGGGCAAGAACCAGACGCCGTGGGTCGCGCTCACGGTCGGCGCGGTCGTCGGCTTCGTCGCGATCGTCGCGCTCGACCTGCTCGCGCGGCTCGACCCCGAGGGCGTCGGCGCGGTCGCGGGCGCGATCATCCTCAACATCGCGGTGTGGGGCGCGGTCGTCGCGTACTTCCTGCAGATGGTCTCGTTCCTCATCCTGCGCCGGAAGTTCCCGAACGTGAACCGCCCGTACAAGAGCCCGTGGGGTCTGTTCGGCGCGTACAGCGCCGCCGCGATCGCCGCGCTCGTGTTCGTCGGCCTGCTCGTCAACCCGGCGTTCCAGGCGGCGATCGTCGCGATCATCATCGTGTATGCGCTCATCCTCATCGGATTCGCCGTGCACTACCGCCGACAGCTCGTGCTCTCCCCTGAGGAGGAGTACGCGATGAGCGGCGGGACGCACGAGCTCACGAAGGAGCTCGATTCCGACGCGGCGACTGAGCACCGCCGCCACTAGCGCTCGCACGCCACGACGGGCCGCGGAGAGCGATCTCCGCGGCCCGTTCGCGTGCGCGGCGCTCAGGCGCGGGCGAGAGCTCCTGGCGCGAAGCCGGCGAGCGCGGCCCGACGGCGGGCGCGACCGACGGCGAGCCGCGCGACGACGAGCGACAGCACGCCGACGACGAGCATCGCGCCGATCGCCGCGGCGATGCGCGCGCCGTCGCCGCCCGCGAGAAGCGCCTGCAGCCCGTCGACCGCGTACGAGAGCGGCAGGACGGCGCTGAGCGTCGGGAACGGCTCGGCGAGCGCGACGACCGGGATGAGCCCGCCGATGGCGACGAGCTGCACGCCGAGCAGGAGGATCGACACGACGAGGCCCGCGCGCCCGAGCCCGAGCAGGAGCGCCGCGTGCAGCGCCGTGAGCGCGAGCGCGATGAGCGCCGAGAGCGCGAGCACCCCGGGCGCGAGCGCGAGGTCGACGCCGCCCGCGGTCACGAGCAGGACCGTGACGAGCACGGCCTGGCCGACCGCCACGAGGGATGCCCGCCCGAGCACCCGGCGCAGGATCGCCCCGGCTGACGCGGCCGTCCCGATCACGGCCGATGCCGCGGGCCGCGGGACGAGCATCGTCGCGAGCGCCCCGAGCCAGAGACCGACGGGCACGAGCGTGCTCGCGAGGACTCCCCCGAGACCGTCGACGGCGTTGGCGCGCGTCGACTCGACGGCGACGGGCGAGCTCGCGAGCTCGGCGTCTCCGGACTCGGGCACCTGCGCGGCGCCCTCGGCGAGCCCCGCGGCGAGCTCGTCGGCGCCCGCGGCGAGGGCGTCGGCTCCTGCGGCGAGCTCTCCGGCTCCCGCGCTCGCCTCGGCGGCGCCGGACCCGAGGGCTCCGAGGCCGTCGGCGAGGGCATCCGCCCCCTGCACGAGGCCGGGGCCGCCGCCCGCGAGCGCGGCCGCGCCCGTCGCGCTCTCGGCGATGCCGCCCTGGATGCCGTCGATCGCGCCCTGCAGCTGCGGGGCGACGGCGGTCGTCGTGCCCGCCGCGATCTGCGCCTGCGTGAGCGCGGCGATGTAGGCCTGCTTCTCGGCGTCGGTGAGACTCGACGCCTGGATCGCGGGGACGAGCGCCGCGAGCTGCCCGGCGGCCGAGACCGCGGCGGCGTCGGCCGAGGCGACGGCGGCGGCGAGCTGGTCGAGGCCGTCGGCGCCGCGGTCGAGCTGCGCGAGACCGCTCGAGAGGCTCGAGACGCCGCCGGTGTACTGGGCGAGCCCCGCCGCGAGGTCGCGTGCTCCGGCCGCAGACGCGTCGGCGCCCGAGCCGAGGGCCGCGATGCCGTCGCCGAGCGAGGCGACGCCCGCACCGACCTCGCCGACGCCGTCGCCGACCTGCGTCGCGCCGTCGGAGGCGTCGCCGAGCGCCGAGCCGAGCTCGCCGAGCCCCGACTGCAGGCCCGCGAGGTACTGGGCGGTGACGGTGTCGCCGAACTGTTCGGCGAGCCCCGCGCCGACGGCCTCGATGATCGTGCCGGCGAGGTAGCTGTGCGCGTCGTCGGTCTCGATCGCGAGCTCGGCGAGCTCCTGATCGGGCGAGCCGACCGTGAGCAGCGAGCGCGAGAAGCCCTCGGGGATCGTCAGGACCGCGAGCACCTCGCCCGAGGCGAGGTCGGCGGCGGCCTGCTCGGCGCTCGTGGCGCGCCAGTCGAAGCCCGTCGCCTCAGGGCCGGTGAGCTCGGTGACGAGCTGGCGGCCGGCGAAGACCGGCTGCTCCTCGCCGTCCGGGCCCGTCGTCGTGACGAGCTCGTCGCTGTTGACGACGGCGGCGGGGATGCGGTCGAGCGCGTCGTCCGCATCGCCGACGGCCGCGAGGGCGGCGCCCACGAGACCGAGCGGGACGATGACGGCGGCGACGACGCCCGCCCAGCGGCGGATGGATCGCGAGGTGCTCATCGGGGGGCCTCCGAGGTCGTGAGATCGGTGTCGAGCAGGAGGGCGAGCTCGTCGGACGGGTCGAGCTCGTGCGCGGTCTCGGGCGCGACGCCCCAGATGCGGACGACGTCGGCGCCCGCGAGCGCGCGGACGACGGCGTCGATCGCGTCGGTCTCGGCCGGTGCGAGCGCGCCGTCCGGGGCGTCGAGCACGACGACGGGAGTGCCGTCGATCGTCGCGACGGCGGCGAGCAGCAGGGCTCGCGCGGCGGTGGGGAGCGCGGCGACGGGGTGGCCCGTGCCGATCGCGCCGGCGGTCGAGCCGTGGCGCTCGGCGAGCGTCGCGAGGCGCTCGAGCCAGCGGCCCGCCGAGCGCCCGCCAGAGCGCGCGGAGCCGCCGCTGCGCCCCCGGGCCGTTGCGCGCGGCGCGAGCGAGAGACGCTCCGCGACGAGCTCCCCCGCCGTCGTCGTCGCGCCGAGGCGGTCGCCGCCGAGGTCGACGAGCGAGACGCGGCGCGAGGCGCGAGCGGCCTGCGAGGGGAGGACGGCCCCCGCGACGAGCGCGCGCCCGCCGAGGGCCGGGAGGTAGCCGGCGAGGGTCGCCGCCGCGAGACGGCGCGAGGCGGGGTCGCCGACGAGGGCGACGCGATCGCCCGCGTGCGCGCGCAGCGAGAGCGCGGCATCCGCCCCATCGATCTCGAGACGATCGGCGACGAGGACGGCGTCGCCCTGCTCGCCGGCCCACACCGTGTGCTCGCGGTGGTGGCGCAGCTTCTCGCCCTCGACGTCGAGGTCGGGCACCGCCCGCTCGAGCGCGCGCGGGAACCACCACCCGGCGCGGCCGAGCAGGGTCATGATCGCGGGGCCGAGCGTCATGCGCACGACGAACGCGTCGACGGCGATGCCGACCGCGAGCCCGAGCGCGATGGGCTTGATGAGGTTCGCGCCCTCGGGCACGAAGGCCGCGAAGACGAAGAACATGATGAGCGCGGCCGCCGTGACGACGCGAGCGCCGTGGGCGAAGCCGTCCTCGATCGCGGCGCGCGGGTCGCCCGTGCGCACGAACTCCTCGCGCATGCCCGAGACGAGGAAGACCTCGTAGTCCATCGCGAGCCCGAAGAGCACCGCCATGAGGATGATCGGCATGAAGCTCAGGATCGGCCCGGCCTCGGTGTGCAGGAGCTCGGCGCCCCAGCCCCACTGGAAGACCGCGACCGTGACGCCGAGGGCCGTGCCGACCGTCAGCAGGAAGCCGAGGGCGGCCTTCACCGGGACGAGCACCGAGCGGAAGACGGCCATGAGCAGCAGGATCGACAGCCCGATGACGATGAGCGCGAAGGGCACGAGCGCGTCGGTGAGCCGGGTCGAGATGTCGATCCCGACGGCGGTGACGCCCGTGACGGCGAGGGGCGTGCCGAACGCGTCCTCGATGCCGGCCGCGGCGTCGCGCAGCTCGGCGACGACGGCCTTCGTCGCGGGGTCGTCGGGCGCGGTCTCGGGCGCGACGCGGAAGATCGCGAGCTCGAGGCCCGGTGAGGGGATGCCCCGGCTGACGCTCGCGACGCCGTCGACCTCGGCGAGCTCGGCGCGGATGCCATCGAGGTCGTCGAGGATGTCGGTCGTCTGCGTGATGTCGGCGGTGACGAGCAGAGGCCCGGCCGTGCCGGGGCCGAAGGCGTCGGCGATGAGGTCGTAGGCCTCGCGCTGCGTCGACCCCGCGGGCTCGTTGCCGCCGTCGGGCAGGTTGAGGTCGAGCGAGAAGGTCGGGATCGACAGGGTGCCGAGCACCGCGACGACCGCGATCGTCGTGAGCACGGGGCGCTTCATGACGCCGCGCACCCAGCGCCGGCCCATCGTGCGCGCCTGCTCGGCCTCCGGCTGCGCGCGCTTCCACGCGCGCGAGCCGGGCTTCGGCACGAGGCGCGCGCCCTGCAGCCCGAGCAGCGCCGGCAGCAGCGTCACGGCGCCCGCGATCGCGACGAGCACCGCGAAGGCCGCGCCCACGCCCATGACCGACAGGAAGGGGATGCCCACGACGAGCAGGCCGAGGAGCGCGATGATGACGGTCAGCCCGGCGAACACGACGGCGCTGCCGGCCGTGCCGACGGCGACCGCGGCCGACTCGCCCGGCTCCATGCCGCGACCGAGCTGCGTGCGGTGCCGCGAGACGATGAACAGCGCGTAGTCGATGCCGACGGCGAGGCCGATCATGAGCGC
>JBKHYA010000042.1:6374-12932 GCA_046565745.1 Actinomycetes bacterium
CGCGAGACGATGAACAGCGCGTAGTCGATGCCGACGGCGAGGCCGATCATGAGCGCCAGCAGGGGCGCCGAGCTCGACACCGGCAGAGCGGCGGCGAGGGCGAGGATGCCGCCCATCACGATGCCGACGCCGACGAGCGCGGTGATGAGGGGCATCCCCGCCGCCGCGAGCGAGCCGAACGTGACGATGAGCACGACGGCGGCGACGAGCAGGCCGATGACCTCGCTCACCGTGATGCCGACCGTGGTGTCCTGGAAGACCTGGCCGGCGAACTCGACGCGCGCGTCGCGGTCGTCGCCCGTGGCGATGAGCTCGTCGAGCGTCGCCTCGCTCACCTCCTCCGAGGTGCCCTGCAGCTGCACCTGCACGATCGCGACGCTCTCGTCGTCGCTCACCTGCCCGTCGGCGAACTCGTCGAACGGCCCGAGCACCGCCTCGACGCCGTCGATGCGGGCGAGGTCGGCCGCGAGTTCGTCGATCTCGGCGCGGATGCCCGCGTCCGTCACCGAGGAGCCCTCGGGAGCGACGACGACGGCCTGCGCGCTCGCCCCGGCGACGGCCGGGAAGAGCTCATCGAGCTGGTCGAGCGCCTCCTGCGACTCGGTGCCGGGGATCGAGAAGGCCTCCTCGGTCTGCCCGCCGAGCGCGAGGCCGCCCCCGAGCGCGGCGGCGAGCACGAGGACCCACGAGACGAGGACGAGCCAGGCGCGCCGGTAGGCGAAGCGGCCGATGCGGTACAGCAGGGTCGACACGGGCGGGCTCCTAGCGGGCGGGGTCGGCGACGGTGACGGGCAGGAGGAGCTCGCTGATGACGGCGAGGAGGCCCGCGCGGAGCACGTGGGGCTCCTCCTCGACGACGTCGAGCTGGCGGGCGGCGGCGAGGCAGTAGGCGGCGCCGCCGAGGGCGATGCCGTACCGGAGCTTCTCGACCGGCGAGCTCGCCGCGAGGTCGAAGAGGTCGGCGACGCGGCGCATCTGGACGAGCGCGCGCTGCATGACGGGGACGTCCTCGAGCGTCGCGCCCTGGTTGATCACGAGGTGGACGACCTGACGGTGGTCGAGGAGGTAGTCGACGAAGCTCTCGACGAAGGCGGCGCGGTGCTCGCGGTCGAGACCGCGCGCGGCGGTCTCGTCGATGAGCGCGGAGAGGTCGTCGAGCGCCGGTGCGAGCACCGCCTCGAGCAGGCGCTCCTTGGAGTCGTAGTGGTAGAGCACGCTCGCCTTCGATGCGCCGGCGAGGTCGGCGATGCGCTGGAGGGAGGTGGCGGCGTAGCCGGCGCTCGCGAACTCGGCGAGCGCGATGAGGCGCAGATCTTCGGATCGGGGCACCGCATGACCATACCTGACCGATCGGTCAGGTTGCTGGACGGTTCCTGAGCGGACGCCGCACGGGGCGCGAGCCACCCGGTAGCGTGGGCAACCGACCTACTGGAGGTGCATCCGTGCGCAAGTACCTGTTCAACGGCGCGATCATCAGCGCTGCGGTCTCGGCCGTGAGCGTCATCAACGCGACCCGCAAGGGCCCCCGCGACTGGCGCCTCGCGCTCATGTGGGCGAGCTGGGGCATCAGCGTCGCGATCGCCGTCGGCACGATCATCGAGGACCAGAAGACCCCGGGCGACCCCGCGTTCCAGCTCGTCGACAGCTAGGCCGACGGCGAGCTCGACCGACCAGCGCGAGCCGCGAGCCGCCGCTGCAGGCGGGGCAGCCGCAGCGCCCTCCGCCACACCGCCCACACGAGCATCCCGGCCGCGAACGACAGCACGGTCGCCGCGAGCGGAGCGTCATCCTCGAGCAGCGGGTAGAGCTCCCAGTGCACGAGGTAGACGAAGAGCGACGCCGAGGCGACCGCCGTCACGATCGGCAGCAGGATGCGCGGCAGAGGCACCGCGCGCACCCAGATGAGCGCGAGCAGGCCCGCGATCACGACGGCCTCGCGCTGAGGATCGCCGAAGAAGCCGAGCGTCCCGGCGACGGCGACCACGGACGCCACGACCCTCTGCCCGCGCGACTCGGAGCGCGCCACGAGCCAGCCGAGCACGAGGAGCCACAGCACCGCGGGCGGCGCGTAGCGCTCGACGGCCCCCGCCGTCACCCCGCCCGTCACGGCGACGCGCACCAGGAGCGCGAGGCCGACCGCGCCGAGCGCGAGGGCGAACGGGCGACGCCGCTCGAGGCGATCGAGCGCGGGCACGGCGACGAGCAGGGCGAGCAGGAGCGCGCCGGCGACGGCCGCCTCGATGAACCAGAAGCGCCACTGCTCCGACCACGTCGCGCTCGCCCATTCGGCGGGCTCGCCGAGCCAGGAGTTCAGGAGCAGCGCGGTCGTCGGCGCATAAGCCCCGGTCGTCAGCCCGACGGCGCCGATCCAGAGCATCGCGGGCACGGCGATCATCGCCGTCGCCCGCAGGAGGCTGCGCACGCGCGCGGCGCGCTCGACTCCTGCGAGCTGGAAGCGTGCGAGGTTGTAGCCGAGCACGGCGAGCAGCACGTGCGCGCCGCCCTGCACGCTGAGCAGGTTGGCGTGGGTGCCGACGATGAGGATGATCGCGAGCGCGCGCAGCGCGACGGGCGCCTCGAGCGTCGCGAGCGACCAGCGCGATGCGTGCCGGGGCGCCGCGGCAGAACCCGTGCGGTGGGTCTCGCCGCCCGCGTGCCGGCGCGCGGTCGAGGGGGCGGATGCTCGGCGCTCGTCCGCGAGCGCTCCGAGCTGCTCCGCCGTGAGCGACGGCCAGTCGCGCGGGAGCTCGCCGACGAGGCGCTCGAGCCGGACGACCGCCTCGACGTACGCGAGGGAGTCGCCTTCGAGAGCGGCGAAGCCGTCGTGCACGGTCGCGTCCGGCCGATCGAGCACCGCGGCGTAGAGGGCGCGAACGGCCTCGGCGAGCGCCGCTGGCCCGTCGGTCGGGGCCCCCTCCACCGCCGGGGCCGGGTCGAGCGTCGCCTTCTGCCCGGGCCTCACCTCTGCGTCGACGGCCTGCTCGGCGATCGCCCGCAGAGGCGCGCGATCGGGCTTGCCGCTCGAGGTCACCGCGAGCCCCTCGACCATCGTCACGCGGAAGCACCGGGTCGGCAGGCCCGTCGCCGTCGCGAGCAGGCCCGGTACGCACTCGAGCTCGTCGAACGCGGGCGAGCCGATGAGCACGCCGTCGCCGGATTCGACCGCGTGCGCGGCGATCCCGCGCTCGGCGAGCAGCGCCTCGACCCGATCGAGGTCGACGCGCAGGCCGAACATCTTCACGAACCGGCTCGACCGGCCGACGATCTCGACGAGGCCATCCGCCGCGAGCCGCGCGAGGTCGCCCGTGCGCAGCTCGTCGAGCTCGGGCCCGCGGGCGAGGTCGGCCGGGCTCGCGGCGTATCCCATCATGACGTTCGGTCCGGAGTAGACGAGCTCACCGCATCCCTCGTCATCGGGGGCGTCGATGCGCAGCGCGCCGCCCGGGATGGCGATGCCGATCGCCTCGGGACGACGCTCGGCGAGCGCGGGCGGGAGGTACGCCATGCGCGCGGTCGCCTCGGTCGCGCCATACATGACGACGAAGTCGACGCCGTGGGCCGCGGCGTCCCGCGCCCAGCGCCGCACGCGCTCGGGCCCGAGCTTGCCGCCGGCCTGCGTGAGGCAGCGCAGCGCCGGCAGCTCGAGCGGGCGCGCTCCTGAGGCCTCGATGAGGTCGAACGAGTGGGGAACTCCCGCGATCGAGGTCACGCTCGCCGCCTCGACCTCGCTCCAGAACGCGGGCTCGACGACCGAGCGCTCGGTGAGCAGCACGCTCGCGCCGGCCGCGAGGTGGCTCGTGATGATCGAGAGGCCGTAGCAGTAGTGCAGCGGCAGCGTCGTCGCGCCGCGGTCGGCGGGCCCGAGTGCGAGGTACTCGGCGATGCTGCGGGCGTTGCTGACGAGGTTCGCGTGCGAGAGGCGCACGAGCTTGGGCGAGCCGGTCGAGCCCGAGGTGCTGAGCAGCAGCGCGAGGTCGGGGTGCAGCTCGTGCCCGCTCGCCTCCCGTCGGTGCTCGATACGCGTGTCGCCGTCGCGCGATGAGACGATCGTGTCGGGGTCGTACTCGGCGAGGATGCCCGCGCGCAGCGTCTCGGCGGCGCCCGACTCGCTCTCGCCGTCGATCATGATGACCGGATGCCCGCCCGCGAGCGCGGCGAGCAGGCTCACGATCGTCTCCTCATCCCGACGGGCCGCGAGCGTGACGAGCCGGCGGTCGGCGCCGAGCAGCGCGGAGCGCTGCGCGACGCGGTCGCGGAGCTCCCCGTACGTGAGCGAGCCGCGCTCCCCCACGAGCGCGACCTCGTCCTCGCCCCCAGCGAGGAACGGGTGCGCGACCGGGGTCGCCCGCGAGCGCGCGACGGAGGCGGGGACGAGGAAGGCCATGACCTGGTAAGGATAGCCTAAGCTCAGCCGGATCGCGCGGGCGAGATGCGCGTCAGGACCGTGCCGCGAACCCCATGACGATGCCGAGGACGATGAGCGCCGCTCCCCCGGCCGCGCGCACGGCGGCGATGCGGCTGCGGTTGGAGGCGAACCAGTCGCGAGCCGTGCCGGCGGCGATGCCGTACAGGCCGTCGCTCACGATGCCGATGACGAGGAAGATCGCGCCGAGGATCAGCATCTGGACGACCGGCTCGGCTCCCGTCGGGACGACGGCCTGCGGCAGCGCCGCGACGAAGAACACGATCGTCTTCGGATTCGTGATGCCGACCACGACGCTCTCGCGGATGATCGTGGTCGCGCGCGGCGTCACGGGGTCGAGCTCCTCCTCGCCGAACTCGTTGCGGTGCCGGATCGACTGCACGCCGAGCCAGACGAGCACGAGGGCGCCGGCGATCTTCAGCACGGTGAACAGCAGCTCCGACTGGGCGATCACGACCCCGACGCCGAAGGCGACCGAGACGATCTGGAGCCCGACACCGAGAGCGCCGCCGAGCACGCTCAGCAGCGCCGCGCGCGTGCCGAGGGCGAGGGCGCGCCCGATGACGAAGAGGACGCCGGGGCCGGGCACGACGATGACGACGATCGACGTCAGGAGGAACGCCGCGAACTCGGGACCGAACACCACGGTCTCGATGCTAGGGGCGCGCAGAGGAGCCGCTGAGCACGAGAAAACCCCGGCAGCTGGCGAGAGCGAACCGGGGTTTCGTACACCCCCCGGGACTTGAACCCGGAACCCACTGATTAAGAGTCAGTTGCTCTGCCAATTGAGCTAGAGGTGCGCAGTTCGACGAGCGAACCGAGAGGAAACGATAGCAGAGATCGAGAGCCGCGCTCTACACGGCGGGCGTCCAGTCGACGCGGGGCGGGCATCCATATGCTGACCAGGAAGCGCCGGCGCCCCGAGGGCGACGCGCACGCCGACCCTCACCCGCAAGGAGCCCCCATGACCGAGGCCCGCCTCGAGGCCGGCACGCCGGCCCCCGCCTTCACGCTCGCCGACAAGGACGGGGAGCACGTCTCGCTCGCCGACTACGCGGGCAGGAAGGTCGTCCTGTACTTCTATCCCGCCGCCTCGACGCCCGGATGCACGACGCAGGCGTGCGACTTCCGCGACAGCCTCAACTCGCTCGCCGCCGCCGGGTACCAGGTGCTCGGCGTCTCGAAGGACCAGGGGGCGGCGCTGCAGAAGTTCGCCGACGAGGAGAACCTGACCTTCCCGCTGCTGAGCGACCCCGACCTCGCCGTCCACCACGCCTACGGCGCGTACGGCGAGAAGTCGATGTACGGCAAGACGGTCACGGGCGTCATCCGCTCGACGTTCGTCATCGACGAGGCCGGCGTCATCACGCACCCGCTCTACAACGTCAAGGCCACGGGCCACGTCGCGAGCCTGCGCAAGAAGCTCGGCATCGACGCGTAGTCGTCACTCGTACCGTCGACGGGCTCGGGTCGCTACGACTCGGGCCCGTCGTCGCGCCGGGCGAGGTGCTCGCTCACCGAAGGGGTCAGCAGCAGCACGATCGCGATGATCGCGGGGACGAGCAGCCACGTCGCGATATCCGGGCGCGGGAGGAATCCCTGGATGCTCCCGACGCCGACCGCGACCTGCAGGAACTGCCACACGAGCGCACCTCCGCGCGTCCAAGAGCGACCGCGCCAGGCGGCGATCGTGATGACGACGAGCCACACGGCGGCGATGACGCACGCGACGAGGAGGGCGATCGCGGTGGCGACGGACGTCGCGGGAACGGTCACGAGCTCGACCAGGAGGAAGAGCGAGACCCCGATCATGAGGACGGCCTCAGCGGCGAGGATGGCGACTAGGAGGATGACGAGAGGTGTCCGGCCGGTGTCCTGCACGCAAACCCCTCTCGCGGAAACCCTTGATTTCGATCGTGTTACATGCGAGCCTAGTTGCGGTTGAAGTGCCGCCTACAACGCTGTGGGCCGTCCTGAAGATCCCTCTTCACTCCCCACTCACTGGCCTCGATTCATCGAGACCGCGGTGCGCCAATCAAAGCACTTCTCGGCACTTCTCTGGCGCCCGAACCCCAACCCTAGGAGCACTGTCCCATGGACTGGCGTGACAAGGCAGCCTGCCTCACCGCTGACCC
>JBKHYA010000043.1:0-12910 GCA_046565745.1 Actinomycetes bacterium
CTCGTGCTCACGAGCGGGGCGGCGATCGGGACCCTCGCGCTCACGGTCGAGCCGCGCGGCGGCGACCGGGGCGTCAGCGAGCGCGGCGACGAGAAGACCGTGCGCGACGTCCAGCTGCCGACGCTCTGATCGCCCGCGACGCTCTGATCGCCCGGCCCGCGATCGAGGGCCGGGGCCGTCCTCAGCCCGCGTCGCGCGCCCGCGGCGACTCGCCGAGGCACTTGGGCCCGCATTCGCGGTAGGGGCCCTTCTCGCCGGACGCCGCGCGCCGCAGCGCGAGGACCCGCCGCAGGGAGTCGTCGACGGCCGCCTCGTCCACGCGACCGATCGCGACGGCGGCGACCAGGGCATCCACGAGAGCGCCCGCCTCGAAGCCGACCGACGCGGGATCGCCCGGGAGGACGTAGAGCAGGAGGTCGTTGCCGGCGGCGAGAGCCCGCACGCCGTTCTCGATCGGGTCGTCGAAGCGCGCGTCGCCCGAGCGCTGGAGCATGAGCAGGTCGTCGGTCACGATGACGCCGTCGAAGGCGAGCTCGTCGCGGAGGATGCGGATCCACGTCGGCGAGAGCGAGGCCGGCATCGGGCTCACCTGGTCGAACCGCAGGTGGCCGGTCATGACGAGCGGGGCGCCCGCCGCGATTCCCGCCGCGAAGGGAACGGCGTGCGTCGCGCGCCACTCGGCGAGGGTCGCGCTCGAGGTCGGGATGCTCACGTGCGAGTCGTCGGGGCTCGCTCCGTGCCCGGGGAAGTGCTTGAGGGTCGAGAGCGCGCGCCCCTCCTCGCCGCGCACCGCCGCCGCGACGCGCTCGGCCGCGGCCTCGGGCGTCGCGCCGAGCGTGCGCGGGCCGATGAACGAGCCCGAGCCGATCTCGATGTCGGCCACGACGCCGAAGTTGACGAGCACGCCCGCGCTCGCCACGAGGCCGGCGCGCTCGGCGAAGACGCTCTCGACCGCGTCAGGAGCCGCCCCCTGCAGCGCGCGCCCGGCGGGCCAGCCGTCGCCCGGGAGCCGACGCACGATGCCGCCCTCCTGGTCGATCGCGGTGAGCAGCGGGAGCCCGGCGTCGACGGAGAGGGCGCTCGTGAGGGCGCGCGTGGACGCGGGGTCGCCGGCGATATTGTCGCCCATGAGGATCACCCCGCCGAGGCCGTGCCGGTCGACGACGGACCGGATCGCCCCGGGGTCGGTGCCGGGCACGTGCACCATGACGAGCGCGGCGACCTTCTGGTCGATCGTCATCGACGCGATGCGCTGCTCGACATGGACGACGTCGGGGTCGGCGGCGGGCGGGGCCGAGACGCCGCGCATGATCGCGGCGGGCTCGTCCGTCGGCTCGGGCACGGGCGCCGGGCCGCACGCGGCGAGCGCCGTGGCCCCGGAGAGCAGCAGGGCGAGCGCGGCGATGCGGCGGCGGATGCCCGGGCCCGCGTCGGGCGGGCGCCCTGCGGTGAGCGTCGTCGGGGGTCGGCGCATCCCTCCAGGGTAGACCGCGCCTAGCATGACCCCATGCCCCGTCGCCTCCGCGCCCTCGCCGCGGCGGCGCACGGCGGGCCGACGCTCGTCGTGACGCTCGCGACCCTCGCGCTCGGCCTCGCGTCGGGGCTCGAGCTCGGGCGGGCGGCGCTCGTCGCGGGCATGATCCTCCTCCAGCAGCTCTCGATCGGGTGGTCGAACGACGCGCTCGACGCGGCGCGCGACACCGCCGACGGCCGGGCCGACAAGCCGATCGCGCGCGGCGACCTGGATGCCCGCCTCGTTCTCGGTCTCGCCGTCGGCGCGGCCCTCGCGGCGATCGCGCTGTCGCTCCTCCTCGGGCCCGGCGCGGCGATCGCGCACGCGGTGTTCCTCCTCGCCGGCTGGGCGTACAACGCGGGCCTCAAGCGCGGCGCGCTCGCGACTGCCTGCTACGCCGTCGGCTTCGGCGCGCTCCCTCTCATCGTCACGCTCGCCGCCCCCGAGCCTCGCGGCGCGCAGTGGTGGGCGATCGCGATGGGCGCCCTGCTGGGCGTCGCGGCGCACTTCGCGAACGTGCTGCCCGACCTCGAGGACGACGCGCGGCACGGCATCCGGGCGATCCCGCACCGGGTCGGCGCGCGAGCCTCGGGGCTCGTGGCCCTCGCGAGCCTCACGCTCGCGGCGGCGCTCGGCGTGATCGGCCCCGGGGTGCTCAGTCCGCTCAGCGTCGTCGGCGCGGCGGCGGGCCTCGCGCTCCTCGTGCTCGGCGCGATGGTCGTGGCGCGCGCTCCGCGGTCGCGGTCGCTGTTCCGGATCATCATGGGCGCGGCCCTCGCCGCCGTCGTGAGCCTGGCCGGGGCGGGGGCCCTCATCGCGCTGCCGTAGGCGGTCGTCGCGGAGTCGGCGGCGCGCGCATCCGCTGATACCGTGAGCGGCGTGGGAGTGCGCATCGAGAAAGTGGATCTTCCCGGCATCGGGACCCGGCACGACATCGTGACGGAGGACGGCCGGCGCATCGGCATCGTCTCGCACCGCACGGGCGAGCGCGAGCTCGCCGTCTTCGACGACGTCGACCCCGACGCGTGCCGCGAGCGCGTGAGCCTGTCGGAGGACGAGGCGCTCGCCCTCGCCGACGTCCTGGGTGCCTCGGTCATGCTCGGCCAGCTGGCCGGGATCCGCGAGCAGGCCGCCGGTCTGTTCACCGAGCAGCTGCTGCTCCCCGCCTCGTCGCCCTTCGTCGGCGGCTGTCTCGGCGACACGAAGGCGCGCACCCTGACGGGCACGTCGATCGTCGCGATCGTCCGCGACAGCGAGGTCATCCCCTCCCCCACCCCGCAGACCGAGCTCCGCGCGGGCGACACCCTCATCGTCGTGGGCACGCGCCCGGCGCTCGAGTCGCTCGCGCGCCTGCTCGCCGACGGCACGCTGCCGAGCTGACGATGCACGGGACGACGCTCCTCCTCATCGAGGTCGGCGCCCTCCTGCTCGCCCTCGGCCTGCTCTCGCGGGTCGCCGATCGCTTCGGGTTCTCGCCCATCCCGCTCTTCCTCATCATCGGGCTGATGATCGGCGAGGGCGGCATCGTCCCGATCGAGGAGAGCGAGGAGTTCTTCGCGATCGGCAGCGAGATCGGCGTCATCCTCCTGCTGCTCATGCTCGGGCTCGAGTACACGGCGACCGAGCTCGTCGACAGCCTCAAGCGAAGCCGCCGCGCCGGGCTCATCGACGCGCTCCTGAACGCCGTGCCGGGTGCGGCGATGGCGCTCATCCTCGGCTGGGGGCCCGTCGCGGCCGTCGCGCTCGCGGGCATCACGTGGATCTCCTCCTCGGGCGTCATCGCGAAGGTGCTGCGCGACCTCGGTCGTCTCTCGAACCGCGAGACGCCGACGATCCTGTCGATCCTCGTGATCGAGGATCTCGCGATGGCCTTCTACCTGCCGGTGCTCTCGGCGCTCGTGATCGGGGCCGGACTCCTCGCCGGCGCGACGGCCCTCGTGATCGCCGTGCTCGTCGCGCTGCTCATCCTGTACCTGGCGCTGCGGCACGGGCGCATCGTCTCTGCCCTGTTCTCGCCGCACCACGCCGAGTCGCTCGTGCTCGGGGTGCTCGGGCTGACGATGCTCGTCGCGGGCATCGCGCAGCAGGTCAACGTGTCCGCCGCGGTCGGAGCCTTCCTCGTCGGCATCGCGATCTCGGGCCAGGTCGCGCGCTCGGCCGAGACGGTGCTGTCGCCGCTGCGCGACCTCTTCGCCGCGGTGTTCTTCGTGTTCTTCGGCATCGCGACCGACCCCGCCGACATCGTGCCCGTACTCGTGCCCGCGATCATCCTCGCGGTCGTGACGATGGCGACGAAGGTCGCGACGGGCTGGCTCGCGGCGCGCGGCGCGGGAATCGCCCTCCCCGGCCGCTGGCGCGCCGGGCTCACGCTCACGCCGCGCGGCGAGTTCTCGATCGTCATCGCGGGTCTCGCGGTCGCGGCGGGCCTCGAGCCGCAGCTCGCCCCGCTCGCGACGGCCTACGTGCTCATCACGATCATCGCGGGCTCCGTCCTCGCGCGCGTCCCCGACACCGACTGGTTCAAGCAGCGGATGCTCGCCCGCCGGCTCCCCGCCCGCCCCACGACCGCCGCCGCCGCGGGGTGAGCCGACGCCGCGACAGGGCGGACGCAAATACCCCCGGGGGTATCTGATAGCATCGAGCATCCCACCGCTCGGAAGGAGCACCGCGATGCGCCGCATCCTCGCCAGTCTCGCCCTCGCCCTCGGCCTCTCGTTCGCGCTCGCCGCGTGCGCGCCCGCGAGCGGGCCCATCGCCCTCGACGAGGGCACCGTCGTGATCGACGTGCGCACTCCCTCCGAGTTCGCGAACGGCCACCTCGAGGGCGCCGTCAACATCGATGTGCAGTCCCCCGACTTCGACGCGCTCGTCGGGCAGCTCGACCCCGAGGGCGACTACGTCGTCTACTGCCGCAGCGGCAACCGCTCGGCCCAGGCGATCGACCGCATGGAGGGCCTCGGATTCACCGACCTCGTGAACGCCGGCTCGGTGCAGTCCGCGGCGGACGCGACGGGTCTGCCCGTCGTCACCGACTGAGCCGCCGAACGACAGAAGGACCGAACGACGGCGCCCGCCGCGGTGATCGCGGCGGGCGCCGTCTCGTACTGCTCGGGCCGGGGTCGGCGGGCCGTCAGCCGACGGGCACGGCCTCGGTGACGAGCTCGCGCACCATCGGGATGACCTGCGTGCCGTAGAGCTCGATCGCGCGCATGTTCGCGGCGTGCGGCACCGGCCCCGTCGTGTACTTGAGGTCGAATCGCTCGATGCCGAGCCCGGCGACGGTCGCGGCGATCTTGCGCGCGACGGTCTCGGCGCCGCCGACGTAGAGCGAGCCGTGCTCGATCTCGGCGTCGTAGTGCTCGCGCGTCGTCGGGCCCCAGCCGCGCTCGCGGCCGATGCGGCCGAACGCCGTCTGGTAGTGCGGCCAGAACAGCTCGCGCGCCTCCTCGTCGGTGTCGGCGATGAAGCCGGGCGAGTGCACGCCGACGGGCAGGCGATCCTTGCCCATCTGGTCGAGCGCGCGGTGGTAGAGGTCGATGTACGGCGCGAAGCGCTGCGGGTCGCCGCCGATGATCGCGAGCATCATGGGCATGCCGTAGTGGGCCGTGCGGACGACCGACTCGGGGCTGCCGCCGACGCCGACCCACGTGGGGATGCTCCCGCTCGCCGTCTTCGGGTAGACCTCGATGCCCGTGAGCGGCGCGCGCGTGCTACCGCTCCAGGTCACGGGGCCCTCCTTGAGCACCTCGGCGAGCAGGTTGAGCTTCTCGTCGAAGAGCACCTGGTAGTCGGAGAGCTCGAATCCGAACAGCGGGAACGACTCGGTGAACGAGCCGCGCCCGACGACGATCTCGGCGCGCCCGTTCGAGATCGCGTCGATCGTCGCGAAGCGCTGGAACACGCGGATCGGGTCGTCCGAGCTCAGGACGGTGACGGCCGAGGAGAGCCGGATGCGCTCGGTGCGCGCGGCGATGCCGGCGAGCACGATGTCGGGAGCCGAGACCGCGTAGTCGTCGCGGTGGTGCTCGCCGATCGCGAAGGCGTCGATGCCGACCTGGTCGGCGAGGACCCCTTCCGCGACGACGTCGCGGATCACCTGGGGGTACGGGACGGGCTCGCCGGCGGCGTCGTGGCTCACGTCGCCGAAGGTGTTGAGGCCGAACTGCAGGCGGGCCGGGTCGATGGTCGCGGTCATGGTCTTCCGTCTCTCTCGCGGGACTGGCGATGCCAGCGTATCGAACTATGCAAACGCATGGATACCCGCGGCCATTCCCCCAGGCGACTCACGGCTGGATGCGCTCGAGCTCCCATCCCCCGCCCACGGCCGCGCGGAACACGAGCCGATCGTGCAGGCGCGAGGTGCGCCCCTGCCAGAACTCGACGCGATGCGGGGCGATGCGGAAGCCGCCCCAGCGCTCGGGGCGCGGCACGGTCTCGTCGCCCCGGAAGCGCTCCTCGGTGTTGCGCACCTTCTCCTCGAGCGCCTCGCGGGAAGCGATGGGCTGCGACTGATCGCTCGACCACGCGGCGATCTGCGCCCCGCGCGGGCGCCGCGCGAAGTAGTCCTCGCTCGCCTCGCGCTCGACGGGGTGGGCCCCGCCGAAGATGATCACCTGGCGGTGGAGCGTGTACCAGGGGAAGACGACCGAGACCGCGGGGTTCGCGAGCAGCGCCCGCCCCTTGCGCGAGGTGTAGTCGGTGTAGAACTCGAACCCGCGCTCGTCGACCCCGCGGAGGAGCACGGTGCGGATCGAGGGCTGGCCGTCGGGGTCGATCGTGCCGAGCACCATCGCGTTCGGCTCGTACACGCCGCGCTCGGCCGCCTCGGCCATCCACGCGGCGAACTGCGCGATCGGATCGGCCGCGACGTCCTCCTCCTCGAGCCTCTCGGCACCGTAGTCGGTGTGCCGCCGGAGGGCGTCGTCGAGGGGGTCGGGAACGGCGTCGTGGCTCATGGCCACAGCGTACGACCGGCGTGCCGGGAGTGCGCCGAGCGATCGGGGAGCGATCGCTCGGGCTCAGTCCATCGTGTCGAGGATGGCGACGAGCTGCTCGAACGTCGTCGTCGGGTTCACGATCGCGAAGCGGGTGTTGGAGCGCCCCGCGTGCGAGCTCGCGACGACGAACGCGTGCTGGTCGTCGAGAAGGCGATCGCTCCAGACGGCGTAGTCGCGGGCATCCCACCCGTCGCGCTCGAAGACCACGACGGAGAGCTGCGGCTCGCGCACGAGCCGCAGGTGCGGACGACGGGTGATCTCGTCGGCGATGCGGCGGGCGAGATCGATCGAGATCTCGATCGCCTCGCGGTAGACCTCCGCGCCGAAGGTCGCGAGCGAGAACCACAGGGGAAGCCCGCGCGCCCGGCGCGTGAGCTGGATGGCGTAGTCGGAGGGGTTGTAGTCGGCGGCCTCGGTGAGGGTGTCGAGGTACTCCGCGTGCTGCGTGTGGGCGAGCCGGCCGTGGTCGGGGTCGCGGTAGAGGAGGGCGCACGCGTCGAACGGCGCGAAGAGCCACTTGTGCGGGTCGACGATGAGCGAGTCGGCGCGCTCGACGCCCGCGAAGCGGTGACGGGAGCCGGGCGCGAGCATCGCCGCGAGGCCGTAGGCGCCGTCGACGTGGAGCCAGAAGTCGTGCGCGTCCTTGAGCGCGGCGATCGAGGCGATGTCGTCGACGATGCCGAAGTTGGTCGAGCCCGCGGTGGTGACGACGGCGATGACGGCGTCGCCGTGCTCGACGAGCGCGGGCTCGACGTCGGCGCCGCGCAGCGAGCCCGACTCGTCCATGGGGACGATCGCGACGTCGATGTCCATGACGTGCGCCGCGGAGACGATCGAGGAGTGCGCCTCGGCGCCGCACACGACGACCCAGCGCTCGGGGCGCGCGCGGCCGGCGGCGCTCAACTGGCGGGCGCGGTGATCGCGCGCGGCGACGAGCGCCGAGAGGTTGCCGACCGTCCCGCCCTGCACGAACACGCCGCCGGCGCCGGCGGGCAGCCCGAACTCGCTCGCGAGGAAGCTCAGGACCTCGTTCTCGGCGAAGACGGCGCCCGACCCCTCGAGCCACGAGCCGCCGTAGACGGCGGTCGCCGAGACGACGAGGTCGAAGGCGGTCGCGGCCTTCGTCGGCGCCGAGGGGATGAACGAGAGGTACTGGGGGTGGTCGGTCGTGATGCACGAGGGGGCGAGCACGTTCTCGAAGAGGGCGAGCGCCCGGCGCGCGCCGATGCCGCTCTCGCCGATGCTGCCGGAGGCGAGGCGCTTGAGCTCGGCCGGCGAGAAGGGCTTGTCGAGCGGGGTGTCGGTGCCGAGCAGCCGCCGGCGCGCGTAGTCGAGCACCATGTCGGCGATCTGCGTCGTCTCGTCGCTCACGACGTGCATGCGCTGAGCGGAGGACCCGGGGGTCGCGGAGACGGGTGCGGCGGGAGTCGAGGAGCTCACGGGGTGGTCCTTTCGGGCCGGGCCGGCGCTCATCGCGCACGGCCTCCGGCGCGCCGCCCCGCCGATCGGGTCAGCAGGCGCCGGATACGACGAAACCCGGCCGAAACCGGGTTCGTGTCGTGGACCTGAGGGGATTCGAACCCCTGACCCCCTGCATGCCATGCAGGTGCGCTACCAGCTGCGCCACAGGCCCGCAGCCACCGGACCGAGCCGGTGACAACTCGATCACTGTAGTACACGGGGCGCGCCTCGGCCAATTCGAGCGGGCCCGTCGGGAGCGTCGCGCGAAGCGGGGGCCGAGGCGGCCCCGGCGATCAGTCGAAGAGCTCGCCGAGCCAGTTCTTGCGCTTGCGCGGGTACCCGCCCTGGCCGTACCGGGGAGCCGACGATGGCGAGTTCGAGCCCCAGCGCTGGCGGCCGTACGCGGGGTCGCCGTAGGGGGCGGCGTAGCCGGGCTGCGCGTACCCCGGGGCGGGGAAGCCGCCGGGCTGCGCGGGCGGGACATCGCGCGGCAGGTCGACGCGAGGAGCCGCGGGGGCTGCAGGAGCCGCCGGTGCGGCGCTCGCGGCCTCGAAGCTCGCGGCGCGCTCGATGATCTTGTCGAGTTCGCCGCGGTCGAGCCAGACGCCGCGGCACTGGGGGCAGTAGTCGATCTCGATGCCGTTGCGCTCGCTCATGACGAGGACGGCGTCGTCTGCAGGACACTTCATGCATCGACCCTCGCAAGCTCGACTATGCGCGCGCTGAGCGCGGCCGGCGCTCAGGCCGGGTCGGTGGCCGCGGCGTGCTCGGGGAGGTCGAGCGGGATGACGGGGCAGTCCTTCCAGAGGCGCTCGAGCGAGTAGAAGAGCCGCTCCTCCTCGTGGAAGACGTGGACGATGACGTCGCCGAAGTCGAGGAGGATCCATCGACCCTCGGCGCGGCCCTCGCGGCGCAGCGGCTTGGCGCCCGCCTCGATCATCTTCTCCTCGACCTCGGCGGCGATCGCCTGGACGTTGCGCTCATTGCGCCCCGTCACGAGGACGAAGGCGTCGGCGAGGGGCAGCGGCCCCGAGACGTCGAGGGCGACGATGTCGTCGCCCTGCTTGGCGTCGGCGGCGCGGGCGGCGACGCGAACGAGGTCGATGGCACGATCGGTGGCGGTCACAGCATCCTTCGTCAGGGGTTCGGAGGACTCAGAATAGACCGTTCGCGGCGGCGACCACGAAGATCGTCACCGCGGCGATCGCCATGACGACGGTCGAGACGATGAGCACGGTCGTGAGCATGGCACCGCGGGGCCGGGAACCGGAGATCACGTTGCGGGTCGCCGTGTGGCTGCTCACGGCGTTGATCGCGCTCACGGGAGCGGAATCGGAGCTCACGAACTCGCGATCGCCCGGGTCGATCAGGTCGTCGATGTCGGGGCTGTCGTGCACGGACGGGACGGCGCCGGTCGAGGCGATGCTCGAGGGCACGTCGACCATGCCGGTGATGATGATCTCGCCCGTGCCGGGCACGGGGCCCGCGAGGCTGCCGACGGGCATCTCCGGGAGCACGAGGGCGTTCGTCGACACGGAGGCCGAGCCGACCTGACGGCTGAAAGTGTTCTCGAAGGGGTCGTCCGCGGGCTCGTGGAAGCCGGCCGACCAGTGCGAGCCGGTCGCGGTCGAGACGACGGGAGCCGCGACCTCGCTCGACGCGGGCGGCCCCGGCTCGATGAGCGGGGCGGGAGCGGACGCGCCCGTCGACGTCGGCTGCCAGAGGTGGAGCGGTGCGGCCTCAGGGGCGTCGAGATCGGCGGGCGCCTCCGACTCGGACTCGTGATCGCCGTCGAGCGCGGGCTCCGGCTCGACCGCCGAGGACTGCTGGGCGTGAGCCTCGCGGAGCGCTCGGAGCTCCCGGCGGGTCATCGTGTACTCGGGCATGACGAAAGGCTCGGAGTCCGTCGCGGACTCGGGCACCGCGGCGCTCTCGTCGGCGGGCGACTCGTCGGCGGCCGGCTCGACGGCGGGCGACTCGGTGGCGGGTGACTCGACGGCGGGTGACTCGACCGAGGGCTCGGGCGCGCTCGCCGGCTCGAGGGAGGCGAAGGCCGGGTCCACCACGGGGGCGGAGGCCACGGGCGCCGAGGCCGCCGGGGCCGAGAGGATCGGCGCCGCGTGCGAGCCTGCGGGGCCCTGCTGGGTGCGGTAGTCGAGTGCGGCGTCCTCCGGCTGCGGGGCGGGCGTGAAGGATGCGCCTCCGCGCTCCGCGGGCGGGCGGAAGTCGCGCGTGCGGGTCTCGCGGCGCAGGCCGGGAGCGGTCGGCGGGGCGAAGGGCGGCGCGAGCGGGGCCGACGGCGGCAGCGCGGGCGACCCGTCGCCCGACGCGGGCGTGAGCGGCGTGACGGGCTCGTATCTCGGCACCCGGGGGCGCACCTCGGTGCGGTACTCGATCGAGTCGACGGGCGCCGAGTGGGCGGGGGCGAAGGTCATCGGGCGCTCGGCGGCGCTGCCTGCGGCCGAACCGGGCGCGTCGTGGACCGGCGCGGGCTCGCCGATCGCCGCGGCGTCCGCATAGCCGGCGGTGCTCTGCGCGTCCTGCTGCGCGCGACGGGCGGCCCGGCGGCTGAGCGGCGGTTCGTTCGAGGTGGTCATGACGAGCTTCTCCGGTACAGGCGGTGCTTGGCGATGTACTGGACGACGCCATCAGGAACCAAGTACCACACGGGCGATCCCCGCTCCACGCGCTCGCGGCAGTCGGTCGACGAGATCGCCAGGGCCGGAATCTCGACCAAGCTTACGTCGCCCTCGGGCAGTCCGCGCGCACTCAGGGGGTGGCCGGGGCGGCTCACGGCGACGAAGTGCGCGAGCTCCCAGAGCTCGGCGACGTCCTTCCAGTCGAGGATCTGCGCGATCGCGTCGGCGCCCGAGATGAAGAACAGCTCGGCGTCCGGGAAGCGCTCGCGCAGGTCGCGCAGCGTGTCGATGGTGTAGGTCGGCCCGCCGCGGTCGATGTCGACGCGACTGACGCTGAACGAGGGGTTCGAGGCGGTCGCGATGACCGTCATGAGGTAGCGGTGCTCGCTCCCGGTCGCCTCGGGCTTGAGGTACGGCTGCCCGGTCGGGACGAACACGACCTCGTCGAGGTGGAAGTGATCGGCGACCTCGCTCGCGGCGACGAGGTGGCCGTGGTGGATCGGGTCGAACGTGCCGCCCATGATGCCGATCCGCGCCCGCGCGGGGGCGGACGACGGGGTGGCGGCGGGGGCGGAGATCGCGCCGGCCGGTCTAGTGGTGGCCGCCGTCGTGGCCAGCGTCGTGGCCGCCGCGGGCGGGGCCCTTGCCCGAGTGCCGGTTGGCGACGTCGCGGTACGCGAAGGTCACGAGGCCCATCATCAGGAACGCGAGAGCGGCGACGCCGGCGATCACGAGCGGCGGAGCGATGAGCGGGGCGAGCTCCTCCGAGGCGATGAGGAGGCTGGTGAACGACATGCGGGTTCTCCTGACGAGGTCGATGCGGCGGGTCGAGTCTATCGCGGGCTAGGCGCGAACCTGCCCGTCGCCGCGCACGATCCACTTGGTGCTCGTGAGCTCCGGCAGGCCCATGGGCCCGCGGGCGTGGAGCTTCTGAGTCGAGATGCCGACCTCGGCCCCGAAGCCGAACTCGCCGCCGTCGCTGAAGCGCGTCGAGGCGTTGACCATGACGACGGCGGAGTCGACCTCGGCGAGGAAGCGCTCGGCGTTCGCCATGTCGGCGGTGATGATCGACTCGGTGTGCTGGGTCGAGAATCGGCGGATGTGCGCGAGCGCGGCATCCAGGTCGTCGACGACGGCGACCGAGAGCTCGAGGGCCATGTGCTCGGTCGCGAAGTCGTCGTCGGTCGCGGGCTCGAGGCTCGCGTCGATCGCGCGGGCGCGTTCGTCGCCGCGCACCGTGACGCCGGATGCCCGGAGGGCTCCCAGCACCGGGGGCAGCAGGCGGGCGGCCGCGTCGCGGTGCACGAGCACCGTCTCGACCGCGTTGCAGACGCTCGGCCGCTGCACCTTGGCGTTGTGCACGATCTCGACGGCCATGGACTCGTCGGCGCTCGCGTCGAGGACGATGTGGACGACGCCGGCGCCGGTCTCGATGACGGGGACGGTCGACTCGCGCACGACGGTCTGGATGAGGTCGGCGCTCCCGCGCGGGATGAGCACGTCGACGTACCCGCGGGAGCGCATGAGCTCGGTCGCGCCGGCGCGGCCGAAGGGGTCGATCGTCTGGACGGCCGCGGCGGGCAGACCGACCGACTCGAGCGCCGAGCGGATGAGCGCGACGAGCTCGCGATTGGTGCTCTCGGCGGCGCTCCCGCCGCGGAGGACGGCGGCGTTGCCGCTCTTGAGCGCGAGCGCGGCGATGTCGATCGTGACGTTGGGGCGCGCCTCGTAGATCGCGCCGACGACGCCGAAGGGCACGCGGACCTGGCTCAGCCGCACGCCGTTGGGCAGCGTCGAGCCGCGCACGACGGTGCCGACGGGGTCGGGCAGGGCGATGACGTCGCGCACGGCGCGCGCGAGGCCGGCGATGCGCGCCTCGTCGAGGCGGAGACGATCGAGCAGGCCCGCCGAGAGGCCGTTCTCGCGACCGTTGGCGAGGTCGAGCTCGTTCGCGGCGAGGACCCGGTCGACACCGCCCTCGAGCGCGCGCGCGATGGCCTCGAGCGCGGCGTTCTTGACGTTCGCGGTCAGGGTCGCGAGAGCGCGCGCGGCGTCCTTCGCGGCGCCGAGGACGTCGATCAGGGCGGGTGCAGCGGTCGTGGAGACGCCGGCGGGAGCGGTCATCCCCCCAGTGTAAACGGGGGCTCCCGAGCCGATCAGTCGCGCGGGGCGGCCTCGAACCACGTGCCGACGGCCTCGCCGCGGAGGGCGGCGCCGACGTTGCCGGTCGATGTCAGCACGACGGGGATCCCGTGCCCGACGGCGTGCCGCGCGGCCGCGATCTTCGTGCCCGCTCCCCC
>JBKHYA010000044.1:0-12374 GCA_046565745.1 Actinomycetes bacterium
TCGTCGTCGGAGAAGGTCTCCTTCGTCTCCTTGTCCTTCACGAGCTCGATACCGAAGAAGTAGCCCTCGCCGCGCACGTCGCCGACGATCGGGAGATCCTTGAGGCGCTCGAGCGCGGCCCGGAACTTCGGCGAGTTCTCGCGCACGTGCTCGAGGATGCCCTCCTCCTCCATGATGTTGAGGTTCTCGAGGGCGACGGCGGCCGAGACCGGATGCCCGGCGAAGGTGTAGCCGTGGTAGAACGCCGTCTGCCCGTGCTTGAAGGGCTCGTACAGGCGGTCGCTCACGATCATCGCGCCGAGGGGCGAGTAGCCGCTCGTGAGGCCCTTCGCGCTCGTGATGATGTCGGGCACGTAGCCGAGCGCGGTGCACGCGAACATCTCGCCGATGCGGCCGTAGGCGCAGATGACCTCGTCGCTCACGAGCAGCACGTCGTACTTGTCGCAGATCTCGCGCACGCGCTGGAAGTAGCCGGGGGGCGGCGGGAAGCAGCCGCCCGAGTTCTGCACGGGCTCGAGGAAGACCGCCGCGACGGTGTCGGCGCCCTCGAAGAGGATCGCCTCCTCGATGCGGTTGGCGGCCCACTGGCCGAACTCCTCGAGCGAGCCGTGGAAGCCCATCTCCTCCGCGCGGTAGTAGTTGGTGTTCGGCACGCGGAAGCCGCCGGGGGTGAGGGGCTCGAACATCTCCTTCATGCCGGGGATGCCCGTGATCGCGAGAGCGCCCTGCGGCGTGCCGTGGTAGGCGATCGCGCGCGAGATGACCTTGTGCTTCATGGGCTTGCCGGTGAGCTTGAAGTACTGCTTCGCGAGCTTCCACGCCGACTCGACGGCCTCGCCGCCGCCGGTGGTGAAGAAGACACGGTTGAGGTCGCCCGGCGCGTAGTCGGCGAGGCGGTCGGCGAGCTCGATGGCCGTGGGGTGGGCGTAGGACCAGAGCGGGAAGAACGCGAGCTCCTCCGCCTGCTTGCGCGCCGCCTCGGCGAGGCGCTCGCGGCCGTGGCCGACCTGCACGACGAAGAGACCCGAGAGGCCGTCGATGTACTTCTTGCCGTGCGAGTCGTAGACGTGGTGGCCCTCGCCGCGCACGATGATCGGCACGCCGGCGCCGGACTCCATGCCCGACTGGCGGGCGAAGTGCATCCAGAGGTGGTCGCGGGCCATGGTCTGCAGCTCGGCCTCGCGCGTCGCGCCGATCGAGCCGGGCAGCTCGCCGCCGGCCGGCGCGCCGTGCGCGGAGTGCGCGTCGTGCGCCTCGGGCGCCTCGGTCTTCTTCTTCTTGCTTCGGGTGAAGAGTGTCATCGTGTTCCCCAGTTGTAGAACTGCTTGAGCAGTCGTAGATAGACGAACGTCTCGGTCGTCTGAACGCCGTCGATGCCGCGGATCTGCTTGTTGAGCAGATCGATGAGGTCGTCGTCGTTCTCGCAGACGACCTCGGCCATGATGTCGAAGCTCCCGGCGGTGAGGACGACGTAGTCGACGGCCGGGATGCGCGCGAGCGCCTCCGCGACCGAGGTCGTGTCGCCGGCCACCCGGATGCCGATCATCGCCTGGCGGTAGAAGCCCAGCTGCATCGGATCGGTGACGGCCACGACCTGCATGACGCCCGACTCGGTGAGCTTCTGGACCCGCTGACGGACGGCCGCCTCGCTCAGGCCGACCGCCTTGCCGATCTCGGCGTAGGAGCGCCGCCCGTCGTCCTGGAGCTGCTCGATGATCGCCTTCGAGACGTCGTCGAGCTGAACGGGCTTGGAGCGGGCTACCATTCCCCGATTCTGTCAGTGCTCGGAGACGAATTCAAGTGAATCCGCACCATGAACCGGATTCGGGCGACGGATTCCGTCGTCCTGACCTGGAATCCTCGCGATCCGAGCGCTACAGTTCCCGCATGAGCGTTCCCACTCTGAGCAACGTCGTCGACGGCCGCGCCGTCCCCAGCCGCGCCGACGCCGGCATCGACCTCATCGATCCCGCGACGGAGGAGGTGTACGCCCGCGCCCCGATCAGCACGGCGGAGGAGATCGACGAGGCCTACCGCGCCGCCGACCGCGCCTTCGCGCACTGGGGCCGGACGACGCCCGCCGAGCGCCAGCTCGCCCTCTTCCGGCTCGCCGATGCGGTCGCCGAGCGCGCGGAGGAGTTCGCCGACCTCGAATCGCAGGACACCGGCAAGCCCCGCGCCACCCTCGTCGCCGACGAGATCGACCAGTCGGTCGACCAGCTCCGCTTCTTCGCCGGGGCCGCGCGCGACCTCGACGGCCGCTCGGCCGGCGAGTACCTCGCCGGGCACACCTCCTACGTGCGCCGCGAGCCCATCGGCGTCATCGGTCAGGTGACCCCCTGGAACTACCCGCTCAACATGGCGGTGTGGAAGATCGCGCCCGCGATCGCGGCCGGCAACACGGTCGTGCTCAAGCCGAGCGATACGACTCCGCTCTCGACCCTGAGGCTCGCGGAGGTCGCCGCCGAGTTCCTGCCCGCGGGCGTGCTCAACGTCGTCATGGGCGACCGGAGCACGGGCGCGGCCCTGCTGCAGCATCCCACCCCCCAGATGGTCGCGATCACCGGATCGGTGCGCGCCGGCATGGAGGTCGCGAAGTCGGCCGCGAGCGACCTCAAGCGCGTGCACCTCGAGCTCGGCGGCAAGGCCCCGGCGATCGTGTTCGCCGACGCCGACCCCGAGAAGGTCGCCGAGGGCCTCGTGCTCGCGGGGTACTTCAACGGCGGGCAGGACTGCACCGCCGCGACGCGCGTCATCGTGCACGAGTCGGTTCACGACGCGGTCGTCGAGGCTCTCGCCGCGCGCGCCCGCAGCCACGGGCGCACGGGTGCGCCGGGCGAGGAGGGGATCCTCTACGGCGCCCTCAACAACGCCGGCCAGCTCGAGCGCGTGAGCGGCATCGTCGACCGGCTGCCCGCCCACGCCGACATCGTGACGGGCGGGCGCCGCCAGGGCGACCGCGGCTACTTCTACGAGGCCACGATCGTCACGGGCATGCGCCAGGACGACGAGGCCGTGCAGGAGGAGATCTTCGGGCCCGTCCTCGCGATCGTCCCGTTCGACACGGAGGACGAGGCGGTCGAGCTCGCCAACGCGACCGAGTACGGCCTCATCAGCTACGTGTACACGCAGGATCTCGCGCGCGGCATGCGCATGATCGACCGCCTCGAGACGGGGATGATGGGCCTCAACGCGGGCGTCATCTCCAACGCCGCGGCCCCCTTCGGCGGCGTCAAGCAGTCGGGCATCGGCCGCGAGGGCTCGCTCGAGGGCATCGACGAGTACCTCACGACGAAGTACACGTTCATCCCGAAGGCGTAGTCCTTCCGCGGAGACCAGGTCTCCGCCGCCGGGCGCTGTGGTGGCCGCCCGGCGGCGGATCTCTCTCGCTGCCCGCGCGACCGCGCCACGCTCAGACGCCACCGGTGCAGACAGCCGCGCCATCGAGAGACAGAATGAGCCCGTGAGCACCGATCGCCCCGCGCAGACGGAGACCCTCATCAGCGTCGACGTCGAGACCGCCGGCCCCAACCCGCACGACTTCGCGATGATCTCGATCGGCGCCTGCCTCGTCGACGACCCCGAGCGCGGCTTCTACGCCGAGCTGCAGCCGACGACCGAGAACGTCGTGCCGAGCGCCCTCGCGGTGAGCGGGCTGTCCATGGAGCAGCTGGCGATCGAGGGGATGCCCGCCGCCGACGCCATGCGCGCGTTCGCCGAGTGGCTCGCCGAGGTGACCCCCGCGGGCTCGCGGCCCCTCATGGTCGCCTTCAACGCACCCTTCGACTGGATGTTCATCGCCGACTACTTCCACCGGTTCCTCGGCGAGAACCCCTTCGGCCACTCGGCGATCGACGTCAAGGCCTTCGCGATGGGGGCGTTCGGTGGCGACTGGGCGTCGACGAGCATGCCGCTTCTCGCCCAGCGCTTCCGCCCGGGTACGGTGCTGGCGCATAATGCACTCAGTGACGCGGTGGATCAGGCCCACCTGTTCCGCGAGATCCGCCGGGCCGCCGCCGCGCGCTGACCCGGCCGTCGCGGCTTTCCCTCCCACCCGAAGGGACGGACGATGACCCTGCCCGCCTCCGCCAGCCCTGCCCCCGCCCAGCCCGAGAATGCACCCGACAGCGCTCCGGACAGCGCCCCCGACCCGGCCGACACCACGACCGAGGACGACGTCCGGCGCATCATCGCCTCCGCCGAGCGACTCGGCATCGAGCTCGACGAGGCCGACACGCTCCAGTGGCTCAGCGCGCTCGCGAGCGGCGCGCTCGACTCCGACATCACGGTCGACGAGTCGAGCCGCACGTTCGGCCACCGCGTCTCGATGCTCGACTTCAGCGATCGCGATCTCGAGCGCTTCCGCCGCATCGGCGCGATCGTCGAGGTGACGGGCCCCGAGGGCGTCGCCGAGAGCGCCCTCGCGCTCTCGGGCTCGGCCGCGCAGTCGAAGATCCAGAGCTACCCGGGCGACTGCGACTACTTCCAGCGGCTCAACATCATCGCTCCGACCCGCGAGGAGGCCTGCCGCATCACGGCGCAGCTGCTGCGCGACAAGGCGCTCGCCGAGGCGCACGGGGTCGGCTACCAGTTCCTCGAGGGCAAGTTCGGCAGCTACCCGGCCGCGGGCTTCCACAACGGCGTCGCCCGCAAGGCGGGCACGCCGATCACCTGGCGCCCGGCCGAGATCGAGGCGGGCGCGTTCGAGTTCGAGCTCGCCGACGGCGGCTCGACGACGATCCGCTGGGAGGAGGTCGCGAACGATCCGGGCTGGTGCAAGCTCGACTGGATCGTCTGCGACGTCGAGCGCGGCGCGCTCTCGAACGCGAGCAACGTCATCGATGTCACGTGGGAGGGCCCCGACGGCCAGATCGTCGCCCTCGACGGCTACCTCGACGCGTACTTCCAGGAGGTCTACCTCGACGCGGAGGACGTGCCGATCTTCGCCAAGGTCGCCGCGTTCGTCGATGACGACGCCCTCGACGTGTACGTCGACCGCCTCGAGGAGGAGGTGCGCAAGTACCTCACCAAGCAGCTCAACTACGGCAAGGCCGCCAAGCGCATGTACAACATCTTCCGGCTCTCCGGCCGGCATGTGGATGCGGCCTTCGTCCGCGAGCTCTTCGATGAGCCCGCCACCGTGCTCTACCAGACCTGGTCGCTGATCGGTGCGCTCGACAATGCGACGCAGCCGGGGTCGAGCATCCCGCTGGAATCGATCGAGGACCAGGCCGACGCCCTCGTCATGCAGGTCGTCGACACGCTCGAGGGGGAGGACGAGCACGAGATCGTGGTGGCGCTGCTCAAGCTCCGCCGCGTGCTCAGCAGGCACGACGACGGCGAGGCGCGCCTGGCCGAGGTCGAGGCGGCCCAGCAGCGCGTCGTGAACCTCGTGAACACGTTCTTCCGCGAGAAGCTCATGGAGCTGCCGAGCATCCGCACCTACATCGAGGGGATCCAGGCGGGCCACGCAATAGCCTGATCGCATGCTCGATCCGACACCGTCGTCGCCGTCCGCCCCGTCCGTCCCCTCCGCCCCGCCCGCCGTCCTCGTCATCCAGCACGACGTCGACGACAACCTCGGCGAGCTCGCCCCGCCCCTCGCCGAGGCGGGCATCCGCATCGTGATGTGGGATGCCGGGCGCGTGCCCGACGGCGCCCCGACGAGCCTCGACGCCTTCAGCGGCATCGTCTCGCTCGGCGCGTACGCGGGCGTCCGCGACGAGGCGACGACCCCCTGGATGCCGGTCGAGAAGACGCTCCTGCAGCAGGCGATCGAGCGGGGGATGCCCGTCCTCGGGCTCTGCTTCGGCGCCCAGCTGCTCGCCGCCGCGGCCGGCGCCGCGTTCCGCCCGTCGCCCGTCCCCGAGCTCGGCTGGACCCGCGTGACCCCCACGCCGGAGGCCGCCCTCGACCCGGTCGTCGCTCCGCTCGCGGCCGAGAACGACGCCGACGGCGCGCTCGACGTCTTCCACTACCACTTCGACTCCTTCGAGCTCCCGGAGGGGGCGACCCTGCTCGGCGAGACCGACGGCATCATCGAGGCGTTCCGCGTGGGGGAGTGCGCGTGGGGCCTGCAGTTCCACCTCGAGGTGGGCCTCGCGACCCAGCTCGCGTGGATCGCCGGCGACCGCCCCGGCTTCGAGCGCGTCGGCGCCGACCCCGCCCGCCAGGAGGAGCTGAGCCACGACAAGTGGCTCGCCTATCGCGACCGCGCGCACGCGGTCGGCGCGGCCTTCGCGCGCCAGGTGCACCGCTTCGCGGAGGCCTGAGCCGGGCATCCGCCCCCGGAGCCCTCAGCCCAGCTGGGTGAGCGCGAACGAGAGCGCGAAGCCGAGCGCCGCCCACAGGCCCGTGAGTGAGCGGTCGGCGGCGAACGCCTCGGGGATCATCGTGTTGGCGACCATGGCGAGGATCCCGCCCGCCGCGACGGTCGTGACGGCCGCGACGACCCCGGCCGGCGCGCCGGCGAGCAGCGCGAACCCGAGCGCGGCGGCGATGCCCGAGGCGAGCGCGATGCCGCCCCACACCCCGAACACGTAGCGGGCGCTGCGCCCCTCATGGCGCATGCCGGCGGCGCTGCCGAGCCCCTCGGGCAGGTTCGAGACGGCGACCGCGATGAGGATCGGCAGGCTCACGATGCCGCCCTCGGCGAGCGAGAGCCCGAGCACGAGGCTCTCGGGGACGCCGTCGAGGAGGGCGCCGACCGCGACGGCGAGCCCGACGGTCGTGCTCGCGCGCGGGGCCGGGCGAGCGTGGATGCCCGGCTCGCTCTGCAGGGCGATCGATCGCTTCCGCGCGCGGGCCCCCTGCCGTGCCAGCAGCAGGTCGGCGATGACGAAGATGCTCGCCCCGAGCAGGAACCCGCCGAGCGTCGCGCCGAGCCCGCCCATCTGGTGCGCCTCGAGCACGAGTTCGAAGGCGAGCGTCGAGATGAGCGCGCCGGCGCCGAAGGCCATGACGCCCGCGACGACGTTCGCGGGCACGCGCGCGAACCAGCCGATGGCGGCGCCGATGAGGAGGAAGCTCGCGGCGCCGAGCCCCGCGGCTGCGGCGATCAGGATGTCGAGCATGCGACCTCCCTGGTGCGGCGGCGACGGCCGCGTGTGGCCCTCAGCCTACGGCGGGGTGGCGACGCGCCCGGGGAGCTCAGCGGCCGTCCGCGGCGCGCGACCGCAGTCGCGACAGGCGGTTCGCGGTCAGGACGGCGACGATCGCCGCGAGCCAGAGCAGGCCCGCCCCGATGAGCAGGAGCTCGGACTCGAGCGAGATGGCCGTGATGGCCTCGGCGAGGCGCGCGGGCGTGGGGGCGCCGGAGAGCCCGATGAGCGTGAGGGTGCGCGCGGTGGCGATCGCCCAGATGACGAGCGTGATGCCGGCGCCGATGACGGCCGAGCCGATCGCGAGCGGCTAGCCGCGCAGGAGGACGGCCTCGCGGCGTCGGAACTCCTCGACGGTGAGGATGCGCGTTCTGGTCAGGGTCGGGCTCCGACTAGCGGTCGACTCCGTCGCCGACGGTCGAGGCGACCGGGGCTGCGGGCGGGGCGCTGTGCTCGGCGCCCGGCTCGATGCCGGTCTCGAGCTGGTGCCCGATGCGCCACATCCACACCAGCAGGATGATGACGCCGATGCCGAGGATCACCGCGAGGACGCTCGTGAGCCCGCTCAGGTCGAGCTCGATCGCCTGCGTCGTCGTCGTCGCGAACGCGCTCATGGTGTGCACCTCGGGGGAGTGGGGGCCGCCTCGGGAAGACGGGGAATGATCAATAACAGCACATCCGGGCGTAGAACGCACGGGTTTTCTTCAACCAGGCGCATCACCCGCACGACTGTGGAAAAAGCGGCGGATGCTCGGTGCGCTTCGGGCGACCATGTCGCGCATGTCGACCGCCGTCTCCGCCATCACCGACCGGGTCCGCGAGCGCGTGCGCAGCGAGCGGCTCGATCTGCACCGCGACCCCGAGACTGCCGAGCGACTCGTCCGCGAGGAGCTGCGCTCGTACGCCGAGAGGTCGCTCGCGGGCTCGCTCCCGCGCATCGCCGACGAGGCGCACGCCTTCGGCCAGGTGCTCGCCGGCCTCACGGGCTACGGGCCGCTCCAGCCGTTCTTCGATGATCCGAGCGTCGAGGAGATCTGGATCAACCGCCCCGACGCCGTCTTCATCGCCCGGGCAGGCGTGAGCGAGCGCACCGATGTCCGGCTCACGGACGAGCAGGTGCGCACCCTCGTCGAGCGCATGCTCCAGGCGACCGGGCGCCGCGTCGATCTGAGCTCGCCGTTCGTCGACGCATCCCTCCCTGACGGCTCCCGCCTGCACGTCGTGATCCCCGATGTCACGCGCTCGCACTGGGCGGTCAACGTCCGCAAGTTCTCGCAGCGCATCCGCGACCTCTCCCGGCTCGTCGAGCTCGGATCGCTCACCCCCCAGTCGGCCGAGTTCCTGCGCATGGCGGTGCTGGCCGGCTGCAACATCCTCGTCTCGGGCGCGACCCAGTCGGGCAAGACCACGATGCTCGGGGCGCTCCTCGCTGGCGCACGGCCGCGCGAGCGCATCGTGACGGTCGAGGAGACCTTCGAGCTCGACCTCCACGCGCCCGACTGCGTCGCGATGCAGTGCCGCAGCCCCAACCTCGAGGGCACGGGCGAGATCTCCCTGCGCCGGCTCATCAAGGAGGCGCTCCGGATGCGACCCGACCGTCTCGTCGTGGGCGAGGTCCGCGAGGCGGAGTCGCTCGACCTCCTGATCGCGCTGAACAGCGGACTGCCGGGAGCGTGCAGCCTCCACGCCAACAGCGCGCGCGACGCGCTCATCAAGCTCTCGACCCTGCCGCTCCTGGCCGGTCGCAACATCGACGCGTCATTCGTCGTGCCGACGGTGGCGAGCGCGATCGATCTCGTCGTCCACTGCGAGCTCGTCGCCGGCGGACAGCGGCGCGTCGCGGAGATCGTCGCCCCGACGGGAGAGCTCGCCGACGGCAGCATCGAGGTCGAGACGATCTTCCGCCGCGTCGAGGGCCGCCTCGAGCCCACGGGCGCCGTGCCCGCGCGAGGCGAGAAGTTCGCCGCGGCCGGTCTCGATCCTCGACTCGTGACGGGCGTCGCATGACCGTCATCGCCGCTCTCCTCATGGGCGCCGGCGTCCTCCTGATCGCCTCGCCCTGGCTCTGGCCGCGTCGCGATGATCGCTCGTCCACCCGGCGCGCCCTCCGACCGCTCGCCGAGCTCCTCGCCCGCGCCGGGCTCGTCCACGCGAGCCCCCTCGCGCTCCTCGGCGTCATCGCCCTCGTCGGGGTGGTGGGCGGCGCGATCACGGTGCTCCTCGTGCCCGTCGCCGCTCTCGCCCCCGTCGCGGGGCTCGTCGCGGCGAGTCTGCCGATCGTGGCCCTCCGGGCCAGGGCCGCGGCGCGACGCCGTGCGCTGCGGCAGGTCTGGCCCGACGTCGTCGATCACCTCGTGTCGGGCATCCGCGCCGGATTGGGGCTGCCGGAGGCGATCGGCTCGCTCGCCGAGTCGGCGCCGGACGCCGTGCGCGCGCCCTTCCGCGAGTTCCGACGCGAGTACGCCCGCACCGCCCGGTTCGGCGAGGCGCTCGACGATCTGAAAGCGGCCCTCGCCGACCCCGTCGCCGACCGGATCGTGGAGACGCTGCGGATGGCGCGCGAGGTCGGCGGCACCGAGCTGCCGAGTGTGCTCCGGTCCCTCGCGCACTACCTGCGCACCGACGCGGCCGTGCGCGCCGAGGTCGAAGCCCGGCAATCGTGGGTGCGCAACGCCGCGCGTCTCGGCGTCGCCGCGCCATGGGTGGTGCTCCTGCTGCTCGGCACGCGCCCCGAGGCCGCGGCCGCCTACAACTCGGCGGGCGGGGCGGCCCTCGTGCTCATCGGCCTCGGCGTCACCCTCGTCGCGTACCGGCTCATGATCGCCCTCGGGCGGCTGCCGGAGGAGGGTCGGTGGTTCCGGTGACGCCCACGCTCGCGCTCGCGGCCCTCGTCGGCGCGGCGCTCGGCACGGGGCTCTGGCTGCTCGCGAGCCTCGCGCCGCGCCTCGGCCGGCCCCGACTGACGACGCGCCTCGCTCCGTACCTCGTCGACGTCTCGAGCGAGGCGCGCGCGATGACGAGGCCACGGAGCTCCGACCCGCTCCCGCTCCTCGGCGCAATGGTCGCCCCTCTCACCGATGCGCTGGGCCGCGCCCTCGACTCGGTGCTCGGCGGAACCCCGGTCATCCGGGCCCGGCTCCGGCAGTCCGGCTCCGAGCTGACCGTCGCGGGTCACCGTGCCCGCCAGGTGCTGGGTGCCGCGCTCGGCGGCGCGGCGGGGGCCGGCGCAGCGCTGCTCGCGGGCCGCGACGGCGGGATCCTGATCCCGGTCGGCATCGCGGGGCTCGTCGCCGGCGCGGTCGCCGGCATCGGGGCGACGGATGCCCTGCTCGCGCGCGCCGCCTCCCGACGCGTCGCGCGCATGACCCAGGAGTTCCCCACGATCGTCGAGTTCCTCGCCCTCAGCGTCTCGGCGGGCGAGTCGATCCTCGACGCCCTCCGCCGGATCGCCGGCACCGGCTCGGGAGAGCTCGCGGGCGAGATCGAGCGCGTCGTCTCCCGCACGGCCGCGGGGCAGCCGCTCGCGCGCGCTCTCGCGGAGCTGCGCGACGACCTCGCGATGCCCGCGATCTCTCGCCTCGTCGACCAGATCCTCGGCGCGCTCGAGCGCGGAACCCCTCTCGCGGAGGTCCTGCGGGCCCATGCGCTCGACGCGCGGGAGGAGTCCAAACGACAGCTCCTCGAGGCGGCGGGCACCCGCGAGGTCGCAATGCTCGTCCCGCTCGTCTTCCTCATCCTGCCCGTCACGGTCCTGTTCGCCGTCTGGCCGGGGCTCATGGTCCTGCAGGTGGGGCTGTGAGCGACGACGCGCGCGGAACCCGGCTCGGGCTGTGGAGAGCCTCCGTCGTCCTCGAGCGCGGATGCGCATCCTGTCGGCGGTCATCGAACGAAAGGATCCATCATGTCCCGCTGGAACGCCCTCACCTCCCGATTGCGAGCCGAGGATCGCGGCGACGTGCCCGGCTGGGTGCTCATCACGCTCATGACCGCCGGTCTCGTGATCGTCATCTGGGCGCTCGCCGGTCCGGCGCTCAGCGGCGTCTTCCAGCAGGCGATCGATCGGGTCACCGGCTTCTGATGCGCGCAGCGCGGGCGGACCGGGGCTCGGCGCCGGTGGAGTTCGTGCTCGTCGGAACGCTCCTCACCCTCGTCGCCCTGTCGGTCCTGCAGATCGCGCTCGCGTCGCACATCCGCTCCACCCTCATCGACGCCGCCGCCGAGGGAGCACGGCATGCGTCTCTGGCCGATACGACGCTCACCGCAGGGGTCGAGCGAACGCGCGACCTCATATCCACCGCCCTGGGTCCGTCGTACGCCCGCACCGTCACCGCGACGACGAGCGACTACGCCGGCGCGCCCGTCGTCGTCGTGACGGTTCGCGCTCCACTGCCGCTGCTCGGCATGGCGGGGCTCGACGACGGGTTGGAGGTGTCCGGTCGTGCCGCGATCGAGCCGAGCGGCTGACGATGCGGGCTCGGCATCGATCGAGTTCCTGACCGCGGGAATCCTCCTGCTCGTCCCGATCGTCTACCTCGTGATCCTCGTCGCGACGGTGCAGTCCGCCGCCCTGGCGACGGAGGGCGCCGCGCGGCAGGCGGCTCGCGTATTCGTCCAGGCCCCGTCGGTCGAGGTCGGCGAGGCCGGCGCAGCCCGCGCGCTCGCGCTGGCTCTCGACGACCACGGCGTGTCCGCCGAGACGCGCGTGACGATCACGTGCGCCCCCGACCCCGCCGACTGCCTCGCACGGCGCAGCTGGGTGACCGTCCGCATCGACGCGCGAGTGCCGCTGCCGCTCGTGCCACCCCTCCTGGATGTCCGCGCGCCGCTCGCGGTCCCGGTGGAGGCGACCTCGACGCAGCAGGTCTCGCGCTTCGGCGGCGCCCCGTGAGCACCCGCGGGGTCGACTGGCGCCGCGACGACGGCTCGATCCTCCCGCTCATCGCCGGGTTCGCGAGTCTCGGCCTCGTCGTGGTCCTCCTCGTGACCGCGGCGACCTCGCTCTACCTCGAACGCAAGCGCCTGCTGTCGCTCGCGGATGGCGCCGCCCTCGTCGGCGCCGAGTCGTTCGACCTCGACGACGTCGAACTCGTCGGGCAGGACCTCCGGCCGCGGCTCACCTCCGCCGCGGTCGCGCGCGATGTCGTCGCCTATCTGCGCGAGGCGCCGATCGGCGGGCTCGAGGATGTCCGTCTCGAGCGCGCGGCGACCGACGATGGTGCGACCGCCGTCGTGAGTCTCTCGTCCTACTGGCGCCCGCCGGTCGTCACCCTCTTC
>JBKHYA010000045.1:0-11563 GCA_046565745.1 Actinomycetes bacterium
GAGGCCGACGAGGCGCTCAAGGATGCCCGTCGCGCCTTCTCCGCCGCCTCCCCGGCGTCGCCGTCCTCCGCCCCCGACCCCGACCACAGCTGAGCGAGGCCCGACCATGAGCGACCGCCCCCGCAAGCCCCGCTCCTCCGGCGCCGAGACCGGAGCGCCCGACGCGACGCCCGAGCACCGCGCGGGCTTCGTGACCTTCGTCGGCCGCCCCAACGTCGGCAAGTCGACCCTCACGAACGCCCTCGTCGGCGAGAAGGTCGCGATCACGAGCTCGAAGCCGCAGACTACGCGGCGGGCGATCCGGGGGATCGTGCACCGGGCATCCGGCCAGCTGATCGTCGTGGACACGCCCGGCATGCACCGCCCCCGCACCCTGCTCGGCGAGCGCCTCAACGCGGTCGTGCAGGACACCCTCGGCGACGTCGACGTCATCGGCTTCTGCGTGCCCGCGAACGAGCCGATCGGGCCCGGCGACCGGTACATCAACGAGCAGCTCGAGAGCTTCCCGCGCACGCGGAAGGTCGCGATCGTCACCAAGACCGACGCGGCGGGCCGCGAAGGTCGCCGAGCAGCTACTCGCGGTGTCGGAACTGCGCGAGTGGGATCTCATCATTCCGCTCTCGGCCGTCACGGGCGACCAGGTCGACCTGCTCGCCGACCAGCTCATCGGCCTCATGCCCGTCTCGCCGCCGCTCTACGGCGAGGAGGCCGTGACCGACGAGACCGAGGACGACCGCGTGGCCGAGCTCATCCGCGAAGCCGCGCTCGAGGGCGTGAGCGACGAGCTGCCGCACTCGCTCGCGGTCACGATCGACGAGATGGCCGAGCGCGCGCCCGGGGGAGTCGTCGACATCTACGCCAACGTCTGGGTCGAGCGCGACAGCCAGAAGGGCATCATCATCGGGCACCGCGGTGCTCGCTTGACCGAGGTCGGCACGCGCGCGCGGCTCGAGATCGAGAAGCTGCTCGGCCGGCGCGTGTTCCTCAAGCTGCACGTCAAGGTCGCCAAGGAGTGGCAGCGCGACCCGAAGCAGCTCGGCCGGCTCGGGTTCTGACACCCGTCGTGGCCGGCGGCGGATGCTCGGCGCGCGGCGATCGGGGCTCGAGCATCCCCTCTGCTCGTTCGCGCACCCGCGCGGCCTGGGTGTACCCTGATGACGTGTTCGGCCAGCTCCTTCTTCGCTGCCGCGACGAGGCTTAGACCCTTAGCCTCCCTCGTCGCGGAGTTCGTCGTCGGCTGAAAACCCAGACCTACGAACCGCCAGGAGCACCTCATGCAGAACCGTCAGCAGCCCTCGGGCATGCCGATCCACAAGTACGAGCCGTACCAGTCGGCCCTCCCCGTCTCGCTGCCCGATCGCACGTGGCCGAGCGCGACGATCACGCAGGCGCCGCGCTGGTGCGCGGTCGACCTGCGCGACGGCAACCAGGCCCTCATCGACCCGATGAGCCCCGAGCGCAAGCGCATCATGTTCGACCTGCTCGTGCGCATGGGCTTCAAGGAGATCGAGGTCGGGTTCCCGTCCGCCTCGCAGACCGATTTCGACTTCGTGCGCCACCTCATCGAGGACGACCTGATCCCCGACGACGTGACCATCCAGGTGCTGACGCAGTCGCGCGAGCACCTCATCGCCCGCACCTACGAGTCGATCAGCGGCGCAAAGCGCGCGATCGTGCACTTCTACAACTCGACCTCGGCGCTGCAGCGCGAGGTCGTCTTCCGCACCGACGTCGAGGGCGTGAAGGAGATCGCTCTGCAGGGCGCCCGCTGGTGCCAGCAGTACGAGTCGACAGTTCCCGGCACCGAGGTGTTCTACGAGTACAGCCCCGAGAGCTACACGGGCACCGAGCTCGAGACCGCGCTCGAGATCTGCAACGCCGTGATCGAGCAGCTGCAGCCGACGCCCGAGCGCCAGCTCATCATCAACCTGCCGGCCACGGTCGAGATGGCGACGCCGAACATCTACGCCGACTCCATCGAGTGGATGCACCGTCGCCTCGCGCGGCGCGACTCGATCATCCTGAGCCTGCACCCGCACAACGACCGCGGCACGGCCGTCGCCGCCGCCGAGCTCGGCTACATGGCCGGGGCCGACCGCATCGAGGGCTGCCTCTTCGGCAACGGCGAGCGCACCGGCAACGTCGACCTCGTCGCGCTCGGCATCAACCTGTTCACGCAGGGCATCGACCCGCAGCTCGACTTCAGCGACCTCGACGAGATCAAGCGCACCGCCGAGTACTGCAACCAGCTGAAGGTTCACGAGCGCAGCCCGTGGGCTGGCGACCTCGTCTACACGGCCTTCAGCGGATCGCACCAGGACGCCATCAAGAAGGGCTTCGAGGCGATGGATGCCCGTGCCGCCGAGTCGGGCGTGAGCGTCGACGACCTCGTCTGGGGTGTTCCCTACCTGCCCGTCGACCCGAAGGATCTCGGCCGCACCTACGAGGCCGTCATCCGCGTCAACTCGCAGTCGGGCAAGGGCGGAGTCGCCTACCTGCTCAAGGCCGACCACAAGCTCGACCTGCCGCGCAAGCTGCAGATCGAGTTCAGCGGCGTCGTGCAGGCGAAGACCGACGCCGAAGGCGGCGAGGTCACGTCGGAGCAGATCTGGGAGATCTTCCAGGACGAGTACCTGCCCGCCGCGGTGGCCGACGAGAAGTGGGGTCGCTTCGAGCTGCTCTCGACCCGGACGGCCTCGGACATGACCGGCGAGGTGCGCCTCGACGCGACGTTGCGCGACGGCGACTCGATCGACGGCGTCTCGGCGACGGGCAACGGGCCGATCGCGGCGTTCCTGTCGATCATGGAGTCGGAGGGCATCGCCATCCGCCTCTTCGACTACGTCGAGCACGCGCTCTCGGCCGGCGGCGACGCCCTCGCCGCCGCGTACGTCGAGCTCGAGGTGAACGGGCGCACGCTCTGGGGCGTGGGCATCGACGCCGACATCTCGACGGCCTCGCTCAAGGCGGTCGTCTCGGCGGTCAACCGGGCGATCCGTCTCGAGTCGCCCGACCGCGAGCTCGTCTCGGCCTGAGCGGCGCCCCCGCCGCGCCGGTCCGCCTCCCCGGCGTTCGTCTCCACAATTCAGGAACTCTGCACGCCGGGGGTCGTTGCTGCGCCTCCCATCGGCGTGTCGGGGCCGCATCGTGACGGGGTTTCCTGAGTTGTGGAGGGGCGCGTCACGGCCGTGGGTGCGTGCGGGTCAGCGCGCGGCGGTCGCCGCCCAGTCGGCGAAGCGGATGCCCGGCCCGGGCAGCCCGGTCGTGTGCAGCCCGGCGCGGTAGGCCGCGACGAGCCTCCCGGGCGCGCGCCACTCGATGACCCGGCGCTGCGCTTCCGAGGTCGACGCGCCGCGCGCGGTGAGCCACTGCTCGGCCAGCTCGCGCATCGGCAGCGCCTCCGGCCCGCCGAGGTCGTCGACGCGCCCGTTCGCAGGATCCGAGCTGACGAGCGACACGAGCCGCGCGGCGACGGCCCGCGTGTCGATCGGCTGGAACGGCACGTCGAGCGTCAGCACGCGCGGCAGCCGACGCTGCGCCGTGAACGCGCCCGCCACGAAGTCATGGAACTGCGTCGCCCGCAGCACCGTGAACGGCAGGCGCGATGCGGCGATGATCCGCTCGCACGCGAGCTTCGATCGGTAGTACCCGAGCGGCACCGCGTCGACGCCGACGATCGACAGGTACACGAGGTGCCCGACCCCCGCGGCGCGCGCGGCCTCGACGAGGTGCGACGTGGCTCGAGCATCCGACCGCCGGTTCGTCGCGAGGTGCAGCACCGTCGTCACGCCCGCGAGGGCGGTGGCGAGCGCGGCCGGGTCGCGCAGGTCGCCGACGACGTGATCGGGGCCTGGCCGTCTGCTGAGGATGCTCGGCGCGAGCCCCGCCGCCCGACAGGCCTCGACCGTGGGGCGGCCGACCGTGCCGGTGCCGCCGGTGATGAGAAGAGTCACGCTCGCATCCTGCCGCAGCCGGCGAGCGGACGCGCGCACCGACGCCCGCCGCCCCGTGCGCAGCGCCTCCACAATTCAGGAGTCGCGGACGGCGGAAGGCGCTGTGAGCGCTCTCGTCGGCGTGTCGCACCTCGCCGGCGTCGGAAATTCCTGAGTTGTGGAGACGAGCGCGGGGCGGGAGGGCGCGCGGCCCCGGCCGGGCTACCCGCGCTGTCGGCTCGCGCCGGGGATGGGGGAGCGGCGCCGCGGGCGGGGCGGAGCATCCCCGTTCGAGACGACCGGCACCGAGGCGGTCGTCGGATGCAGGTGGATGACGCCCGTCGCGGTCGTCACAGTTCGACCTCGATCGCGACCGCGACGCGCGAACGGCGGCAGCGGCAGCTTCGGCAGCCGCCCGATCGAGCGCTGCTCGGGCAGGCTCCAGCCGAAGAGCACCGACGCGATGCGCACGCCGAAGGTCACGACGACCCCGATGGCCGCAGCGGCGAGGACGGGCACGTCGAGCGACAGCAGCAGCGCGATCGCCCCCGACCCGGCCGCCGCGGCGACCGCGTAGAGCGAGCCGACGTGCATGAGCGCGATCGGCAGGTTGAGCAGCATGTCGCGCAGGATCGACCCGCCGACCGCCGCGAGCACGCCGACGAAGACCGCCGCGACCTCCGGGATGCCCAGCGCGAGCGCCTTCGTCGTCCCGATAGCGCCGAAGAGGCCGATCGTGAGCGCGTCGAGCACGGTGATGAGGCGGCCGAGCCGCGAGAACACGCGCTCGAGCAGCATTCCGAGAAGCGCCGCACCCGTCGCGACGACGACGTACCAGTTCGACTGCAGGGGAGCGAGCGGCACGTCGAGCAGCAGGTCGCGCAGGAGTCCGCCGCCGAAACCGACGACGATGCCGATGATCGCGACGCCCAGCCAGTCGAGCCGGCGGTCGCGGAACTGCGCGGCGAAGAGCGCGCCCTGCAGCGCTCCGATGCCGACCGCGAGCAGGTCGGCCCAGAGCGGGATCACGAACACCTCGGCCATGCGCCCATTCTGGCGGTCGCGGGCGCGTACGGGAGCGCGCACAGGCGACGACGACGCATCCTCCGGTTCGTGTCGCCCTGACACGAAGTGCTAGACTCTGTTCAGGTCAAAATGACTCTAACCGTGATCGCGGTTCGCCTGCAGTGACGAGAGGGGGCGCGGATGCCCGCCGCCGCATCCGGCATCGGCCTCGCCGTGTCGACCGTCATCTTCGCGCTTCGTCCCAATGCCGCGGGAGAGCCCAGCGTCTGGCTGCCCCTCGTCCGGCGCATTCGTGACCCGTACTTCGACCGGTGGGCGCTGCCCGGCGGCCCCGTCGCGCTCTCGGAGAGCCTCGAGGCCTCCGCCCGCCGGAACCTGCTCGAGACCACGAGCCTCGAGCCCACCTACCTCGAGCAGCTCTACGCCTTTGGCGACGTCGACCGCTCGCCCGACAGCCGCCTGGTGTCGATCGTGTACTGGGCGCTCGTGCGACCGGAGGAGGCCGAGCGCGTGAGCCTCGGTGAGAACGTGCGCTGGTTCCCGGCCGACGAGCTGCCCGACCTCGCCTTCGACCACAACCTCATCGTCGAGTACGCCCTCTGGCGCCTGCGCACGAAGATGGAGTACTCGCGCATCGCCCACGCCTTCCTGGGCGCGCAGTTCACCCTCGCCGAGCTGCGCGGCGTGCACGAGGCGGTGCTGCGGAAGCCGCTGGACCCGGCGAACTTCCGCCGCCAGATGGAGTCGTCCGGCGCGATCGAGCCCACGGGCGGCGTCGTCGTCGGCGGTCGGCACCGCCCGCCGAAGCTCTACCGCTACGCCGGGGGAGTCGAGCTCGCCGACGCCGGGCCGCTCACCGCGCGCACGAGCGCGGCGCCGGCGCAGCATCCGCCCGCCGGCGCAGCCGCCCCCACCAGCCCGGCCGCCCCCGCCCAGGAGGACCACCGATGACCGCTCTCGACACCGTGATCCGCGGGATCACCAACGGCGCCGCCGGCGAGGTCTGCACGCCCGACCTCGCGAAGGGCCCGTGGGAGTTCGACACGACGCCCGGCTACGGCCCCGGCTCGTCGATGCTCGACGTGATCCCGACGGGGTCGCCGCGGCAGGGCGCGCTGCCGGCCGAGTACCGCGGCGCGCCCGACGCCGAGCTGCACGACCGCATCCGCGCCGCGAAGGCGACGCTCGGCGACCGCCTCGTGATCCTCGGCCACTTCTACCAGCGCGACGAGGTCGTCGAGCACGCCGACTTCCTCGGCGACTCGTTCCAGCTCGCGAACGCCGCGCTCACGAAGCCCGACGCCGAGTACATCGTCTTCTGCGGCGTGCACTTCATGGCCGAGACGGCCGACATCCTCGCCCGCGAGTCGCAGCGGGTCATCCTGCCGAATCTGGCGGCCGGATGCTCGATGGCCGACATGGCCGACATCGACTCGGTCGAAGCGGCGTGGGAGGAGCTCACCGCCCTCTACGGCTCGTCGCCCGACGCCGACGGCCGGGCCCCGGTCATCCCCGTCACCTACATGAACTCCTCCGCCGCGCTCAAGGCGTTCTGCGGGCGGAACGGCGGCATCGTGTGCACGTCGTCGAACGCCGCGACCGTGCTCGAGTGGGCGTTCGAGCGCGGCCAGCGCGTGCTGTTCTTCCCCGACCAGCACCTCGGGCGCAACACCGCGAAGGCGATGGGCGTGCCCGTCTCGCGCATGCCGATGTGGAACCCGCGCAAGGCGCTCGGCGGCTCGACCGCCGACGAGCTGCTCGACGCGCAGGTGATCCTGTGGCACGGATTCTGCAGCGTCCACAAGCGGTTCACGCCGCAGCAGATCGAGGCGGCCCGGGCATCCCACCCGGGGGTTCGCGTGATCGTGCACCCCGAGTGCCCGATGGCGGTCGTCGATGCGGCCGATGAGTCGGGGTCGACCGACTACATCCGGCGGGCGGTGGCCGGCGCGACCGAGCCGACGACCTTCGCGATCGGCACCGAGATCAACATGGTCAACCGGCTCGCCGCTGAGCACCCGCAGCACGAGATCTTCTGCCTCGACCCCGTCATCTGCCCGTGCTCGACGATGTACCGCATCCACCCCGGGTACCTCGCGTGGGTGCTCGAGGAGCTCGTCGCGGGCCGCGTCGTCAACGAGATCGTCGTCGACGCGTCGGTGCAGTCCGACGCGCGCGTCGCCCTTGAGCGGATGCTCGCCGCGAACCCGCGCGGCTGACCGGGGCCTCTCATGCACGTGATCGTCGTCGGCTCGGGCCTGGCGGGGCTCCTGACGGCCCTGCGCCTCGCCCGCGCCTCCGCAATTCAGGAATCCTGCGCCGCTGCGCGTGCCTCCACAGTTCAGGAGATCACGCTCCTGACCGCGGGATCCCTGGGCTCCGGGGCCAGTCCCTGGGCGCAGGGCGGCGTGTCGGCGGCGGTCGGCGACGACGATTCTCCTGAATTGCATGCGGCCGACACCGTCGCGGCCGGCGCCGGTCTCGTCGACGCGGATGCTGCGCTCGCCCTCTGCAGGGAGGCCCCCGCGGTCGTCGCCGAGCTCCTCGATCTCGGCGTCGCCTTCGACCGCGACGCGACCGGAGACCTCGCCCGCGGCCTCGAGGCCGCGCACTCGCGGGCGCGCGTGCTGCACGCGGGCGGCGACGCGACCGGAGCCCGCATCGTCGACGCCCTCGCGCGGGTGGTCAGGGCGAGCCAGGTCACGGTGCTCGAGGGCGAGCGTGCGGAGAGCATCCGCACCCGCAGCGGCGCCGTGTCGGGGCTCGTCGCGGTCGACGCGCGAGGTGAGCGCCGCGTGCTCGACGCCGAGGCCGTCGTGCTCGCGACCGGCGGCTACAGCGCCCTCTACCCCCGCACGACGAACCCTGCCGGCGCGATCGGCTCGGGGGTCGTCCTCGCGCACGCGGCCGGGGCGATGGTCGCCGACCTCGAGTTCGTGCAGTTCCATCCGACGGTGCTCGCGAGCGGCGGACTCGTCTCCGAGGCGGTGCGCGGCGAGGGTGCGACACTGCTCGACGCGCGCGGCCGCCGCTTCATGACCGCGGTGGATGCTCGCGCCGAGCTCGCCCCCCGCGACGTCGTCGCGCGCGCGATCGACCGCACGATGCGCGAGCAGGGCGGAGACCCGGTGCTGCTCGACGCCCGCGCCGTCGCCGCACGACTCGGGGGAGCGGCCGCCCTCGCGCGCCGCTTCCCGACGATCGACGCGCTCGTGCGACGGTCGGGCATCGACTGGTCGCGCGAGCTCGTGCCGGTGACGCCGGCGGCGCACTACGCGATGGGCGGCGTGGTGACCGACCTGCAGGGACGCGCCGCACCACGGTTCCGGGGCTGTTCGCTGTGGGCGAAACCGCGGCGACGGGGGTGCACGGCGCCAACCGACTCGCGTCGAACTCGCTCCTCGAGGCGGCGGTCATGGCCCGGCGCCTGACGTCCCGCCTGCTCGTAGCTCCCGCCTCCACAATTCAGGAACCGCTGACTCCGCGAGGCGTCGTCGTCGAGCAGGCGCCGGCGCTCTCTCGGCGGATGCCCGACGCCGCGCCCATCGACGCAGCGACCGTGCGGGCCCGCGCCTGGGAGTCGCTCGGCCTCGAGCGCGACGGCACCCAGCTCGCCGCTCTGGCGCGAGATCTCGCGGATTCTCGGCCCGCCGACCCGATCGCCGAGACCCTGCTGCCGCTCGCGCGCCTGGTCGCGGCCGCTGCTCTCGCGCGCTCCGAGTCTCGCGGCGCGCACTGGCGGAGCGACGCCCCGACCGCGGTCGAGTCTCAGCGCGTCCGGCGTGTCTGGGCAGCCGCTGATGCGGCGATTCCTGAGTTGTGGAGGGCCGCGCAATCGGCCGACGTCGATGCTGACATCGACGCGGACACCGCCCCGAGCCGCATTAACGTCGCCCAGACCCGCGCCAGCGCCGACACCCGCACCCGCACCCGCACCCCCACCCGCACCCGAGGAGCCGCATGACCGCCTACGACCCGCCCGCCTCCGCCGTCGCGGCCGTCGTCGCCGCGGCCCTCGCCGAAGACGCACCCTGGGGCGACATCAGCTCCGAGGCCGCGATCCCGGCCGACGCGACCGCGACCGCGCGCGTCGTCAGCCGCAGCACGGGCATCCTCGCCGGCGGCCTCGCCCTGCAGCTCGCATTCACGACCGCGGACGAGCACCTCCGCGTCGAACGAGTCCGAGACGACGGCACCCCCCTCGCCCCCGGCACGGTCATCGCCGAGATCGAGGGCCCCGCCCGCGGCATCCTCCTCGGCGAGCGCGTCGCCCTCAACCTCGCGCAGCGCCTCTCCGGCGTCGCGACCCTCACGCGCGCGTACGTCGAGGCGGTCGCCGGCACGAGCGCCCGCATCGTCGACACCCGCAAGACCACGCCCGGGCTGCGGATGCTCGAGAAGGCCGCCGTCCGCGCCGCCGGCGCCCGCAATCACCGCTTCTCGCTCTCCGACGCGGTCATGCTGAAGGACAACCACCTCGCCGTCCTGACGGCGCAGGGGCTCGACGTCACCGAGGCGATCCGCACGGTGCGCGCGCGCATCCCGCACACGACGCACCTCGAGGTCGAGATCGACCGGCTCGACCAGCTCGCCGCCGTCCTCGCCGCCGAGCCCGACACGATCATGCTCGACAACTTCCCGCTCGCCGACCTGCGCGAGGCCGTCGCGCTCATCGGCAACCGCGCGATCACCGAGGCGAGCGGAGGCGTCACGCTCGACTCCGTCCGCGCGATCGCCGAGACGGGCGTCGACGTCATCTCGGTCGGGGCCCTCACGCACTCGGCGCCCTCCCTCGACCTCGGCCTCGACATCGAGCTGTAGGCGCGCATGACGATCATCGACCTCGATCAGGCGGCCACGGCATCCGTGCGCCGTCGCGTGCTCGAGGCGATGTGGCCGCACCTGACGGGCGACTACGGCAACCCGTCGAGCACGCACGCCCTCGGGCGGCGCGCCGCCGACGCCCTCGAGGATGCCCGGGGCCGCATCGCGCGCCTCCTCGGCGTGCGGGCGGCGCAGATCGTGTTCACGTCCGGAGGCACCGAGGCCGACAACCTCGGAGTCATCGGACTGACGCTCGCGGCGATCGCCGCCGGGCGCGACCGGCACGTCGTCGTGGGGGCCGTCGAGCACGAGGCGGTCCTCGCCGCGGCCGACCACCTCGCGCGGTGGCACGGGGTCAAGGTGACGAGACTGGGCGTCGACGCGTTCGGGCGGTACTCGGCGGGGGAGCTCGAGGGGCTGCTGCGTCCGGGCTCCGCTCTCGTCGCCGTGCAGCACGCCAACAACGAGGTCGGAACGATCCAGCCGGTCGACGCCCTCGTGCGCGCGGCTCGCGCGGTCGGCGCGCGCGTGCACGTCGACGCGGTGCAGACGGCGGGGTGGATGCCCGTGGTTCCACCCGCGCCGGGTGCCGCCTCGACGGCGGGGGGTGCCGACGCCCGACCCGACGGCGTCGCGATCAGCGGGCACAAGCTCGGCGCGCCCAAGGGGGTCGGGGCGCTCATCCTCCCGACCGGAGCGCCGATCGAGCCGCTCATCCACGGCGGAGGCCAGGAGCGCGACCGTCGGTCGGGCACCGAGAACGTGGCAGGGGCCGTGGGGCTCGCGGCGGCGCTCGAGCTCGCCGAGGAGGAGCGGCGGGGGAGCGGCGCGGCGGCCGGGCCTCTCCCCGGGGCGCCGGCCCGGGAGTTCACCGCGCCGGCCGGCGAGCTCGCCGCGCCGGCCGGCCAGCTCGCCGCCGACGTCGCCGCGCGCCGCGACCGCTTCATCGCCGACGTGCTCGCGAGCATCCCTGGCGCGACCCTCACCGGGCATCCCACCGAGCGTCTGCCCACGCACGCGTCGTTCATCGTCCCGGGAATCGGAGGCGAGCCTCTGCTCATCGCCCTCGACGAGCGCGGCATCATCGCCTCGAGCGGCTCGGCGTGCGCGGCCGGCCGCGACGAGCCGTCGCCCGTCCTCCTCGCGATGGGGTACTCGCCCGATGAGGCCCGCACCGCGATCCGCTTCACGGGCGGCGCCTCCACAACTCAGGACGAGTGGACGCGCGCCGCGACCGAGCTCGCCGCATCGGCGCGGTCGCTCGGCGTGTCGTAGCAGGCGGCGGATGCTCGGTCTCCTGAATTGTGGAGGCCCCACCCGCACCTCTCGCCGCGGCCCCGATCCCGCCGCGCCCGGCGAGGCCCCCAGCCGCCGCGCCGCCCCGCGCGCGATACTGGAGCGTGCCCACCTACCGTGACGAAGCCGTCGTGCTGCGCACCCACAAGCTGGGCGAGGCCGACCGCATCGTGACGATGCTCAGCCGGCACCACGGCAAGATCCGCGCCGTCGCGAAGGGCGTGCGGCGCACCGGCAGCCGCTTCGGCAGCCGCCTCGAGCCCTTCATGGTCGCCGACGTGCAGCTCTACGTCGGCCGCAGCCTCGACATCGTGCAGCAGGCCGAGTCGCTCGGCTCCTACGGGGCCGAGATCAGCGACGACTACGGCAGCTACACGGCCGCGAGCGTCATGGTCGAGACCGCCGACAAGGTCACCGACGACGACGGCGGGGGAGTCCAGCAGTACCTCCTCCTCGTCGGAGCCCTCCGCTCGCTCGCCCGCCGC
>JBKHYA010000046.1:0-11279 GCA_046565745.1 Actinomycetes bacterium
AGGTGCCCCAGGGTGACGGGATCGTACGACCCGGGGATGACGGCGACTCTGCTCACGGAGCCAGCCTACCGGGGCGCCGGAGGGCCGACGCTAGGCGGCGGCCTCCGCCTGCTCGCGGTAGTCGGCCGCGACGAGGATCGGCAGGTGGTCGCTCTCGCCCTGCGGCAGCGTGCGGACCGAGTCGATGTCGAGCCCGATCGAGGTCGCGAAGTCGAAGTGGCCGCGGAAGAACTTGTAGCGCGTGTACGTGCGCGCGTCGCTCAGCGTCAGGTCGTAGCCCGTGCCGCGGACGTCGGCGCCGAGGAAGTCTTTGAAGACGGGGTAGTTGAAGTCGCCGACCATGAGCGTCGGGAGGTCGAGGCCGAAGCCGCGGAGCGCCTCGTGCGCGGCGTGGATCTGCTTGCGCCGCAGCGAGTTGAGTGCCGTGAGCGGCGCGGCGTGGAACGACGCCACGACGAGCTCGCGCCCCGTCTCGTGGTCGAGCAGGTGCGTGCCGAGCACGCGCTCGTGCGCGGGCGCCGCGATACGGTCGTGGAGGGACTTCTTGAGCGCGAAGGCGGCCGTCGCATGCGATTCGAAGCGCTCGCGGTCGTAGTAGACGGCGAGGCCGAGGCGGTTGCGCTTGGTGGCGTCGGCGAGGTGCAGGGGCCCGAGCTCGGCGGGGAGCTTCGACGTGTCGATCTCCTGCAGGCACACCAGGTGCGGTGCGTGCGCGTCGACGAGATCGACGAGCTCGCCGACCGCCGCATGCTTGCGGAGGTTGTAGCTGATGACCTTCATGCACCCTCCCCCTGTGGAACCCCGCGGATAACGCTAGTCGACCGCGGGAACCTGGTGAGCGCCTTGACGTGAGACCCGCTCGCCGCCCAGACGTGGGGCTTGCCCTTGCCCCTGCCCGGGCAGGACATGACGGTGGGCCCAACATACTCTGTCGGGCCCACCGGAAGTCGCGCGCTTACTGAGTGACGAAGCTCGCCTCTTCGCCAAACAGCAATGCGGTCTGGAACTTGACCGTATCGAGAGCGCTATCGGCTGGCACGTCGAAGTAGGCGATGAAATTTGCGGTTAGCCCAGGGTTAATCTCCTCGTAGACGTACCACTCGCCCGAGTCCGCTCCGAAAACAGCCGCAGCCTCGTATTCCGCGTCACCGATGTACCCGAACACCGAACTTGTCGAGATTGCGACACTGTCGCTTGATCCGTTGGTCATCGACATGGTCACAGCGACCAGCGTGCCCCGGACCTCTGAGACGATGAAGTCGTTGGGGGGTAGCACCCCGTTCTCGATGCTCGCCAGCGTGACAGCCACTCCACTATCCGTTGTGACCGAGTCGCCAACCCCGGCGACGTCGGCGGCTGGCTCCTCTGCGGGCTCCGACCCCTCGTCAGGGTCGGGCTCCGTAGCCGGTGCGCTGTCAGGCTCCGACGCAACGGGGGGGCTCTCGATGCTTTCCGAGACGCCCGCCGCGATCACGCCAATTCCAACGACAACCGAGATGAGCCAGAACACCACGCTCAAGATCAGAGCGGCAATCGAGGTCCCCTTCTTCTGGCCCTTCCTCGTCAGTCCGATTATGGCGAGGACGAGAGCAGCCAGGAGGATCAGCCAAGAGAATCCATTAGTCGCTGGGACGATCGCCATAAGAGCACCGACGACAGCAAGTATGAGAGCGACGAGTCCAATGGTGTTCTTCGTCGGAGGTCCAGCCACATATGGAGGCGGCGTGTTGGGCGGGTAGGTTTCGGTGGCGTTTGTCAATTCAGCTCCTGAGGGGTGGGACTCGTCGCCGCTAGCGACATCAGAGTGCGAGCTTGACATGACCACGGCTCAACAACCAGGCAAACGCGATGAAACCCCCCGAATTGGGGCCGGTACGGCACGGCCAGCAGTCCCATACATCAGTTCTTCTCGAGGTACGCGCGCGCCTCGTCGTCGAGGCGGCGGTCGAGCGCGTCGCGCAGCGCGGGCATGGTCGTGAGCTGCGGATCGCGCTCGAGGAGGAGCGCCGCCGCCTCGCGAGCATCCCCGATGACATCGCCGTCCTTCGCGACGCGCAGCAGGCGCAGGCTCGACCGCCCGCCGCTCTGCGTCGCGCCGAGCACGTCGCCCTCGCGACGCAGCTCGAGATCGATCGAGGCGAGCTCGAACCCGTCGAGCGTCGAGGCGACGGCCTCGACGCGCTCGCGCGCGAGGCTCCCCGGCTCGGCGGCGGTCACGAACAGGCACAGGCCGGGAACGCCGCCGCGGCCGACGCGGCCGCGCAGCTGGTGCAGCTGGCTCACGCCGAACCGGTCGGCCTCGACGACGACCATCGTCGACGCGTTCGGCACATCGACGCCGACCTCGATGACGGTCGTCGCGACGAGCACGTCGATCTCGCCCGCGGCGAAGGCGCGCATCGTCGCATCCTTCTCGTCGGTCGTCATGCGGCCGTGGAGGGGCTCGACCCGTCGCCCGGAGAGCGCGGGGTGCGATCGCAGCAGGGGCGTCAGCTCGGCGACGGACGCGGGCGGGCGGGGCGGGGCATCCGCCTGCCCGCCGGTCGAATCGGCGGCACCGCCGGCGCCCGATTCCTCGGCGTCGGGCTCGAGCGCGTCGGGGTCATCCTCGGGCGTCGTCGGGTCGATGGCCGGCACGACGACGAAGCCCTGCCTGCCCTGCGCGAGCTCTTCGCCGAGGCGCTGCCACGCGCGGTGCCAGAGCTCGCGGCGCTCGGCGAGCGGCACGACGTGGCTCACGATCGGGATGCGCCCGGCCGGCAGCGTCGCGATCGTCGAGACGTCGAGGTCGCCGAAGACCGTCATCGCGACCGTGCGCGGGATGGGCGTCGCCGTGAGCACGAGCACGTGCGGCGGCACCGCGCCCTTGCGGCGCAGCGTTTCGCGCTGCTCGACGCCGAAGCGGTGCTGCTCGTCGACGACGACGAGCCCGAGGTCGGCGAACTGCACCTTGTCGCCGAGGAGCGCGTGCGTGCCGACGACGATGCGGGATGCCCCGCTCGCGATCGCGAGGAGGGTCGCGCGGCGCTCCCCCGCGCTCAGCTGCCCCGTCAGGAGCACCGGGCGCATCCTGGCTGCGCGGTCGGGGCCGAGCACGCTCACGATCGAGCGCAGATGCTGGGCCGCGAGAACCTCGGTCGGGGCGAGCAGGGCGCTCTGACCGCCGTCCTCCGCGACGGTGAGCATCGCCCGGACGGCGACGAGGGTCTTGCCCGATCCGACCTCGCCCTGCACGAGGCGGTTCATCGGCACGGGCGAGACGAGGTCGCGTGCGACCTCCTGGCCGACGAGGTCCTGGTCGGCGGTGAGGGAGAACGGCAGCGCGGCGTCGAAGCCCGCGAGCTCCGCGCCGGGCGTGCGGGGCGTCGCGGGCTGCTCGCGCAGCTGGGCGCGGCGCTGCAGCAGCGCGACCTGCAGCAGGAACGCCTCGTGGAAGCGCAGGGTGTCGCGGGCGCGGCGCCACTGCCGGTCGTCCTCCGGCCGGTGGATCCACTCGAGCGCGGTCGCGTGATCGAGCAGCTCGCGCTCGGCCCGCACCTCGGCGGGGACGGGGTCGTCGAGCGGCCCGAGCGTGTCGAGCGCGACCGCGATCGCCTTCTGCAGCTGCCAGCTCGCGACGGTCGAGGTCGCGGGGTAGATCGGGATCGGCTGCATCGCCCACTTCTGCGCCGTCGGACCGGAATCGCGCTCGTCGCCCGCCTCGAAGAGCTCGTAGTCGGGGTGGGCGAGCTGGCGGATGCCGCGGTACTCGCCGACCTTCCCCGCGAAGATGCCGCGCCGCCCCTTCACGAGGTCGGCCTTCCGCCACGCCTGGTTGAAGAACGTCAGGACGAGGATGCCCCGGCCGTCGCCGATCGTCACCTCGAGGATGCTCCCCCGGCGGGCGCGCATCGTCCGCTCGGTGACGCTCAGGATCTCGGCGACGATCGTCACCGACTCGTTGACCTGCAGCTCGCTCAGGGCCGTGAGCTCGCCGCGGCGCGCGTAGCGGCGCGGCACGTGCGCGAGCAGGTCGCCGACCGTCGTCATGCCGAACGCCTTGCTCAGCGACTTCGCGCTGCGGTCGCCGAGCACCGAGACGAGCTTCGCGTCGAGGGGGCCGGTCACGGTCACTACGGTAGCCGCGCGCGCCGACGGCACTCGTCAGGTGAGGAGCGGCGACTACCGTGGAGCCGTGACGCGCATCATCGCCGGGTATGCCGGGTCTCTCACCCTGAAGGTGCCGACCGCGGGCACGCGCCCCACCTCCGACCGCGTGCGCGAGGCGATCTTCAGCGCGCTGCAGGCGCGCGACCTCCTCGACGGAGCCCGCGTGCTCGACCTCTACGCCGGCTCGGGCGCCCTCGGTCTCGAGGCCGCGTCGCGCGGAGCCGCCGAGGTGCTGCTCGTCGAGCGCAGCCACGCGGCCGTCCAGGTGTGCAAGGCCAATGCGCGGCTCGTCGAGCAGCGGGCTCCGCGCGGGTCGGCCCCGAGCATCCAGGTCAGCGGCAAGCCGGTGCAGTCGTACCTGACCTCGACGCCCGGCGCGTGGGATCTCGTCTTCATCGACCCGCCGTACGAGCTCGGCGGGCTCGAGCTCGACCACGTGCTCGCCGCGCTCGTGCCCCGATTGGCGGCGGATGCCGTGGTCGTGCTCGAGCGCTCGTCGCGAACGCCCGTGCCGGCCTGGCCGTCGGGGCTCGAGCTCGAGCGGCGCTCCGACTACGGCGAGACGGCGATCTTCTGGCTCAACCGGGAACCCACTGATTAAGGGTCGCTCGGTCAGCGCTCGTACACGTCGCGCCGATGACCGAGAGTCACGACGACGATGAGCAGCACGCCGTCATCGATCGTGTAGATGATCCGGTAGTCGCCCACGCGCACGCGCCAGGCGGGGCGACCACGCAGCGGCTTAGCCGCGGGCGGCCTAGGCTCGTCGCCCAGCAGGGCGATCGCCCCGCGAATGCGCTCGCGGTCTCGATGGTCGATCTTCTTGAGTGCCCGAACGGCTGCCGGACGCAACTCGATCCGATAGCTCACGACCAGCCCAGGTCGGCTTTCACCTGCGCCCAAGGGACGTTCGGCCCCTCATCCTCCATCGCGGCATCGAACGCAGCGATGTCTTCGGCGTCTTCGAGGGCGTCGAGCATGCGCTCGTACTGCTCGGGGCTGACGACGACGGCCGCGCGCTGACCACGCCGCTCGATGAAGACCGCCTCGGTCTGCGATCTTTCCAGGAGGTCGGAGAAGTTCTTGCGGGCGTCGGCGACGCTGAGGGAGCTCATAGTCTTATTGTACATATCGAGTCACCGAATGTACATCGGCGCGAGGGCCGGATCAGCCGAAGCAGACGTCTGAGCAGGAGGCCTAAGCGGTCTGCCGGTCGAGCTCGCGCTGCGACTGCCGCGAGACCGCGGCGAGCAGCTCGGCCTCGATCGCCGACCGCTGCCAGCACCGCTCGTCGGCCGGGTCGGCGGCGGCGCGGGCCGCGTAGTCGGCCGCGTGCGGAGCGTGTGTCGGCAGGTGCGCGGTCGCGGCGGCGTGACCGGCGGCCCGCGCGGCGGCGTCGGCGGCTGCGGGGCCGCTCGACTCGCGCGCCGCGGCGTGGGCGAGGAACGCGATCTCGCGCGCCGCCTGCACCGTGATCGCGCCGTTCGCCCAGGCCCGGGCGGCCGCGATCGCGGCGCGCGGCCGCGGGTCGTCGGGATGCGCGGCCTCGAAGGCGGGGAGCGCGCGCTCGGCGCACTGCGCGGCCCAGCGTGCGAGCTCGCGGTGCTCGTGCGGACTGATCACGGTAGGACCCCCTGCTCCGGCACCGCCCCCGATGGCGGGCGCCTCATCATGAGGGTTATGTCGGGAGCGCGACCGTTCTTACAGCCGGGCCGGAGATCGGGTCAGTCGGCCTCGCCGCTCCACTCCGCGAACGGGTCCCACCCGCCGCGTTCGTCGACCACGTGACCGTCGACGAGGACCGCCGGGCGCCCTCCCGCGCGCTCGTCGAGGGCCGCGACGATCCCCACTGCCGAGAAGCCCGCCGGCAGCGGCACGCTCGGCGGGAAGGTCGCGAGCAGCGAGTGATCCTCTCCCCCGGTGAGGGCGAGCAGGCCCGTGCCGTGCTCGGCGAGGGCGCGGCCGTCGAGGTCGATGACGACGCCGCTCGCGCGCGCGACGCGGCGGGCATCGAGCGCGAGCCCGTCGCTCAGGTCGAGCATCGCGGTAGCGCCCGCGATCGCGGCGGCGGGGCCGTCCGCGATCGGCGGGTGCGGCCTGAGCTGGGCGGCGAGAGGCACGGGATGCTCGGAGCGCAGTCGAGCGGCCGCCGAGGCATCCGGCGCCCCCGTCTCGTCGACGCCGAGCTCGAACAGCAGCGCGAGACCCTGCGCGGCGAGCCCCAGGGGGCCGGAGACCGCGACGACGTCGCCCGGCCGCGCGCCGTCGCGTCGCACGGGCGCGCGCCCCTCGAGGTCGCCGAACGCCGTCACGGCGATCGTGAGGGTGTGCGAGACGCTCAGGTCTCCGCCGACGACCCCGCAGCCGGGAGCGAGCGCGGCGCACGCGTCGGCGAGCCCGTCGGCGAAGGCCTCGAGGTCGGCGACGGGCGTCTCGGCCGGTGCGGCGAGGGCGACGACGAGGCTCGTGGGGCGGGCTCCCATCGCGGCGATGTCGCTCAGGTTGGTCGCGGCGGCCTTCCAGCCGAGGTCGTGCATCGACGACCAGGCGAGCCGGAAGTCGGGGCCGTGGATCATCATGTCGGTCGTGACGACGAAGCGGCCGTCGGGAGCGGCGAGGACGGCGGCGTCGTCGCCCGGGCCGAGCTCGGTCACGGCGCTCGGCGGGAGGCGCGGGATGATGCGCGCGAGAGCGGCGAGCTCGCCGACCGAGCCGAGGGCGTCGGGCGCGTGCTCGGGCGGGCCGGGCGGTGCAGGCGCGGGCGCGGGCGCGTGCTCGGCGGAGGGCATGGCGTCCACGCTAGCCTGGCCCGCGCGCGTCGGGAGGTGCCGACGCGGAGAGAGGACCCCCATGACTCCGGAGCAGCGGCGGTGACGCCCGAACGGCTGCGGTCGACCGCGCGCCTGCTGCTGACCCTCGCCGCGATCGGCGCGGTGCTCGTGCTCGGTGCGCAGCTCGTGGCTCCCCCGCTCGCCGTCACCGCGCCCGTGCGCACCGCGATCGACGGCGTGAAGTTCGTCGGGCCGCCCCTCGCGCTCGTGCTCGGGGTGCTCGCGCTGCTTCGGGCTCGGCGGCTCGAGCGGCGGGCGCGCACCGGGGCCGGGGCCCCTGAGCGGGAGCGGGCCGACGCGATCTTCCGCGGCCTCATCGCGGTCGCGCTCGTGCTCATGGGCCTCGGCGTGCTGAGCGCGCTGTGGAGCTCGCTCGCGCTGACGGTCGGCGGGCTGCTGCCGTAGCCGGCCGCGCGGCTTCGCTGCGGCGGTCGCGCTGCGGCGGCAGCGCTGCGGCGGCTGGGCCGCGGCGGCTGGGCCGCGGCTCGCGGCGGCCGCCGAGGCGCGCCGCGATAGCGTGGTGACCGATGTCGACCCGCAGCCGTCCTGCCCGCGTGAGGCGGGCATCCGTCGCCCTGATCGCGAGCGCGCCGCTCGCGCTCGCCGCGTGCGCGGGCACCGTGAACCTCGAGCCCGCCCCCGAGTCGAACGCCTACGCGTGCGCCGAGATCTCGGTGCGGCTGCCCGACGAGATCGCCGGACTCGACCGCCGGACGACGAACGCGCAGGCGACCGCGGCGTGGGGCGACCCGGCGGCCGTCATCTACCGCTGCGGGCTGCCGGCCCCGGGGCCGAGCGAGCTGCCGTGCTTCACGGTCGACGGGGTCGACTGGCTGCTCGACGAATCCGACGCGCCCCGCTACGTCTTCACGACCTACGGACGCGAGCCGGCGACCGAGGTCATCGTCGACGACGACGTCGTCAGGGGCCCGGATGCCCTGCGCCCGATCAGCGCCGCCGTCGCGTCGACCGAGCCGACCTCGCAGTGCCTCGCGGCGACGGACGTGTTCGGCGGCGGCAGCGTGACGTCCGAGGACGACGGCGCCGACAGCGGCGACGAGTAGCCGGCTCGCGCGCGGCGCCGGGCTGCTGCCGCGGGTCCGCCAGACCGGCTCCGCGCTCGCGGGCGCCACCCGGCGCTGCCCCGGGTCCGCCAGACCGACAGTCGTCGACGACACGCGCGGCGGAGCGGCTCGGAGTCGGCGTGTCGCGCCGGGCTGTCGGTCTGACGGACACCTCCACGGCGGCGACCCGCGACGCGGGGTGCGTCCGACCGCGCTCGCGACCTACGCGCGCGGCCCGTCGAGCCCGACGAGCTTGCCCGCGATGCCGCCCGCGGCGCGCAGCGCGGCCCCGCCGCCGAAGCCGGCCTGCGGGAAGACGACGCGCTTGTCGCGCGCCTCGACGATCGCGTCGACGAGCACCTCGGCCGCCGGCCGCTGCGGCGCCCACAGGTAGAGCGACAGCGCGCCGGGGATGGAGTTGACCTCGTTGACGAACAGCTCGCCCGTCGCCTCGTCGAGCAGCAGGTCGACGCGCACGACGCCGGTGAGGCGCGTGACGTCGGCGACGCGGGCCGCGAGGTCGCGCGCGGCCTCGTGCACGCTCTCGGCGACCTCGGCGGGGAACTCGCGCGGCGCGCTCGAGAGGCCCGCGTCGGCTCCGGCGCCGCCCGCGAGGTACTTCTCGGCGTACGAGTAGAGCGCGCTCTGGCTCTCGCCGCGCAGCGGCTTCTCGAGCTGCGTGATCTCGAGCTCGGGGTGCGTGCGGAACGAGATGTTCAGATCCACGAGCTCGGGCCGATACGGCTCGAGCACGGCCCCGTTGCGCAGGTGGACGCTCGCGCCGGCGAGCGCGCGCGCCGCCTCGATGTCGTCGGCGATCTCGATGCCGATCGACGATCCGCCGAACCGCGGCTTGACGATGTACGGCCCGCCGAAGCTCGGCTCGCGCAGCGTCGAGACGGCCTCGCGCGGCAGCGAGGGGATGCCCGCGGCCGTCATGAGACCGCCGAACGCGAGCTTGTCCATGCCCACGGCCCCGGCGAAGAGCGTCGACCCGGTGGCGGGGATGCCCAGCAGCGAGAACACGGCAGCGGCTCCGCCGCCCTCGCCGACGCCGCCGTGCAGGCACAGCAGGGCCGCCTCGATCTCGACCTTGTCCGCACCGAACTTCTTGCGACGGTAGAGACCGGGCTCGCCGGAGATCCGCACCTCGAGCGCGACCGAGTCGCGCGGGGCGCCCTCCAGGTAGTCCTTCGCCTCGGTCGCGTCGGGAACCCGGAACCACTCGCCCGTGGGCGACCAGTAGATCGGGACGACGGAGTGACCGGCGGCGGTGAGCACGCGCTCGGCCTGCAGCCCGGTGAGGATGGAGATCTCGTGCTCGGGGCTCGGCCCTCCGAAGACGACCGCCCACGGTGCGGACTGCGCGGCAGCGCTCATGATTCCCCTGTCAGGTCGTGCGCCGCGGCCTGGCCCCTCCCCGGGCGGCGACTCACGGGTAGTGGTCGGGGAGGTCGTTCTCGTAGAGGATAACGCCCCGGTCGGCGGCGGCACGGACGGCCTCGGCGACCGCGGCTTCGCGCGAGTCGACCGCGTGGGCGCCCTCGCCGTAGCCCTCGACGAGGGCCGCGCGGTTGGTACGGCCGACGGCGTACAGGGTCGCGCCGGCCGCCTTCATGGCGGCGCCGAAGGCGCGGTTCCGCTCGGCCTGCACGGGTCCGAGCTCGACCATTCCAGGCGTGACGACGACGAGCGGGCCGCCGCGCTCGGCGGCGAGGCGCGCGGCTCCCTCGAGCGCGCGGTGCGCGCCCACCGGATTGGAGTTGTACGTGTCGTCGATGACGAGCGCGCCGCTCGGAGCCTGCTGCACCTCGGCGCGGTGCTGCGAGCCGGGGAGATCGGACAGGCGGCCGGCGATCGTCGCGACGGGGACATCCGCCGCGAGGGCGATGCCCGCCGCGACCGCGATGTTGACGGCGTGGCCCGTGCTCGAGATCGTGACGGGCACGGGGGCGGCATCGCGCCCGATGCGGATGGTCGCGGCACCGGTCGAGGCGGCCTCGTCGGCGCCCGTCGCGTCGAGGACGACGTCGGCGACGGCGCCCGGCCGCAGCGACACGGTGACGACGCGCTTGCCGGCCGCCGCGGACTCCTCGGCGAGGCGCGCGAGGCGCTCGTCGTCGATCGGCAGGACGACCGTGCGGGCCCGCTCGGTGATCTCGGCCTTCGCGCGGAAGATCGTGTCGGTCGAGCGCATGCGCTGCAGGTGCGCCTCGCCGATGACCGTGATCGCGGCGATGTCGGGCGGGAAGTGCGTCGACAGCTCGCGGATCTCGCCCGCGCCGAAGATGCCCATCTCGGCGACGAAGATCTCGGTGCCCGGCACGAGCTTGTCGTTCACGGCGCGCGACAGACCCAGGCGGTTGTTGAAGGATGCGGGGCTCGCGACCGTCGTGTACGTGGCCGACAGCAGGTGGGCGACGTAGTTCTTCGTGCTCGTCTTGCCGTAGGAGCCGGTGATCGCGACGACGCGCGGCTTGACCTGATCGAGGCGCTTGCGGGCCTGGTCGACGAATCTCTTCGACCCGGCCTTCTCGATCGGCGCCGTGATCGCGAGAGCCAGGTCGGTGAGGGGCGCGCTCAGCAGGAGCACGAGCGCGGGGCCGGCGGCGCCGAGGACCGCGGCGAGGGCGACCGCGGCGACGAGGTGCACGAGGACCCACGCGACGAGCAGGCGCTTCACGCGATCGGTGAGCACGAACTTCGCCGACGTGCCGCGGGGCTTGAGTCCGACCGGCAGGAGGGCGAGGAGCACGATCGCGGCGAGGGCCGCGAGGGCGAGGAGCGAGTCGGCGCCCGTCGAGACGATGCCGATCGCGGCGACGACGACGAGGAGGGCGGCGACGGCCGCGCCGAGCAGGGTCAGCGGCTCGCGCGTGAGCCACAGCCCCGCCATGCGCGAGACCCACGTCGGCACGTAGTGCTCGCGCTGGGCGACGCGCAGCCACCGGGCGGCGACAGGCACGGCGGCGATGGCCGCCAGGCCGAGCGCCACGAGGGAGAACGGCCAGGTCAGTGGGGTCATGCGGTGCGGTCCAGTTCGTCGAGGAAGGTCAGCAGCTCTTCGCGAACGGCGAGCTCGAGGTCGCCCGTGAGCAGGTGCTCGGTGCCGGCGACGACGCGGAAGCGCCCGCCGCGGCGCACGAGCGTGATCCGCCGGACCTCGCGCCCGCGCGTGAAGCGGACGGAGAGGACGCCGTCGCGGGCGCCGCGGCCGCTCCAGCGGCCGGGCTTG
>JBKHYA010000047.1:0-11069 GCA_046565745.1 Actinomycetes bacterium
TGGAGGAGGCCGATCGTCTCGCCGACTCGATCTCGGTCATCGACGAGGGCCGCGTGATCGCCGAGGGCACGGCCGACGAGCTCAAGGCGTCCGTCGGAGGCCAGCGCGTCGCGCTCACGCTCGTCGAGGCCGACGAGACCGAGGCCGTGCGCGGCATCCTGCAGCGCTACGGTTCGGGCGAGGCCGTACCGTCGAACGAGGGCAAGACCTGGGTCGTGCCGGTCGACGACGGCCCGACCGCGCTGAGCCGCATCGTCGGCGAGGTCACCGCCGCGGGCATCGCGCTGCACGACGCGGGCATGCGCCGGCCGACGCTCGACGACGTCTTCCTGCAGCTCACCGGGCACGCTGCGGAGGACGCGGCCGAGGACGAGAAGGGCGCGGCATGAGCACCGTCGACTCGAGCGGAACGGCAGGCGCGACCTCCGGCCTCGACGCGCGCGGAGCATCCGCGACCCTGCAGCCGGAGCCGGGGACGGCAATCGGGAGGTTCCTCAGCGACGGGTGGATCGCCACGCGCCGCAACCTCATGAAGATCATCCGGGTGCCCGACATCCTCGTCTTCACGCTGCTGCAGCCGATCATGTTCGTGCTGCTGTTCACGTTCGTCTTCGGTGCCGCGATCGATGTGCCCGGCGGCTACACGTCGTTCCTCATGGCCGGCATCTTCGCCCAGACCGTCGTCTTCGGCTCGACCTACTCGGGCTCGGCGATGGCGCAAGACCTCAAGGACGGCATCATCGACCGCTTCCGCACGCTGCCCATGAGTGGCGCGGCGGTGCTCGTCGGCCGCACCAACGGCGACCTCGTCATCAACGGGCTCTCGATGCTCGTCATGATGGGCACCGGCTGGCTCGTCGGCTGGAGGGTCGAGTCGTCGTTCGGCGGGTTCCTCGCCGGGGTCGTCCTGCTGCTGCTCTTCGCCTACGCGTTCTCGTGGCTCATGGCCTTCCTCGGCATGAGCGTGCGCAGCCCCGAGATCATCAACAACGTGTCGTTCCTCGTGCTCTTCCCACTCACGTTCATCTCGAACGCGTTCGTGCCGACCGAGAACCTGCCGACCCCGCTGCGCATCTTCTCGGAGTGGAACCCCGTCTCGGCGCTCGTGCAGTCGGCGCGCGAGCTCTTCGGCAACGTGCCCGCGGGCACGCCCGTCGGCGACGCGTGGACGGCGCAGAACCCCATCCTCACGGTGCTCATCGGCATCACGGTGCTGCTGCTCGTGTTCGTGCCGCTGTCGATCGCGAAGTTCGCGGCGCTCGGGAAGAAGTAGCGCGCGCGGCCGACCGAGTGCTCGGTCGACAGGACGCCGTTAGCGGGCGATCGGTCGGTCGCGCCACTCAGTCGGCGAGCGCCGCCGCGAGCGCCCGGATGCCCCGCTCGACCTCGACGAAGCTCGTGCTCAGCGGAGACAGTCCGAGGCGCACCCCGCTCGGATGCCGGAAGTCGGGGATGACGCCTTCGCTCCAGAGCCGCTCGACCGCCGCGCGAGCGTTCGGGTGGTCGACCGTGATGTGGCCCCCACGACGCGCGGAATCGCGGGGCGAGGCGACCACGGCATCCGGGATCAGGGCGTCGACGAGCGCGATCGCGTACTCGGTCAGCGCGACCGACTTCGGGCGCACCGCCGACATTCCCGCTGCCTCGATCTCGTCGAGCATGTGGGCGATCGGCTGCATGCCGATGATGGGCGGGGTGCCGCTGACGAGGCGACGGATGCCCGGCGCGGGCTCGAACCCGGCGGTCATGCTGAACGGCTCGGCCGCGCCCAGCCACCCGGGGATGGGGTTGCGCAGCTGCGCCTGGTGCCGCGCGGCGACGTAGGCCCAGGCGGGGGCGCCCGGGCCTCCGTTGAGGTACTTGTACGAGCATCCGACCGCCATGTCGACGCCCCACGCGTCGAGCTCCATCGGCACCGAGCCGACGGCGTGCGAGCAGTCCCAGATGACGAGCGCGCCGTGCGCTTGCACGACCCCCGTCACGGCCGCCATATCGGCGAACCAGCCGCTGCGGTATGCGACGCCGCCGAGGAGCGCGGCGATCGTGCGCTCGCTCACGACCTCGGCGGCGAGCTCGGGGGTGATGCCGCCGTCGTGCGGGGTGTCGACCCAGCGCACCGTGAGGCCGTGGTCGACGGCGAGCCGCTCGACGATGAAGCGATCGGTCGGGAACTCGTCGCGCGCGATCACGAGCTCCGTCCGCCCGGGGCGGGCGGCGATCGAGGCGCGCAGCAGCTTGAAGATGAGCACCGTCGTCGAATCGGCGACGATCGTCTGACCGGATGCGGCGCCCAGGCACGCGGCGCCGATGCGGTCGCCGAGGCGCTCGCCCAGCGAGAGCCAGCCCTCCTCCCAGCCGCGGATCAGGCGCCCGGCCCACTGCGTGCGCACGAAGTCGGGCAGGGCGTCGAGCGTCGCCCGCAGCGGCCGCCCGAGCGAGTTGCCGTCGAGGTAGGCGACGAGGTCGTCGCCCGGCACGAAGCGGTCGACGACCGCGGCGAGCGGGTCGGCGGCGTCGAGCGCGGCCGGGTTCGGGAGGTGCGCGGCGTCCGCCGGAGTCAGTGCGTCGGTCACCCGGTCAGCCTAGGCTCGCGCCCCCACGGCGCGGGATCGCCTCGACAGTGCGTCGCTTCGGTGACAGTGCGGCAGTTCGATGTGGCGCGTTGTCACCGAAGTGGCGCATTGTCAGCCGGACGGGGCGGGGCGCGGCAGGGCGGGGCGCGCCGCGGCCCGCGGCTACGCCGGCACGGGGAACGCGAGCCCCGGGCGCTGCACCGCGAGGCGGAGGTCCTCCCCGACCGCGGGCAGGTCCACCGCCGCCATGCGCATCCGCACCGTGAGACCCGCGGTGAGATCGCAGCTCAGCATCGCGTCGTGGCCGGCGTACGAGATCGAGGCGACCCGGGCATCCGCCCCCGCCGCGGCGTGCGCGAGCAGGTCGGGGCGCGGGACGATCCACTCGGGGCGCAGCATGAGGCGCACGGTGTCGCCGTCGGCGGGCGTGAAGCCGACCGCCGCGGCCTCGACGTTGCCGAGGGCGCACGTGACGCGGCCGCCGCGCCAGGCTCCGTCGAGCTCGACGACGTCGCCGACGAAACGGGCGACCCAGTCGCTCGCGGGCTGCTGGTAGATCTCCGCCGGCGTGCCGAACTGCTCGAGGTGCCCGTCGCGCAGAACGGCGACGCGGTCGGCGAGCGTGAGCGCCTCCTCCTGGTCGTGCGTGACGAGGATCGAGGTCGTGCCCTGCGCGCGCAGCAGCTCGGCGACCTCGCGGCGCAGGCCCGTGCGCAGCTGCGTGTCGAGCGCGGCGAACGGCTCGTCGAGCAGCAGCACCTCCGGTCGCGGGGCGAGAGCACGGGCGAGGGCGACGCGCTGCGCCTGTCCGCCCGAGAGCTGGTTGGGGGCGCGGTTCGTGAGGGCGCCGAGGCCGACGAGCGCGGCGAGCTCCGCGATGCGCTCGGTGCGCGCGCGACCGCGAGCGCCGCCCGCGCGGCCGCCGGGCACGGCGAACCCGATGTTCTCGCCGACCGTGAGGTGCGGGAAGAGCGAGGCCTCCTGGGGCACCCAGCCGATGCCGCGCTTCTCGGGCGGCACCGTGCGGCCCGGGCGCGAGAGCTCGCGCGAGCCGATCGCGATCGACCCGTCGCGCAGAGGGAGCAGGCCCGCGATCGCGAGGAGGAGCGACGTCTTGCCGCAGCCCGAGGGGCCCAGCACCGCGACGAGCTCGCCCGAGCGGATCGTCATCGACACGTCGTCGACCGCGAGCGTCGACCCGTGGGTCACGCTGGCGCCGGAGACGACGAGGTCGCTCACAACTCCTCCTTGGCCGTGCTGCGGATGCCCGAGAGCACCATGGCGGGGACCGCCGCGATCAGGACGAGCACCGCGGCGTACGGGGCGGCGGCGCCGAACTCGAATACGACCGTCCTGTTCCACAACTCGGTGGCGAGGGTCTGGATTCCCGTCGGCCGCAGCAGCAGCGTCGCCGGCAATTCTTTCATGGTCGCGATGGCCACCAGCAGGGCGCCGATGCCGACGCTCGGCAGTGCGAGGGGCACCGTCACGCGCCACCACGCCCGCAGTGGTGAATCGCCGAGCGTGCGCGCGACCGACACGAGCGACACCGGCACGTCGGCGAGGCCCGAGCGCATGGTGCCGATCGCCTTCGGCATGAACAGCACCGCGTACGCGAAGACGAGCACGACGACGCTCTGGTAGAGCGCGGGCAGCACCGCGAGAGAGAAGAACACGAGCGACAGGCCGACGACGATGCCGGGCAGCGCGTGGCCGAGGAAGCCCACCGACTCGATGGCCGAGACGAGCCGGCCGCGAAAGCGGGCGGCGAGCGCCGCGATGGGCAGCGCGAGGACGACCGCGAGCGCGGCAGCGGCGAGCGCGACCCCCACCGTCGAGCCGACCGCCGCGAGCAGGCGCGGCACGTCGAGCTCGCGCAGCGTCTCGGCCTGCACCAGGCGCGTCGCGAGACCCAGGAGCGGGATCGCGACGCCCACGACGGGAGCGGCGGCGACGACGGGGAGCAGCGACAGGAGCATCCCGCGCCCGATCGTTCGGGGCGCGACGGCGCGAGCGGCCGCGCGCGGCACCCGGCCGCGAGCGGTGCGCTCGCCGAGCACGACGAGCAGCGCGAGCACGACGAGCAGCAGCGCGAGGATCGCCGCCTGCGCGCGGTCGAAGCTCGCCGAGTACGCGGCGTTGATGCCCCACGTCAGGGTCGGGAAGCGCATCATCGCGACGAGCCCGAAGTCGCTCAGCGCGTAGAGCGCGACGAGCAGGCCGCCCGCGATCGCCGCCGGTCGCACCTGCGGCCACGTCGCGACGAAGAACGCCGAGAGCGGCCCGCGGCCGAGCGTGCGGGCGACGCCCTCCAGATCGCCGGATGCTCCGCGCAGCGCGGCCGCGACCGGCAGCGTCACGTACGGAACCGTCACCGCCGACAGCAGCAGCCAGCTCGGAACGAACCCCTGCATGCTCGGCGACAGCACGAGCCAGCCGTACCCGGCGAGGAATGACGGCACCGCGAGCGGCAGCGCCGACGCGAGCAGCCACAGTCGCGGGAAGGGCACGCGCAGCCGCGACAGGGTGAAGGCGACGGCCGTGCCGAGCACGAGCGCGATGGCGGCGTCGCTCAGCACGGTCGAGCCGAGCGAGTTCGCGGCGTACTCGAGCACGCGCCCGCGGGTGAGGGTCTCGACGATGCGGTCGAGGCCCGACTCGCCCCCGCGCACGACCAGATAGACGAGGGGGATGCTCGCGGCGAGGGCGGCGAGCGACGCGAGCACCACGAGCCAGAGCGGCGGGCGCGTCGCGCTCGACCCGTTCCGGGCATCCGCCCTCGGGTGCGACGGCGCCGCGGCGGCCGTCGGATCCGGGGCCGCCGCGGTCGGCGTCGCGAGCGTCATGGTGCTATTCGACCATTCGGTGGATGGGAGCCGGCAGGGTCGAAAGCCCCGCCGGTGCGGGCGGTGGTGCGCGCGGTGCGGCGGCTAGATGAGGCCGACCCGGGCGAGGAGCTCCTGCGTCTCGGCGAGCGACTCGAGATCGCTCAGGTCGAGCTCGGGGTTGACGAGCGAGTCGAGAGCGGGCAGGCCCTCGGGCGCGTCGATGCCGGGGACGAGCGGGTACTCGAAGGTCTCCTCGACGAAGTACTCCTGGCCGTCCTCCGAGAGGAGGAACTCGATGAACGCGAGCGCGTCCTCGTTGTCGGCCGAGCCCGACAGGATGCCGGCGCCGGTCACATTGACGATCGAGCCCGCATCGCCCGCCTCGAGGAACTTCAGCTGCGCGCGCATGTTCTCGGCGCCGACCTCGGCCGCCTGGCGGAACCAGTAGTAGTGGTTGATGAGGCCCGTCTCGACGACGCCGTCGTTGACGGCGGTGAGGATGGGGATGTTCGACTCGAAGATCTGCGGGTCGTTGTCGGAGAGCGACTGCAGCCAGGACTCGGCGGCCTCCTCGCCCTCGAGGACGCGCAGCGCCGTCACGAAGGACTGGAAGCTCGCGTTCGACGGCGCGACGCCGACGCGACCGGCCCACTCCTCGGTGACGTAGTCGTCGATCGAGTCGGGCAGCTCGTCCTCGGTCAGCTGCTCGCCGTCGTAGACGACGACGCGCGCGCGGCCGGTGATGCCGACCCAGCTGCCGTCGGTGGAGGTAAAGCCTGCGGGCACCGCGTCGGCGACGTCGTCGGGCAGGGTCGAGAAGAGACCGGCGGCGCTCAGGGCTCCGAGCGATCCGGCATCCTGCGACAGGAAGACGTCGGCGGGCGTCGCCTCGCCCTCCTCGAGCAGCAGCGAGCCGAGCTCGGCGGTGTTGCCGTAGCGCACGTCGACGACGATGCCCGTCTCCTCCGTGAACTCGTCGATGAGGGGCTGCACGAGGTCCTCATCGCGCCCGGAGTACAGCGTGAACGCGGCCTCCTCCTCGGCGGGGGTCGCGGCGCAGCCGGCGAGCAGCAGGCCGGCGACGGGCAGGGCGAGCAGGGAGAGAGAGCGGGACGAGCGCATGAGAGATGACTCCGAGAGAACGGGAGGGAGAGTGGTGCAGGACGCGGCGACGCTGCCGTAGGTAAGGCTAGCCTTACTCTTCCGAGAGCGCCACCCGCGATCCTGCGGTTCCGCCGTGAGATCGGATGCCCGATCCGGCCTCCGCGTCGCCTACCGTTAGCGCATGGACGCCATCGATTCGCGCATCATCGATCAGCTGCGTCAGAACGCCCGCGCCGGCTACGGCGACATTGGCGACGTCGTCGGACTCTCCGCCTCGGCCGTCAAGCGCCGCGTCGACAAGCTCGTCGCCGACAAGGTGATCCGCGGCTTCACCGTGCAGGTCGACCCCGCCGTCGAGGGGCTCGCGGTCGAGGCGTACGTCGAGCTGTTCTGCCGCGGCACGGTCGCGCCGGAGGAGCTGCGGCGCATCCTCCTCGCCGTGCCCGAGGTCGTCGAGGCCGGCACGGTCACGGGCGACGCCGATGCGATCGTGCGGCTGCGGTCGCGCGACATCCCGAGCATGGAGGAGGCGCTCGAGCGCGTGCGCTCAGCTCCCAACGTCGACCACACGCGCAGCGCGATCGTCTTCTCGCGGCTCGTCCACCGCGCGCCCGAGTAGTCGTACGGGCGGTCGACGACGTGCTACGCGGCGCGGGCCTCCTCGGCCTGCGCGGCCTCGGCCGGCTCGACCAGGTACCGCGTGTAGCCCGGCACCGTGAGGAAGGTCGGGAAGTCCTCGTGGAGGGTCACGGTGCGGAAGAGCTCCTCCGCCTCGGCGAGGCGGTTGCCCGGCGCGTGCGGCAGCGAGGCGAGCACCTCGGCGAGCATCCCCTCGACCAGGCCGCGCGTGATCGTCTCGCCCTCGACGGTGACGTGGTCCTGGTGGATCCACTGCCACAGCTGCGAGCGGCTGATCTCGGCGGTCGCGGCATCCTCCATGAGGTTGTCGATCGCGGCGGCGCCGATGCCGCGCAGCCACGAGTCGAGGTAGCGCACGGTGATGGCGATGTTCGCGCGGACGCCCGAGAGGGTGACCTCTCCGCCGGCCGAGCGCACGTCGAGCAGGTCGCGCGCCGTGACGTGCACGTCGTCGCGCTGACGGTCGAGCTGGTTCGGGCGGTCGCCGAGGACGGCGTCGAACTCGGCCCGTGCGACGGGGATCAGGTCGGGGTGCGCGACCCACGAGCCGTCGAATCCGTCGCCGGCCTCGCGGCGCTTGTCGGCGGCGACGCGCTCGAGCGCGCGCTCCGTGACCTCCGGGTCGCGGCGGTTCGGGATGAACGCGCTCATGCCGCCGATCGCGTGCGCGCCGCGCTTGTGGCACGTCTTGACGAGCAGCTCGGTGTACGCGCGCATGAACGGCAGCGTCATGAGGATGCGGTCGCGGTCGGGCAGCACGAACCACTGCCCGCGGCCGCGGTAGTTCTTGATGATCGAGAAGACGTAGTCCCAGCGGCCGGCGTTGAGGCCCGCGCAGTGGTCGCGGAGCTCGAACAGGATCTCCTCCATCTCGAACGCCGCGGGGAAGGTCTCGATGAGGACCGTCGCGCGAATGGTGCCGTGGTCGAGCCCGAGGCGCTGCTCGGTGAAGGTGAAGATGTCGTTCCACAGCCGGGCCTCGCGGTGGTTCTCGAGCTTCGGCAGGTAGAAGTACGGGCCGCGGCCGCGGGCGACGAGCTCGGCCGCGTTGTGGAACGCGTAGAGCCCGAAGTCGACGAGGCTCGCGCTCGCAGCGAGGCGCAGCCCCGAGCGGTCGGTGTACTCGATGTGCTTCTCGACGAGGTGCCAGCCGCGCGGCCGCATCACGATCGTCGGCGTGCGCTCGGCGGTGACGCGGTACTGCTTGCCGGGGGCGCCGTCGACGCCGGGCGCCGTGAACTCGAGCCGCTCGCGGATCGCGTCGAACAGCGACAGCTGCCCCTCGACGATGTTGCCCCACGTGGGGCTCGTGGCGTCCTCCAGGTCGGCGAGCCAGACGTTCGCGCCCGAGTTGAGGGCGTTGATCGTCATCTTCGGGTCGGTGGGGCCCGTGATCTCGATGCGCCGGTCCTCGAGGCCGGGGCCCGCTCCCGCGACGCGCCAGGAGTCGTCCTCACGGACATCCGCCGTCTCGGGCAGGAAGCGCAGGTCGCGCCCGTTGCCCAGGTCGTAGCGGGCGCGCATGCGGTCGGCGAGCCGCTCGTGCCGCGTGCCGGCGAAGCGGCGGTGCAGCTCGGCGACGAACGCGAGCGCCTCGGGCGTGAGGATCTCGTCATAACGGGGGCGCAGGGGCCCCGTGATGGTGAGGCTGGGGTTCGTGGTCGTGGTCATGATGTCTCGTCCCGTGGTGAGTCGTGTCGTCCCGCGTGTCGTGCGGCTCTCGCTTCGGTCGGCTTGGTGCCGTCGTGCCTCCCACCTTCCCCGAAGAAATGGGGTGCTGATCCCGGGACCGAGACTGAAATTCTCCAGTTTTTCTATTGTTCCGAAATGCGGGGCGTGGGATGCTCGTCGCATGCTCGACCGCGCTCAGACCCCCGGCCACGCTGAAGAGGTGCTCGACTCCCTCACTCTCGGCCGTCGCATCCGCCAGCTCCGCTCCGACGCGGGGCTGACCCTCGCCGAGCTCGGCGAGCGCATCGGCATCGCGACCTCGCACGTGTCGGTGCTCGAGAACGGCAAGCGCGAGGCGAAGCTCGGCGAGCTGCAGTCGATCGCGCGGGCGCTCGGGGTTCCACTCGAGCGGCTGCTGAGCTCGGAAGCGCCCACGGGGCGTGCCGCGCTCGAGATCGCGCTGACCCGGGCGCAGGAGGGTCCGCTGTTCGCGGGCCTGGGCATCCCGTCTCTGCCGGTGCGGAAGACGCTGTCGGACGACGCGATCCGCACGATCCTGGCGCTGCACGCCGAGCTCGAGCGCGTGCACCGCGAGCGCGCGGCGACCCCGGAGGAGGCGCGGCGCGCGAACGCCGAGCTGCGCGGCGAGATGCGGGCGCGCGGCAACTACTACGGCGAGCTCGAACAGACGGCGGCGGGGCTGCTGAAGGCGATCCGGCACGAGGGCGGCCCGCTCTCGCAACGTCTCGCGGCGGAGCTCGCCGCGCACCTGGGCTTCTCGCTGCACTACGTGACCGACCTGCCGTCGTCGACGCGCACCATCACCGACCTCGAGAACGGGCGCATCTACCTGCCCGTGCAGAACGCGCCGGGCCGCGACCCGCGCACGAACCTGCTGCAGGCGCTCGCCGGCCACGTGCTGCAGCGGCCCGAGCCGACCTCGTACGCCGACTTCCTGCGGCAGCGGGTCGAGACGAACTACCTCGCGGCGGCGCTGCTCGTGCCGGAGGGGGACGCGGTCGAGTTCCTGCAGGCGGCGAAGGCGAAGCGCGAGCTCGCCGTGGAGGATCTGCGCGACCGGTTCGCGGTGTCGTACGAGACGGCCGCGCACCGCTTCACGAATCTCGCGACCGAGCACCTGGGAATCCCGGTGCACTTCCTGAAGGTGTCGGCGGCGGGAGTGCTGTCGAAGGCGTACGAGAACGACTCGGTGCGCTTCCCCTCGGATGCGCTGGGCGCGGTCGAGGGGCAGAGCGTGTGCCGCAAGTGGTCGGCGCGGCAGGTGTTCGACGAGCCCGACCGGTTCAGCCCGTTCCACCAGTACACGGACAAGCCGACCGGCACCTACTGGTGCACGTCGCGCATCGAGTCGGGGTCGGCCGGCGAGTTCTCGATCTCGGTCGGAACCCCCTTCGCGCACGTGAAGTGGTTCCGCGGGCGGGAGACGCAGCGTCGGGGCGAGTCGACCTGCCCCGACCCGTCGTGCTGCCAGGATGCTCCGCCGCAGCTCGCCGCCCGCTGGGCCGGCGCGGCCCGCCCGCAGGCGCGCATCAACTCATCGCTGCTCGCCGCGATGCCGCGCGAGACGCTGCCGGGGGTCGATCGCACCGAGGTGTACGCGTTTCTCGAGCGGCACGCCGGGGCGTAGGCGGGGCCGCGCGACCGGGCGGACGCCCCGCACGCCGCGCGTGAGCCCGAAAGTTGCACGTGAGTCCGAACGTCCGGGCCCACTCGCGACTTTCGAGCTCTAGCGCGAGATGTGCGCGGGTAGCCTCGGCCCATGCGCTTCGCGATCGACGCCTCCGACTCGACTCCGCCGTTCGAGCAGCTGCGCGTGCAGGTGCGCGACGCGGTCGCGGGGGGTGCGCTCGTCGCCGGCGCGAAGCTGCCGACCGTGCGCGCGCTCGCCGGAGAGCTCGGCCTCGCGGTCAACACCGTCGCGCGCGCCTACCGCGAGCTCGAGACCGACGGGATCATCGAGACCCGCGGCCGAGCGGGCTCGTTCGTCGCGGCGCAGGGCGACCCGGCCGAACGTCAGGCGCAGGATGCGGCGCGCGAGTTCGTCGCCCGTACGCGCCGGCTCGGCCTCCCCGACGACGCCGCGCTCGCGCTCGTGCAGGCGGCCCTGCGCGCCTGAGCTGTCAGGCTGAGCGGTCGGGGCTGAGCGACGGCGCTCGACGCGTCGCCCACCGCGCTCGGTCACCGCACCCCCCTCACACGCTCCGACAAGTGCGGAGCGGGTGAATCGCTCTCA
>JBKHYA010000048.1:0-10760 GCA_046565745.1 Actinomycetes bacterium
ATTCGACGAGCTCACGGCGGAGATCAGCGCCGGTCTCGCGTCGTCGCGAACGGATGCCCTGCTCGAGGCGCTCGTCGAGTGCGAGGTGCGCGCGTCCCGCATCGCCGCGCGCCGGATCGAGCTCGTGCACGAGCTCCGCGTGGAGCAGGAGCGGATCGAGCGCGAGCGCGCTGAACGAGACAGTGCGGCCTCGTCTGCGTCGGCGGCCGCGCAGTGGGACTCTCGTCTGATCGCTCGACGCAGCGCTTCGGCGGAGCTCGCGTGCGCACTGCGCGTCACCTCCCGCACGGCGGACTCCCTCCTCGCCCGGGCGGCGACGCTCATGACCTCGCTGCCGGTCACGATGGAGGCGCTCCGAGACGGCCAGGTCGCGTTCGCGCACGCCGCCGTCATCTCCGACGCCGCCGACAGCCTCCCCGCTGAGTCGCGGGCCGAGTTCGAGCGGGCGATCCTGCCGAGCGCCGAGGCGCAGAACCCCTCCCGGCTCAAGTCACGCGCACGAGTCCTGCGCGAGCGAATGCACCCCGAGTCCATCGCCGCGCGCAGGGCCGAGGCGATGGCGACGCGCGATGTCTTCGTCGACCCCGTCGCCGACGGCATGGCGTGGCTGAGCGCACTGCTGCCGGCGGAGAGGGCGTACGGCGCCTATCGGCGCCTCACCCTGATCGCTGAGTCGCTCGAGGACGGACACGACGCGCGCGAGGCCGGCCTCGAGCCCGGCCGCGGGCCCGGCGCCGACCCGGGCGCGGAGCGCCGGACGCTCGGCAACCGTCGCGCCGACGCGCTCGCCGACCTGCTCATCACCGGAGAGATCGACGCGAGCGGACTCGGCGTCGGCATGCGGGCCGAGGTGCACGTGACGGTCCCGGTGCTGACGCTGCTCGGTCAGAGCGGCGACGCACCCGCGACCCTCGAGGGCTACGGCCCGATCGACGACGACACAGCGCGCCGGCTCGCCGCGACGGCCCCGAGCTTCACGCGACTGCTGACCCACCCCGAGACCGGCGTCGTGCTCTCCGTGGGGCGCGACCGGTACCGCGTCCCGGCCGACCTCCAGACCTGGCTGCGGGTGCGCGACGGAACCTGCCGCTTCCCGGGCTGCGCCCGCAGCGCCGCCCGTTGCGATCTCGATCACACCCGCGACTGGCAGCACGGCGGCGCGACGAGCCACGACAACCTCGCCCATCTGTGCCGACATCACCATCGGCTGAAGCATCAGACCGGATGGACCGTGGTGCAGGAAGCCGGGGGAGTCCTGCGTTGGCGAGCGCCGTCGGGCCGCACCTACTCGTCGGAGCCGGCGCTCGCACTCACGGGCTGAGCATCGCTGGTGGACGCAACGCGCCGCGCCCGGGCCCGCCGCACGACCGCCCAGGCGACGAGCGCGAGCAGCCCGAGCACGAGCAGCCACGGCAGGAGCACACCCACGACCACGAGGGCGCCGCCGAGGAACGCGAGCAGGGCATCCCACCCGGTGGTCAGCCCCGTCCAGAACGAGTCGGGCTCGTCGACCGGCGCGATGTCCTCCGATCCGAGCGTGAGCGTGATCGTCGAGAGCGACACCTGATCCTCGTAATAGCGCTCCTGCGCCTGCAGGCTCTCCAGCTGCGCCTGCCGGTCGCTGATCGCCGACTCGAGCGCGATGAGGTCGTTCAGATCGGCCGCGGCGTCCTGCAGCGCGAGCAGACGCGTCACCGACGACTCGAGCGCCGAGATGCGCGCCGTCAGATCACGTCGCTCGAATGTCACGTCGTCGCTCGAGAGCACGAGCTCCTCGCGCTCGCCGAGCGCCTCCAGGTCGTCGAGCGTCTCCGTCAGCCGTGCGCTCGGGATGCGCAGCTCGAGCACCGCCCCGCCGCCCGAGCCGAACGAGTAGTACCCGCCGCCGTAGTCGTCGTACGAGTACTCCGGCGCGTACTCGGCACCGTTTGACCCGTCGCCGCCCGAGCCATCGCTGCCGCCGCGCGGCGCCGATTCCCGCCGACCGTCGACGCGGCCGCCCGCGCGCTCCACGATGCGCGCCGCCTCGTCCGCCGCCTCGAGCGGATCCTCGACGGTCACGTAGAGCGACCCGGTGATGACGAGCTCTCGCGGCTCCGCGGGGGAGTCGCCGTCGCCCGATCCGCCGTCGCCCGATCCGTCGCCGCCCGACTCGCCGCCGCCGCCGAAGTCCCCGCCGTCCTGGACCGGAGCCTCGCCGACCACGCCGGGCTCGCCATCCGCCCCGCTCGACTCATCGCGCGCGCCGATCGCACCGCAGCCGGCCAGAAGCGGTGCGGCGACGATGGCGATGACGGCGAGCGAGAGCATCCCGCGCCGCCCGCGCTGCCCGCGTGAACGGCTCGCGATCGCCGTCCGGCGGCTCGTCCAGCGCGCCGTTCCGACAATGTCCTCCGCAGCATCCTGGGCGCTCATGCGGCTGACGGTAGACCCGCGCGAAGACGCCGCACCAGAGCCGTAAGTCCGGTGCAATGCAAACGTGACCTGGGCGTTATCCGACAGTGATCTGAGCGTCGGCCGCGAAGGGCTCGACGCGAGCGCGGGCGCCGCTACGGTCGACTCAGCGCGGTGAGGATGCTCGCCGGATCGCCCTGATGGACGGCGGTCCGAGCATCCCTTCACCGCGCTGACAGCCTGCGCGCTCAGGGGTGGACGCGAGGGACGAGGGGGCCGAGAGATCGGCCCCCTCGCTGCGTCTGCAGGCAGCGCCGATGCGCGGGTGCGCACGGACCGCGGGCGTCCCCGGCCCTGCGTAGGCTGGCCTCATGCGCACTTCGATCCTCGGCCGCACCGGTGCGACCGTGTCCTCCATCGGCCTCGGAACCTGGCAGCTCGGCGCCGACTGGGGCGACGTCAGCGAAGAGGATGCCCGGGCCGTCCTCGACGCCGCCGTCGAATCCGGCGTCACGATCTTCGACACCGCCGACGTGTACGGCGACGGTCGCAGCGAGCAGCTCATCGGCCGCTACCTCCACGACCGCCCCGAGCTCGACGTCTTCGTCGCGACCAAGATGGGCCGCCGCCTGCCGCAGGAGCCCGAGAACTACTCCGCCGAGAACTTCGACGCCTGGACGCGTCGCAGCCTCGACAATCTCGGCGTCGACACCCTCGACCTCCTGCAGCTCCACTGCCCGCCGACCGCGGTCTACAGCATCGACCGCGTCTTCGACGACCTCGACGCCCTCGTCGAGCAGGGGCGGATGCGCCACTACGGAGTGAGCGTCGAGCGCGTCGACGAGGCCCTCGCCGCGATCGCGCGCCCGAACGTCGCGAGCGTGCAGATCATCGTCAACGCCTTCCGCCTCAAGCCGCTCGACGAGGTGCTGCCCGCCGCGCAGGCCGCCGGCGTGGGCATCATCGCGCGCGTCCCGCTCGCGTCGGGCCTGCTGAGCGGCCGGTACACGCGCGACACGACCTTCGCCGCCGACGACCACCGCACCTACAACCGTCAGGGCGAGGCCTTCGACGTCGGCGAGACCTTCTCGGGCGTCGACTACGCGACGGGCGTCGAGGCCGCGCAGCGGTTCTCCGCGCTCGCCGCCGAGCACGACCTCGCTCCCGCGACGGCCGCGCTCGCGTGGCTCGCGCAGCTGCCGGGCGTCTCGACGGTCATCCCGGGGGCGCGGAGCCCCGAGCAGGCGCGCGCGAACGCCGCCGCCGGCGAGGTCGCCGACCTGCCGCTGAGCTTCCACGAGAGCGTCGTCGCCCTCTACGACGAGTACTTCCGCGCGACCATCCACGAGCGCTGGTGACGGCGGCGGCCGGGCGGGCCGCGGGCGGAGACAGCGGCAGAGGCAGAGGCAGCGGCGAAGGCCGACCCGGCCTCGGCCGCACCTTCGGCACGGTCTTCACCGCGAATCTCGCGTCGAGCCTCGGCGACGGCATCGCCCGCACCGTCTCGCCGCTCCTGGCGGCGCGGCTCACCGACGACGCGCTGCTGATCGCCGGGATCGCGGCGGTCGCGATGCTCCCGTGGCTGTTCTTCGCGCTGCCGGCGGGCATCCTCGTCGATCGGATGGATCGTCGCCGCGCCCTCGCTCTCGCGGCCGGCGTGCGCACGGCTCTCGCGGTCGGGCTCGTCGTCCTCGTCGCGACGGACGCGCTCACGATCTGGTGGCTCTACCTCGTGATCTTCGTCTACGGCGCGTGCGAGACGCTCTACGACGGGGCGATCCGCGCGGTCGTGCCAAGCATCGTCCCGAAGGCGAAGCTGCCGCGCGCGAACGCCCGCATCGAGGGCGCCGAGCTCGTCGTGCAGAACTTCGCGGCCGCTCCGCTCACGTCGGTGCTCTTCGCCGTCGCCGTGCTCATCCCCGTCGGCGGCCTCGTCGGAGCGTTCGGGCTCGCCGCCCTGCTCGCGGCGTTCCTGCCGGCGGTCGCGTCGGGCAAGCAGTTCCACGCGCCGGTCGGCGAGGCGGCGGTTCCATTCCGCCGGCAGCTGGCCGACGGCTGGCGATTCATCATCGGCAACCGGATGCTCCGCACCCTGTGGTTCTTCTCCATCGGCACGGCCATCCTCTTCTCGGCGGCCTCCGCGACGCTCGTGCTCTTCGTCCTCGACACGCTCGCCGTGCCGGAGGCCGCGTTCGGCGCGTTCCTGCTCGCGGGCGCGATCGGCGGGCTGCTCGGGTCGATGGTCGCCTCGCGTCTGCAGGCCCGGTTCGGCCTGGGTCGCGTCATGGCGGCGATGAATCTGCTGTGCGGCGTGACGACCCTCCTGATCGGCGTGTGGCCGCAGCCGATCTGGGTCGTCGTGATGTTCGCGCTCGGCTCGGGCGCGGTGACGATCTGGAACATCCTGATGATGTCGTTCCGTCAGGCGATCATCCCCGGCCGGCTGCTTGGTCGGGTGCATGGCACGTGGCGCACGCTCCTGTGGGGGTCGATGCCGCTCGGGTCGCTGCTCGGCGGCGGGCTCGCGCTCCTCGGCCTGCCGGTGCCGTGGATCGTCGGCGGCGGCGCCCTCACGGTGCTCGCCCTCGTCTTCTACCGATTCCTTACGACGCTGCCCGACCCGGAGACGATCGAGAACGGCGACGAGCCGCCCGCCGAGACCGGCGCGATCGGCACCCTCCCGCCGGGCGAGCCGCCGGGCGTGCCCGCGGTCGACTGAGCCGGTCGGCTGACCGAGCCGGCCACGTCTGCGAGCATGGCCCTGTGCCGTTCACGCTGACCCGTCACCCGTTCCCGCCGCGGCTGCGTCACGTGCGCCTGGCGTCGCGCACCGAGCTCGTGCCGCGCGGCGCCGACGGCGCCGGGTTCGTCCGCATCCGCCTGCAGAGCGACGTGCCGCTCGACGGGTTCACGTCGCCGGGCGCGGGCGACCACCTGCGGGTGTTCGCGCCCGAGGCCCCCGAGTGGGCGAGCGTCGCGGTCGACGACGCCGGGCATCCGACGGCGCCGTCGCGCACCGAGACGATCGTCGCGTTCGACGCCGAGGCGGGCTGGGTCGACCTCGACGTCCTCGTGCACGCGGCCGACGACTCGGGCGACGCGGGGCTCATCGGCCCGTGGGCGGCCGACGCACCGCTCGGCTCGCCCGCCGTGCTGGCCGACCCCAAGGGCTCGGTCGTGCTCACCGGCGGCCCCGCGACGTTCGTCCTCGCGGGCGACGACTCCGCGATCCCCGCGCTCCGCCGCTATCTCGGGATGCTCGGCGCCGGCATCTCCGGACTCGTCTTGCTCGAGACCGCGTTCGACCCCGCGGCGCTCGATGTCGAGGTCGGCGCGGGGGTCGAGCTGCGCGTGCTCGCGCCCGATGCCGCGCGGCCGAGCGCGGCGCTCGCGGGCGCGCTCGCGGAGCTCGCGGCCGGGCAGCCGCCCGCCGCGGCCGACGACGTCTTCGTCTTCGCGTGCGGGGAGCAGTCGCTCGTCGCCCCCGCGCGGGCGCTGCTCGCGGCGTGGGGCATCGACGTCGAGCGCGCCGTCGCGAAGGGGTACTGGAAGCAGCGCTAGCCCTGCCCGGGCCCGTCCTCGCCCAGGAACGCGCGCGTGTGCTCGAGCACGACCTCCGGCACGTCGCGGTGCGCGTTGTGCCCGCCCTCGACGACGACCGCGCGCAGGTGGTGGTTCGCCGCGAGCAGCGCGTCGCCGTGCTCGCCGGCGAACATGCCGCCGCGCTCGACCTCGCCCGCGATCACGAGCGTCGGCACGGTGACGCGCTCGGCCTCGGCGGTGACGTCCCACTCCGGGTTGTCGAGCACCGCGTGCTCGAGGGCGAACCGCGACGCCTGCCGCACCGCCTGCACGCGCAGCTCGACCGTGATCGGATGCCATTGCGGGTTCTGCTCGGCGACCGACGCGATCGTCGCGCCGTCGTGTGCCGTGAGCTGGTTGGTGAGGATCGTCTGCCGCAGCTCGGCGTCGGCGCGCACCGCGGGGTCGAGGAGGACGAGCTTCCGGGCCCAGTCGGGCGCGATCGCGGCGGCCACGATCGCGGCCGCGCCGCCGATCGAGTGGCCGAGCACGGCATCCCACGCGCCGTCGGCGTGCGGCGCGCCGGTCGGGAGCGTCGCGAGGAGGTCGGCCGCGAGCTCGTCGATCCGGTAGCTGCGCGTGCGCGGCGCCGCTCCGTGACCGCGCAGATCGACGGCGGTCGCCGACCACCCGGCGGCCGCGAGCCCCTCGCCGAGCTGCCACATCGTCGCCGCCGAGCTGCCGAGCCCGTGCACGAGCAGGGCGCGCCGCGGGGCGTCGGGCTCCCCCCAGTGCAGGCGCGGCAGGGTGACAGGAGTGCGCGGATCGGCGGTCATGGCGCGAGCCTACCGAGCAGGGCGCGGATGCTCAGCCCAGGTCGTCCGGGTGCCGGCCCGTGCGCGCGCCGGTCTCGAGCGTCGCGATCTCGGCCATGTCGTCGTCGGTGAGCTCCCAGCCGAACAGCGCGGCGTTCTCCTCCACGCGCCGCAGCGACGTCGACTTCGGGATCACCACGAGCCCCTGCTGCACGTGCCAGCGCAGCGCGACCTGCGCCGCGGAGCGGCCGTGCCGCGCCCCGATCGCCGACAGCACGGCGAGATCGCGCGAGCCCTCGGCGAGCATCTGCCCGCGAGCGAGGGGGCTCCAGCTCTCGGTCACGATGCCGAGCGCGGCGTTCACCTGCCGCAGAGCGGTCTGCGGCAGGTGCGGGTGCAGCTCGACCTGGTTCACGACCGGCACGACCCCGGTCTCGTCGACGAGCCGCTGGACGTGGTGGGCCTCGAAGTTGCTCACGCCGATCGAGCGCACGCGGCCCTCATCGCGCAGCGCGATCATGGCCCGCCAGGCGTCGACGAAGCGGTTCTGCCGCGGCGCGGGCCAATGGATGAGGTACAGGTCGAGCGTCTCGATGCCCAGCAGTCGCATGCTGTCGTCGAACGCGCGCCGGGTCTCGTCGAGCCCGTGCGCGTCGTTCCAGACCTTCGTGGTCACGAAGACGTCCTCGCGCGGCAGTCCGCTGGCCCGGATGCCCTCGCCGACGCCGCGCTCGTTCGCGTACAGCTGCGCCGTGTCGACGTGCCGGTACCCCAGGCGCAGCGCGCCGGCGACGAGCTCGGCGGTCTGCGGCTCGGGAACCTTGTACACGCCGAGGCCGAGCTGCGGGATCGCCGAGCCGTCGTGGAGGGGGATCGTCGGGCCGATGGCGGGGAGGATGCTGTCGGTCATCGGTCCAGTATCGCCGTCGTCCCTGTGCCGGCCCGCCCGTACCTCCATGCGAGCGGTGCGCCCGGTGGGAGTGCCCCGCACGCGTGGAATGCCCGAGCGATCCATGCGGTTGCATGGATGCATGACCCGCATCATGATCATCGTCGGCAGTGTCCGCCCCGGCCGAGTCGGCCTCTCCGTCGCCGAGTGGGTGCGCGATCGCATCCAGGAGACCCTGACCGGCGACGGGAGCGGGGGAGGCGACGCGGCATCCCTCGACCTCGTGGATCTCGCCGAGCTGAACCTGCCGTTCCTCGACGAGCCGCACCACCCCGTGAAGCAGGCGTACACGAAGCCGCACACCATCGCGTGGAGCGAGCGCGTCTCGGCCGCCGACGCCGTCGTGCTCGTCTCGCCCGAGTACAACCACTCGTACAGCCCCGCGCTCAAGAACGCGCTCGACTTCCTCTACACCGAGTGGGCGCACAAGCCCGTCGCGGTCGTCAGCTACGGCGGCGCCTCGGCCGGAACCCGCGGCGCCGCGGCTCTCGCCCCCGTGCTCGCGAGCGTCGGCCTCGTCAAGGTCGCCGCGAACCCCGAGATCAACTTCATCGGCCAGAAGATGGTCGACGGCGTCTTCCAGGGCGACGACAAGCTCGCCGGCACCGTCGCGGCGATGACGCGGATGCTCGTGGAGACGTCGGAGGCGCTCAAGCCGCTGCGCGGCTGAGCTCGGGAGCGGGGCCGGGGCCCGGCTCAGCTGACGGGCAGGCTCACGGGCTCGGTGTCGGGCAGCGGACTCGCGTCGCGCCCGCGCAGGTCGGGGTGCGCGCGCTTGAAGACGATCGCGATGACCATGCCGACGAACGCGAACGCCGCGCCCGCGGCGAACCCGCCGGATGCGCCGAAGCCGTCGATGAGGAAGCCCGCGGCCGCCGACCCGAGCGCGGCGCCGATGAGCTGGCCGGTGCCGACCCAGCCGTAGGCCTCGGCGGTGTCGCTGAACTTCACGCTCGCCGACACGATCGCGAACATGACGGCGAGAGCGGGGGCGATGCCTGCGCCGGCGATGAGCAGGGTGATCGCGAGGCCCCAGAAGTCGAGGAAGAACATCGCCGCCGCGCCGCCCACGAACACGACCGACATGCGGCGCGCGAGCGCCCAGGGGCCGATGGGCACGTGGCCGAAGCCGAGACCGCCCGCGAGCGAGCCGATCGCCCAGATGGCGAGGATGACCCCGGCCTCGATCCCCTCCTTGCCGAAGTTCGCGACGACGGCCGCCTCGATCGCGGCGCACGAGGCGACGAGGAGGAAGCCGACGACGGTGGCGAGGAGCACGGGCGGGCGCTTGAGGACGACGCCGAACGAGCGCTTCGAGCGGGGGATCCGCACGCGGCCGAGCTCGGGGGAGGCGAGGAACCAGATGCCGCCGCCGAGGAGGAACGCGCCCGCGAGCACGATCGCGGCGACGGTCGAGATCTGCGTCGCGACGAAGGTCGTCATGACGGGGCCGGCGATCCAGATGATCTCCTGAGCGGAGGCGTCGATCGCGAAGAGCGGGGTGAGCTGGCGCGAGTTCACCATCTTCGGGTAGATCGTGCGGACGGCCGGCTGGATCGGCGGGTACGCGAGGCCGCCGACGAGCCCGACGAGCATGTAGCCCCAGAGCTCCATCGGCACGAACGCGATCGCGGCCATGCTCGAGGCGCACACCGCGATCGTGAGCGAGATGACGGGGCGCATGCCCCAGATGCCCATCCAGCGGCTCGTGAGGGGGCCGGCGACGGCCTGCCCGACGCTCGTCGCCGCGAGCACGAGCCCGGCGGCGCCGTACGAGTCGAAGATGCTCTCGACGTGGAGGAGATACGCGAGCGAGAGCATCCCGCTCGGGAACCTCGCGGTGAGCTGCGCCGCGATGATGCGGGCGACTCCGCGAGTTCTCAACAGGTCGCCGTATCCGCTCACGAGAGTTCAGCCTAGGGGAGGCCGCCGACGCCGCCGGCGCGCCTCGGGAGGCCCGCGCATCCGCCCGTTTCTTGGCCTCGGATCGCGTGTCGGAGGTTGCCCCCAGACTGTGGATAAGGCCGCGGACTTATGCACAGCTGTGGACGACACGCCCACTACATGTGGGGTGTGCGCATTGTCAGTGCCCCGATATATAGTGGCGGAACCGCCGGACCGGAGCATCGCTCGGTGGCCCCCGAGAGGGGGTCGGAGCCCCTGCCGGAGGGCGGAAGAAGACCACGCAGAGCCGCGCCGCTGGCGCGAAGAGGAGAGAGCCACGTGAGCAGCATCACGGTCGTCAAGCGCGACGGGACCCGCGAGCCCTACGACGCCAACAATATCAACCTGGCGATCGAGAGCGCCGCCGAGGGCCTCGACCCGAGCATCACGTGGGTCACCCAGATCGCGAGCGAGCTCGAGCTCACGCTCTTCGACGGCATCACGACGCAGCAGCTCGACGAGGCCGTCATCCAGGTCGCCCTCCAGAACATCAAGGACGACCCCGCCTTCGACATCGTCGCCGCGCGCCTCCTCCTCAAGACCATCTACAAGCGCGTGCTCGGCGACTACTCCTCGGCCGACGAGCTGCGCCGTCTGCACCAGGAGCACTTCGTCGCGTACGTGCACCGCGGCGTCGACGAGATCCTGCTCGACCCGCGCTTCACCGAGCTCTTCGACCTCGACCGCCTCGCCGCGGCCCTCGAGCCCGCGAACGACGAGCTGCTCAAGTACATCGGCGTCGTCACGCTCAACAACCGCTACGGCATCAAGGCGCGCAACGGCGAGCCGCTCGAGGTCCCCCAGTACTTCTGGATGCGCGTCGCGATGGGCCTGTCGCTCAACGAGGCCGACCCGACGAGCCACGCGATCGCCTTCTACTCGAAGATGTCGAAGCTCGAGTACCTCGCCGCGGGCTCGACCCTCGTCAACGCCGGCACGAGCTACCCGCAGCTGTCGAACTGCTTCGTCATGGAGATGCAGGACGACATCGAGCACATCGCCAAGAGCGTGCGCGACGTCATGTGGCTCACGAAGGGCACCGGCGGCATCGGCCTCTCGGTCACCAAGCTCCGCGCGCAGGGCTCGCCCATCCGCTCGAACAACACGACCTCGACCGGCCCGATCCCCTTCATGCA
>JBKHYA010000049.1:0-10488 GCA_046565745.1 Actinomycetes bacterium
GCTCGGCGAGCTCGTGCGGCAGGTCGACTCGAGCCTGCTCGACGAGTGGGAGGCGCTGTCGAACCCTCAGCCCGAGGGTGATGCGCCGGTCATCCCGCCCCCGCCGCCGTCGGTGCTCACCAACCGCCGCGCGTTCATGGTGCTCGTGCGCAACGAGCTCTTCCGGCGGGTGCAGCTCGCCGCCCTCCAGCGCGACGACGAGCTCGAGGCGCTCGACCCGCACGCGGCGTGGCCCGAGGCGCTCGACGCGTACTACGCCGACCACGAGAGCATCGGCACGGCGGGCAACGCGCGCAGCGCATCCCTCATCCAGATCGATGAGACCCCGACGGATGCCCCCGGCCTTTGGCGCGTCCGTCAGGTCATCGACGACCCGGTCGGCGATCACGACTGGGGCATCGACGCGGTGATCGACCTCGCCGAGAGCGCGGAGCAGGGCGTCGCGGTCGTGCGCGTCGAGGGGCTCAACCGGCTGTAGCCGGGCGGCAGCGCCCTCGGCCGGCTCTAGCCGGCCTCGGCCTCGAGGCGCCCGAGCATCGTCCAGACGGTCCGCGTGAGCGGCGGGTGATCGAGGGCGATCTGGCGCAGCATGCGGTAGTCGCGGGCGGCGCTCGGGCGGCGCTCGTCGTCCTCGCGGATGAGCTCGGCACGGAGCATCCACACCACGAGCTCGTCGATCGTCGGGAGCTCCTCCATGAAGTCCCACGGGTCCTCGCCGTCGCGCAGGCGCTCCATCACGACGGTCTGCAGCTCGTCGTGTGCCTCCGCGCGCAGCACCTCGAGGCTCGCGCCGCGGCGGCGCTCGTGCCGGGAGGGCCAGGAGGAACGACTCACCCCTCGAGCCTAGGACGGCTCGAGGGGTGAGCTCGAAGCGGGGGATGCGCCGGGCGCGTCGGAGGGACGCGCGCCTGCGCGTTCTTTCGGGGAGTGGCCGGGCGCGTCGGGGGGCGGCGCGCCCGGGGTCTCAGCCGAGCAGGCTCGGCAGGGAGAGGAGGGTCGGGAGCGCGGCGAGCGTCTCGGGCGTGAAGAACCACCACGCGCCGACGACCGCGGCCTGCACGAGCACCCAGGTGAAGAGCGGCCACGGGGCGGAACCCGTCGCACGCGAGACCTGGACGCCGCGGACGGCGAGGTAGACCGGGGGAGCGATGAGCGCGAGCCCCCACGGCGCGGTCGAGAGGTGGCCGTCGTCGCCGAGCGCGCGCGCATCCCGCGCCGCGAGCGCGGCGTAGAGCACGAACGGCAGCGCGAGCAGCATGAGCACGCTCGAGAGCGGCGCGTCCTGCGGGAGGCCGGTGACCGCGTAGTAGAGCGACGCCGCATGCATGATCGGCAGGAGGACGAAGAGCCACACGGCGCTCGTGTTGACGCGCGAGGCGAAGGTGTCGGCCATGCGCGGGCGGGCGACCGGCGCGACGTAGGCGTCCTGGAACTCGGCGGGCACGACGTCGGAGAGCACGATGTCGGGCGAGAACACCGTCGCGGCCGAGACGCGCGGCAGCTCGTCCCACGTCGGGCTCGAGGCCGTGACGATCGTGTGCAGCGGCATCGACTCGGCTTTGCGGGCGGACTCGCGCGCGGTGGGCGTCGCGGCGGCGCCGTGGAGCGTGACCGGACCGGTCGACGAGACGACGATGGTCTCGGGGACCTCGGCGCTCTCGTTCAGGACGGCGACGGGCGCGGTGTACTCGGTCCACTTCTCGCCATCCCACCAGCGACGCTCTGCGCCGGTGCGGCTCAACGGATCCGGGTACCAGCCCGCGGGTACGCGGGACGGTGCGGTGATGCTCATGACTTCCCCCAGGTGTCTTCCCGGTCCCCCGACCGGGGTGGAACCCGTCCTCGCACGGGTGTGCGAGGCGTTGTCGCGACGTTTCGGGTCCCACGCGACGTGTGCTGCAGTTATTCGGTTGTGAGCTGCGGGGTCGCGGTGGGCCTCGGATGCGTCTGCAGCGGAACGCGGCCCGGTCTCATCACTCGGTGAGGCTGTACACGCCCCAGTCGTCGACCTGCCAGGTGATCCAGCCGTTGGCGCGCTGGAGGCTGACGGTGACCACGAAGGTCGTCCCATCGGCGTTGACCGCAGGGCAGCGGTACTGCTGGCCGATGAAGAGCGGCGGGGTGCCCGAGCACGTGACCTCGGCGGAGGTCCCGATGCTGCGGGCGTTGAGCTCGATCGAGTTCGCGGCCTCGGCGGCGAACAGCTGCGGCACGGCCGAGATGAGCAGGCCGGGCACCGCGATGATCGCGCCGACCTGGAGGCCGACGAGGAGCAGGAAGACGGCGGCGGGGGCGAACCCGGCGCCGGAGTAGCGGGCGAGGCTCACGGCGCGCATCACGAGGTAGACGGGGGCGCCGATGATCGACCACCACCATCCCGCCGTCCGGTCGATGCCGCGGCGCTTGAGCGACCGCTGGTCGAAGTAGGCGAGCGCGACGACGACGGGGATCGGCGCGAGCCAGATCGCCGTGATGATCGGCAGGTCGAGGCCGCTCGTGAACGCGGCGACGACGAGGAGGCTCAGGAGCAGCTGCACCATCGGCAGGAGCGCGATCGCCCAGGCGGCACCGGTGTGCACGTGCGGGACGGGGCCCGCGCCGTGCGGCATCGCGCCGCGGCGCATGGCGGCGACAGGCGACTCCTGCACGTAGGGCACGTACTGCGGTGCTCCGGGAGCGGAGCCCCAGCCCGCGGCGCTTCCCGTGCCGGGCGCCGAGCCGTAGCGGGCGGCCGAGGGATGCTGCGGTGCGGAGTCCTGGAAGAGCGCGTGCTGCGCGTAGTACGGGCTCGCACCCCACTGCTCCTGCGGGTGCGGTGCCGAGTTCTGGGCGGCCGAGTAGTGGCCGGCCGACTGCGCCGAGCGCGGGTCGGCGCCGTAGGGCTGCCATCCGCCGTGCTGGGGGGCGCCGGGCACGGAGCCGGGAGCCGAGTGGTTGACGGCGCTCGTGGCAGACACGGGGCCGGGCGCGTTCGCGGGCTGCTGCTCGCGGGGCTCCTGCATGGGGATCCACTGCGCGTCGCGCATCGCGGACTCGCTCGTGGGGATGTCGAAGCCGGGGTTCGCGGCGGGGCGCGGGGCCTCGGTCTGCGGAGCCTGCTGGGGCGCGGCCTGCTGAGGCGCCTGCTGCGGCGCCGCCTGCTGGGGCGCCGCGGTCTGCGGGGCCGCCTGAGCCGCCTGCTCGGCGGCGAAGGGAGGCGGCGTGAACGGCGCGGGCTCAGGGGCGACGAATGGGTCGGCGCCGAACAGCGGAGCGGAGGCGACGGGCTCGCTGACAGCGGGCTCGGGCGCGAAGAAGGTCTCCGCGACGGGCTCGACCACGGGGTCGGCCGCGAAGGAGACGGGCTCCGGCTCGATGAGCGCGGGCATCGACTCGGTCGTCGGCGCGGGCAGCGCCTTGAGGACGTGCGCGAGCGGGCGGTCGTTGATCGTGTCGCCGGCGTCGGTGGCCGACTCGGCGCTGCGGCGCGCACGGCGCGTGGGCAGCTCGTCGTCATCGGCGAAGGTCGTGGGGGCGGGCGTGGCCACCATGGGCTGACGCGCATCGGAGACGTGCTCGGTCCAGGCGTGGTTGTCCCACCACCGCAGCTGCGGCAGACCGAGCGGGTCGGGGTACCACCCCGCGGGCACCCGCCCGTATTCGTCCTCCGACACGGTTCTGCCCCCTCATCAGGCCGGACCCCTCGACCGGCTGGGTTCAGTGTATGGGTGCGCCGGGCCCGAAAGGGAGGGTAAGTCAGCCCCCAGAGTGGGTGTACCCCTGTTGGGGGACACCGAGTGACGAAGCCCCTTAAGGCACTCCGGGCAGGGCCTCCGCCGCGTCGGCGAGCCAGCGCCGGGCGCGCTCGGCCCTGCCGGGTTCGCGCGCGAGCTCCGGCCCGTCCACCCATGCCGTCGCGACGCGTAGCCCGTGCAGGGCGCTGAGCACCCACAGCTCGCAGCCGTCGAGATCGTGCGGGCGAGCATCCGCCGCCTCGATCGTCGCGCCGGCGGCGGCGGCCGCCTCGAGAAGGATGCCCGCGGTGACGCTCGGGATCCGCTCGAGCCGTGCGCTCGGGTGGGCGATGACGCCGTCGGGCCGCACCCACACGAGACCCGAGTAGGCGCCCTCGACGATGAGCCCCTCGGGCGACAGGATGATCGCCTCGCCCGCCCCGAGCGGCTGCACGGCCGTGCGGAGCCGCTGCAGCGCGTCGAGGTCGGGCCCCTTTACGAGCGGTCGCGTGCGCGGGTCGTGCGGGGCGGTCGCGACGACGACCTCGTCGGCGGTCGGCGGCGTCGGCCGCAGGCGCAGGCTGAGCCCCGTGGCGGGCGCGGCGTCTCGATCGCCGACCTTCGGGGCGGGGATGCCGCGGGCGCGCAGCTCCACGCGCGGGAACCAGTCGCCCGTCCGCGGAAGAGCGGCGACGACCTCGTCGAAGATCGCGGAGCCGTCGTCCCGGAACGGCGTGATCGCGGCGAGGAAGCGCGCGCGGTGCCGCTCGAGGCCGCGCACGCGTCCATCGACGACGCGCCACGAGTCGGCGGCGAGCAGCGCCCCGGCGTGCACGTCGCACCAGTCGACGCTCGTCCACGGGCCGTCGACCGCGCTCGCGTCGTGCCCGCGCCAGTGCCGCAGTCCCTCGGCGCTCGCGCTCATAGGATCAGGGTATGCGTCACGGGCTCCTGCGGCACCGGCTCGCGCCCGCGACCGACGCCGCGACGGCGCCCGAGCTCGCCGAGCGCATCCTGCTCGCCCTCGCCGCCGCGCACCCCGACGCCGACCTCGTCTGGCTCGACTCCGGAGTTGGAGCCCGCACCGGCCGCTCCTTCCTCTCCGCCGACGGTGCGCGTCTCTCGCTCGACGCCGCGGCGCCCGTGCTCCCGCAGCTGCGCGCAGCGCTTGCGGCGATGCCCGCGCCGGACGCCGACTCCTCTCTCTCCGGTGCCGACGCCGACCCCGCCCCGCCCCTGGGCCTGATCGGCTGGTTCGGGTACGAGCTCCGCGACGAGACGATGGGGATGCCCGCCCCCGCGACGCCTCCGGCGCACCGCGCGTCGTGGCTCGCCGTCGATCGCGGCCTCGTGCTCGACCACGTGACCGGCTCGCTCGAGCTCGTCGCGCTCGACGCCGCCGGCATCGGCTGGAGCGGCGAGCTCGCCGGCTGGCGCGCGCGCATGCTCGAGCTCGTCGAGGGCGCGCGCCGAGCATCCGCCCCGCCGCCCGTCGACCCTGCCCCCCGCACCGCGCGTTGGCGCGACGACGACGCGCGCTACGCGGAGCTCGTGCGGCGGTGCCAGGAGGCGATCCGCGAGGGGCAGGCGTACCAGCTGTGCCTCACGTCGGCGGCGACCGTCGACGCGCCGGGCGATGCGATCGAGCTGTACCGGCGGGTGCGGCGCGCGAGCCCCGCGCACCACGGCGCCCTGCTGCGCATCGGCGGCGCGACGCTCGTGAGCGCGAGCCCCGAGACCTTCCTGCGGGTCGAGCCCGAACCCGGGCCCGACGGCGGTCTGCGCGCCCGCACGCGCCCCATCAAGGGCACCCGCCCGCGCGGCGCCGACCTCGACTCCGACGCCGCGCTCGTCGCCGAGCTCGAGGCGAGCGACAAGGAGCGCGCCGAGAACCTCATGATCGTCGACCTCATGCGCAACGACCTCTCGCGCGTGAGCGAGCTCGGCTCGGTCGTCGTCACGGGCCTGCTCGAGGTCGAGTCGTACGCCCAGGTGCACCAGCTCGTCTCGACCGTCGAGGGGCGGCTGCGCCCCGGGCTCGACGCGATCGACGCGATCGCCGCGTGCTTCCCCGCCGGGTCGATGACGGGCGCGCCCAAGCGCCGCGCGATCGAGCTGCTCGCCGCGTGGGAGGGTGCGCCGCGCGGCGTCTACTCGGGCGCGTTCGGGTACCTCGCCGTCGACGGGTCGGCCGACCTCGCGATGGTGATCCGCAGCATCCTCGTCGCCGACGGCGTCGCGACGATCGGCGCGGGCGGCGGCATCACCGCGCTGAGCGAGCCCGAGGCGGAGGTCGCCGAGATGCGGCTGAAGGCGCGATCGCTCCTGACCGCGCTCGGGGTGCGCGATGAGGCGGATGCCCGGCCGGAGCTCACCGCCGACCCCCAGTAAGCTCGGACGAGTGACCGAGAATCGCCCGCACGACGACCGCGCCGCCGACCGCACCCCTGACGACCGCGCCGAGAACGACTACGACTTCCGGCGCATCGAGGCGCACTGGACGCCCATCTGGGACGACCTCGAGCCCTTCTCGGTCGACGACCCGACCGATGCGCGGCCGCGCAAGTACGTGCTCGACATGTTCCCGTACCCCTCGGGCGACCTGCACATGGGCCACGCCGAGGTCTACGCGCTCGGCGACGTCGTCGCGCGGTACTGGCGCCAGCAGGGCTTCCAGGTGCTGCACCCCATCGGATGGGACAGCTTCGGGCTCCCCGCCGAGAACGCCGCGATCAAGCGCGGCGCCGACCCGCGCATCTGGACGTACGAGAACATCGCGCAGCAGCGCGCGTCGATGAAGCGCTACGCGGCGAGCTTCGACTGGACCCGCGTGCTGCACACGAGCGACCCGAACTTCTACCGCTGGAACCAGTGGCTCTTCCTGAAGATGTACGAGAAGGGCCTCGCGTACCGCAAGGACAGCTGGGTCAACTGGGATCCGGTCGACCAGACCGTGCTCGCCAACGAGCAGGTGCTGCCCGACGGCACCTCGGAGCGCTCGGGCGCCGTCGTGGTGAAGAAGAAGCTCACCCAGTGGTACTTCAAGATCACCGACTACGCCGACCGCCTGCTCGACGACCTCAACCAGCTCGAGGGCTCGTGGCCGGCGAAGGTCCTCACGATGCAGCGCAACTGGATCGGCCGCTCGACCGGCGCCGACGTCGACTTCGTCATCGAGGGCCACCACAGCCCTGTCACGGTCTTCACTACGCGCCCCGACACGCTCTTCGGCGCGACCTTCATGGTCGTCGCCCCCGACAGCGACCTCGCCGCCGAGCTCGCCGCCGGGTCGAGCCCCGAGGTGCGGATGCGGTTCCAGGACTACCTGGAGCAGGTGCAGAAGAAGTCGGAGATCGACCGGCAGGACGCGACCCGCGAGAAGACCGGGATCCCGCTCGATCGCTGGGCCATCAACCCCGTGAGCGGCGAGCGGATCCCCGTCTGGACGGCCGACTACGTGCTCGCCGACTACGGCCACGGCGCCGTCATGGGCGTTCCCGCGCACGATCAGCGCGACCTCGACTTCGCGCGGCGCTTCGACCTGCCCGTGCGCGTGGTCGTCGACACCCTCGCGCCCGTCACGGGCGCCATCCCCGTCATCACGCCGGAGATGCTCGAATCCGGCGACATCCCCGAGCTCAACCCGTCGGTCACGGGCGAGGCGCTCACGGGCGACGGCCGCATGATCAACTCCGGTCCGCTCGACGGGCTCTCGAAGTCGAACGCCATCCGGCGCGCGATCGAGCTGCTCGAGGAGCGCGGCACGGGTCGCGCCGCGAAGACCTACCGGCTCCGCGACTGGCTCATCAGCCGGCAGCGGTACTGGGGCACGCCCATCCCCATCATGTACACGGAGGACGGCACCGAGGTGCCGCTCTCGCTCGACCAGCTGCCGCTGCTGCTGCCGTACGAGGAGGGCATGGACCTCAAGCCGAAGGGCACGTCGCCGCTCGGCGGTCTCGCCTCGTTCGTCGAGACGACCACGCCCGACGGCCGGCCCGCCCGCCGCGACACCGACACGATGGACACCTTCGTCGACTCGTCGTGGTACTTCCTGCGCTTCCTCTCGCCGACCGACGACACGCAGGCCTTCGACCCGCGCGAGGCCGAGAAGTGGGCGCCCGTCGACCAGTACGTCGGCGGCATCGAGCACGCCATCCTGCACCTGCTCTACGCGCGCTTCATCACCAAGGTGCTCTTCGACATGGGCTACGTGAGCTTCACGGAGCCGTTCAGCGCGCTGCTCAACCAGGGCATGGTGATCCTCGACGGCGCCAAGATGTCGAAGTCGAAGGGCAACCTCGTCTACTTCACCGAGGAGCTCGACAGCTTCGGCGTCGACGCCGTGCGCCTGACGATGGCGTTCGCGGGCCCGCCGGAGGACGACATCGACTGGCGCGACGTGTCGGTCACGGGGTCGCAGAAGTTCCTCGCGCGGGCCTGGCGCCTCGCGGGCGAGGTCGCCGCGCCCGTCGGGGTCGACTTCGACCTCGGCGACGTCGCCCTGCGCCGCGTCACGCACCGCTTCCTCGCCGACGTGCCGCCGCTCATCGAGGCGTTCAAGTTCAATGTCGCCGTCGCGCGCACGATGGAGCTCGTCAACGCGATCCGCAAGGCCGTCGACTCGGGCCCCGGTGCGGCCGACCCCGCCGTCCGCGAGGCCGTCGAGGCCGTCACCATCGCGCTCTCGCTCTTCGCTCCGTACACGGCGGAGGACATGTGGGCGCGGCTCGGGCACGGCGTCGCCCCGGCGGCGGACGGCTCGGGCGGCGGCGCGAAGCGCACGAGCTCGGACGCCGCCTCGCGCGACGACCTCGTGGCCTTCGCCGGCTGGCGCAAGCCCGACCCGCTGCTGCTCGTCGCCGAGTCGGTGACCGCGGTCGTGCAGGTCGACGGCAAGGTGCGCGACCGGCTCGAGGTCTCGCCGCAGATCGGCTCGGACGAGCTCGAGGCGCTCGCGCGGGCGTCGGAGGCCGTCGTCCGCTCGATCGGCGACCGCGAGATCGTCAAGGTCATCGTCCGCGCGCCGCGCGTCGTCAACATCGCCACGCGCGGCTGACGACTCCCCGGAGTCGGCGCCTCGGGCCCTGCGCTGTCGGGAGGGTGCCTAGCCTTCCCGCGTGAGCGGAGACCCCGAGGCGCCTGACGACCACCCCGCGGGCCCTCCGCGGCGGAGCCCGCGCGTGCGCGCGGCGGTCGGCGCGGTCGTCGTGCTCGCGCTCGTGGGCGTCGGTGCCGCCGTCGTGAGCGCGCTGCTCGCGCCCGGCGGGTCGACGAGCATCGTGGGGGCTTCTCCGTCTGCGGCACCCTCCGACGCGTCGCTGCCGCCTGCGGTCGGGGATGCCGGGGGCGCGCCGTCGGAGGCGGCCGTCATCGTGCACGTGCTCGGTTCCGTCCGCGAGCCCGGCATCGTCGAGGTGCGACTGGGCGACCGCGTCGTCGACGCGATCGCCGCGGCCGGCGGCGCACGTGAGGATGCGGACCTCGGGGGAGTGAACCTCGCCCGCGCGCTCGTCGACGGTGAGCAGTTGTACGTGCCCGCGGTGGGGGAGGTCGTGGCGGGGGCGGGTGTCGGTGCCGGCGGTGCGGGCTCGGCGGTGGGCGGCGGCGTGAGCGGCGGCGGCGGCGCGAGCGCGGGCGGGCCGGCCGGCGGTCTCGTGAACCTCAACTCGGCAGATGCTGCCGCGCTCGAGTCGCTGCCCGGGGTCGGGCCCGCCCTCGCGGCGCGCATCATCGCGTGGCGCGAGGAGAACGGGCCGTTCCGCGCGGTCGACGAGCTCCTCGCCGTCTCCGGCATCGGCGAGAAGACGCTCGCGGGGTTCCGCGATCAGGTGACGGTGTGAGGCGGGCGGCGAGCGAGGTCGATCTGCGGCTCGCCCTGCCCGCGGCGGCCGGCTGGGTCGCGGCGATCGTCCTCGTCGGGGCGCCCGGCGCGGCCGGGGTCGTGGTGGCCGTCGTGCTCGTGCTCGCCGGGCTCGCGATCGCCGCGACGCTGCGCCGAGAGCGCCCCCGGGCGTCTGCGGGTAGGACGAGGGCGGTGCGCGTGATCGAGGCGAGCATCCTGCCCCTCGTCGCGGTCGGCGTCATCGCCCTCGCGATCGGGCTGCACGAGCCGGTCCGGCACCCGCCCGCGCTCGTCGACGCGCTCGACTCGGGGGCGCCGATCGCGGTCGTCGTCGCGCTCGACGAGACGGTCGCCGGGAGCGGTCCGACCGCATCCGCGCCCGGGTCGCCAGCGGGAGGCGCGGTCGACGCGACCATCGTCGCGCTCTCGCCGCGAGGCGCGGGGCCGAGCGGTGACGCCGCGTCGCCCGCGCTCGAGGTGCGCGTGCCGATCGTGCTGCTCGGGTTCGAGCCGGACGAGCGCGCGCCGCTCGGGTCGCGGTGGCACGGGCTCGTCCGGTTGATCCCGCTCGAGCCGGGCGACGATCGAGTCGCGCTCGCCCGGCCGCTCGGGCAGCTCGGTGAGGCAGGGCTGCCACCGACTCTCGTCGCGGGCGCGGATGCTCTGCGCGAGCGCTTCCTCGGTGTCGCGAGCGGCTTCCCGGGCGCGGGGGCCGCGCTGCTCCCCGGCCTCGCGATCGGCGACACCTCCGCCGTGGACGCGGAGCTCGACGCGGCGATGAAGCGCTCGTCGCTCAGCCACCTCACCGCGGTGTCGGGCGCGAACTGCGCGATCGTCGTCGGAGCCGTGCTGGCGATCACCGCGCTCCTCGGTGCGGCGCTGCCCGTGCGGGTCGGCGTCGCCGCGCTCGCGCTGCTCGGATTCGTGGTG
>JBKHYA010000050.1:0-10227 GCA_046565745.1 Actinomycetes bacterium
ACCCGTCGGGGAAGCTCGTCCTGCTCCGCCACGGAGAGACGGAGTGGTCGAGGAGCGGCAAGCACACGGGACTCACCGACATCCCCCTGACCGCCCGAGGCGAGGAGCTCGCCCGCGGTGCCGGCAGGCTGCTCGGCGACTACGACTTCTCGCTCGTCCTGACCTCGCCGCTGCAGCGGGCGCGACGCACTGCTGAGCTCGCCGGTCTGGAGGCCGAGGTCGATCCCCTCCTCGTCGAATGGGACTACGGCGGATACGAAGGGCGCACGACGCGCGAGATCCGCGCCGAGCTCGGCTACGACTGGAGCACCTTCACCCACGGAGTCATCCGCGGGGAGACACCGGGTGAGACGGTGGAAGAGGTCGCGGCGCGCGCGTCACGGGTCCTCACGCGAGTGCTGCCCGCCATGGCGGAGGGAGACGTCGCCGTGGTGGCGCACGGCCACTTCCTGCGCATCCTGACCGCCGTCTACCTGCGACAGGCTCCTCGATTCGGCGCCCAGATCAGCCTGGATGCAGGGTCGGTGTCGGTGCTGAGCTACTACCGCGAGCAGCCGGCCATTCTGTCGTGGAACTACGGACCGGAGCTTCCGCTGGCGCCGTCGGAGTCCTGACCCGCCCGCTGGGGCTCGAGAGTACGCTGGCGTCGCGCCCGACCGAGGGCGAGCATCCGCACCCGCAGGAGGTCGACGTGGCGAACGACGGATTCAGCGCCGAGGAGCGCGCCGCGATGAAGGAGCGCGCGGCCGAGCTACGGGCTGAGGCGAAGCGCGAGAAGGGTGCGGCGAAGGCCGCCGCCGAGCTGCAGGACGTGCTCGACGCGATCGCGAAGCTCAACGACGACGACCGCCCGCTCGCGACGAGAGTGCACGAGCTCGTGACCGCCGCCGAGCCTCGGCTCGCCCCCCGCACCTGGTACGGCATGCCCGCCTACGCCCTCGATGGCAAGGTCGTGTGCTTCTTCAAGTCGGCGGGCAAGTTCGAGGGCCGCTACTGCGAGCTCGGCTTCAACGACCCGGCGAAGCTCGACGACGGCAGCATGTGGCCGACGGTGTTCGCGATCACCGCGATCGGCCCGGCCGAGGAGAAGCGCATCGCCGAGCTCGTCACGCGCGCCGTCGGCTGACCGCACGCCGGCCCGTCACCCGGCACGTTCGCGGCCGAATAATCTGATCACGTGATCGTCGGCCTCGGCACCCTGCTCAACGTGACGACCATCGTCGTGGGCGCGGCGATCGGCGTGCTCATCGGCCACCGCCTGCAGGAGCGCACGACGCGCGTCGTCACCGACGCCCTCGGCCTCATCACGATCGTCCTCGGCGGCCTCAACCTCGTCTCGCTCACCGATGCCGCGTTCGTCGACGCGGTCGGCGCAGGCGGCACCTTCCTCGTCGTCATCGGCGCCCTGCTGATCGGCAGCATCATCGGATCGATCGCGGGCATCGAGAGCCGCCTGGAGGGCTTCGGCGGATGGCTGCAGTCGCGATTCACGCGGAAGGGCGCGAGCGCAGCATCCGCCGCCGGACCGATCGACCCCGCGATCGTGGATGCTCCGCTCGTGCTCTCGCCGCGCGAGCGCTTCATCACCGGGTTCGTGGACGCGTCGCTCGTGTTCGCGATCGGCCCCCTCGCGATCCTCGGCGCCTTCCAGGACGGCACGGGTCAGGGCATCGATCAGCTTGCGCTCAAGGCGACGCTCGACGGCTTCGCGTCGATCGCGTTCGCCGCCTCGCTCGGCTGGGGCGTCGCGGCATCGGCGCTGCCGGTCGGCATCTGGCAAGGGCTGTTGACGGCGCTCGCCTTCCTGCTCGGCTCGGTCATGTCGGGCGCGGCGATCGCGGCCCTCACCGCGACCGGCGGCGTGCTGCTGCTCGGAGTCGGAATCCGCCTGCTCAACCTGCGCCACATCGCCGTCGGCGACATGCTGCCCGCGCTCGTCGTCGCTCCGCTGCTCGCGGTGGGAATCCAGTCGCTCGGCATCGCGGGCTGAACCCCGCAGCCGCGCTCAGCAGTCGCAGCTGATCGCGTGCTCGACGGGTGCGGTCAGCGGGTCGATCGGGCGATGGATGGGCCCGCTCGCCCCCTCGACCGGGTAGCCCTCGCGGGCCCAGTACTCGAAGCCGCCGAGCATCTCCTTCACTGCGACGCCCTGGCCGGCCAGATCGCGCGCCGCCTTGGCCGCGCCGTTGCAGCCGGGCCCCCAGCAGTACACGATGACCGGGATGCCCGCCGCGAGCTCGCCCATCCGCTCGACGAGCTCCTGCCGCGGGATGTGCCGCGCGCCCACCGCGTGGCCCTGACTCCAGGCGGTCTGCCCGCGCACGTCGATGAAGTGGAAGCGCTCGCCCGACTCGAGGGCGGCGGCCACATCGGAGGCGTCGGTCTCGAACGCCAGCCGCGCGGCGTAGTGGGCGGCTGTCGAGGCCGGATCGGCGAAGGCTCCGAGGGCGCTGTCGGTCATGGCCGCAGTCTACGAACGCCGTCGGGAAGACTTCCACCCTCCGCGTGGTTGGCTGAAAGCATGACAGACACCTCCTCCATCACCCCCGTCGACGGCGCCATCACGATGTACGGCGCCGACTGGTGCCGCGACTGCCGTCGCACCGAGGCCCTCCTCAACGACCTCGGCGTCGACTGGACCAAGATCGACGTCGAGCAGTCCGCCGAGGCCGCCGCGACGGCGCAGTCGATCAGCGGACGCATGAACATCCCCGTCGTCGTCTTCCCCGACGGCTCGCACCTCGTCGAGCCGAGCGACGCGGCGGTGCGCGAGAAGCTGGGCGTCTAGCCGAGGCGCCGCCGGCGCGTCAGGCGAGCTGCCGCTGGAAGAAGCGGTCGATGCGCTGCCAGGCGTCGGCCGCCTCGACCGGTCGCGGCCCGAGCCCCATCGCGGGGCCCATGAGCACCCGCATGAGCCGGGGTCCGGCGTGCCGCTCGTTGAGGAACGCGTGACCCGCGCCGGGGTACTCGACCACGTCGTGCTCAATGCCGCGTGCGGCGAGAGCCGACTCCAGTCGCGCCGCCGCGCCGCGCAGGGTGCGGTCGCGCCCGCCGAAGGAGCCGACGATCGGGCACGCGCCGTCGAGGGCGTCGTCGAGGTCGGGCGGGAGCATCCCGTAATTGACGGATGCTGCGCTGTAGTCGCCCGACCCCGCCAGCAGCAGCGCGAAGCCTCCGCCCATGCAGAAGCCGATGACGCCGACCGAGCCGCGCGCCTCGGGGCGCGAGAGCAGGAGGGCGCGCGCCGCCTCGACGTCGTCGAACGCCGCGCCGCTCCCCTCGCGCAGCGCGCGGAAGGTCGCGACGAGGCACTTCCGCCTGCCGCCGCGACTGAACAGGTCGGGCATCAGGACGAGGTAGCCGAGCCCGCGCAGGCGCTCGAGGTGGTCGCGCATCGCGTCGTCGACGCCGAACACCTCGTGCAGCACGACGAGCGCCGGGAAGGGACCGGAGCCGTCGGGCACGCCGAGCAGGCCACGTAGGTCACCGCCGCGAGGGTCGCCGGACTGAGGGATGACGACGTCGGTCAAGGTCACGATCGGACTCTAACCCGGGCCACTGCGCGGAAAGGCGCGTACGCTCACGAGCACAGGGTCACTTCGACTCTCGACAAGGAGAGTCACCATGGGTGAGAAGTCCGTCCGCAAGAACTCGACGAAGACCGCCGCGACGAAGACCCTCAAGGAGAAGCGCGTCGCGAAGGCCGATAAGAAGGCCGCGAGCACGCGTTCGCAGAACAGCGACGCCGTCACGCGCGCCGCGAGCAAGTAGTCGTCACGCCTTCCCGTCACCGACGGGGATGCGCGACGCGCCGCCGTCCACCACAGCGACGGCGCGTCGCGAGCTCGGGGTCGCCGAGCGGCTGATGCGCGGGGTGCGGCCTAGCGGCGCGCGCCCTTCGCCGCGACGAGGTCCTTCTCGTCGATCGGCGCGAGCCCGCGCGACCGCAGGTCGGCGAAGTAGGCGCGCGCCTCCTCCTGGCGCTCGTGCTCGACACCGGTCGCGATCTCGGCCCGGATGTGCTCGGGACGCAGCCCGAACGCCTCGGTGAGCGGGAGCGCGTGCGGGCGGAGGCGCGGCAGAAGCCGACCGTCGATGTACTCGGTGATGGCCTGCGCCCGCTGGCCCGAGAGCCGGCCGTGGATGAGGTACCAGGCGAGGTTCTTCTCGATGAGCGTGAACCCGAACAGGTCGCGCAGCCAGGTCAGCACCTGCTTCGTGCCGGGGTCGGCGACGTCGTCGAGCGCGTCGGTGAAGGCCTCCCACTGGAGCAGCTCGCCGTGGGCGCGGGCAGCCTCGATGAGCTCGTTCTGGTGGCGGTTGAACAGCGCCGCCGCTTCGGCCTTCGGCAGCTTCGAGGCGGGGCGCAGCCGGCCGGCGAGCTCGGCGACCATGGTCTCGACGCGGTCGGTGAGCAGCTGGCGCTGGGCCGCGCTGCCGCGCACGTAGCCGACCGAGCGCGCGGTCGACCCGAAGTCGGCGACCGACTGCGCGAGACGACGGAGTCCGGTGCGGTGCACCGCGGCGTTGCCGACCTGCTCGACCACGAAGGAGGCGAGCGCTCCCGCGTCGGCCTTCGCGAACTTGCGCGAGTAGTCGGTCAGCAGGCGCTTGGCGACGAGCTGCAGCAGCACGTTGTTGTCGCCCTCGAACGTCGCGTAGACGTCGAGGTCAGCCCGGAGCTGGACGAGGCGGTTCTCGGCGAGGAAGCCCTGGCCGCCGCACGCCTCGCGCGCCTCCTGGATGATGTCGAGCGCGGCCCACGTGCTGAGGGGCTTGAGAGCCGCGGCGAGCGTCTCGAGATCCTCGCGGTCGGCGTCGGTGTCGGCGGCCCCCGAGAACACGGCATCGAACTTGGTCAGGAAGACCTCGTGCGCGAACGACATCGCATAGGTCTGCGCGAGTCGGGGAAGCAGGCGGCGCTGGTGGCGCTGGTAGTCGAGCAGGACGACCTCGTCGTCGCTCGCGGCCGTGAACTGCCGGCGCTCGCTGCCGTACCGCAGCGCGATGGTCAGGGCGAGCTTGCTCGCGACGACGCACGCGCCGTCGAGCGAGACGCGGCCCTGCACGAGCGTGCCGAGCATCGTGAAGAAGCGACGGCCCGGGCTTGCGATGGGCGAGGTGTAGACGCCCTGCGCGTCGACGTCGCCGTAGCGGTTGAGGAGATTGGCGCGGGGCACGCGCACGTTCGTGAAGTGCAGGCGGCCGTTGTCGATGCCGTTGAGCCCGCCCTTGAGTCCGTCGTCCTCGCCGCCGATTCCGGGAAGGAACGCGCCCTTCTCGTCGCGGATGGGGACGTAGATCGCGTGCACGCCGTGGTTCACGCCGCGCGTGATGAGCTGGGCGAAGACCACGGCGGCCTTCGCGTGCAGAGCGGCGTTGCCGAGGTAGTCCTTCCACGCGGCGCGGAAAGGCGTGTGGATGACCCACTCATCGGTCGCCGGGTCGAAGGTCGCCGTGGTGCCGACGGCCGAGACGTCCGAGCCGTGTCCGGTCTCGGTCATCGCGAAGGCGCCCGGCACGTCCATGTTGAGTGCGCCGGGAAGGAGAGCCGCGTGATGCGCCTCGGTGCCGAGGTGCTGAATGGCGGCGGCGAAGAGCCCCCACTGCACGCCCGACTTGATCTGCATGCTCGGGTCGCCGAGCACGAGCTCCTCGAAGCTCGCGATGTTGCCGCCGTTGTCCTCCTGGCCGCCGACCGACTTCGGGAAGGCGCGGTGCACGGAGCCGTTCTCCACGAGCAGGTGCAGCTGGCCGAGCACGCGCTCGCGGTGCTCGTCCTTGCCGAGCTCGGGGTCGCGGTGGAACTCGGGGCGGGCCATGAGCTCGCGCGCGTGCTGTCGGGCGTAGGCCCACTGGCCGAGGAGCTGGCGGCCGAGGCTCTCGACGTCGACGGCGATGGCCTCGGTCTCCGGCGCCGCGGGCGACGCGGGGAGGTCGGCGGCGGCGGCAGCCGCGGGGCTGGCGGTCGTGGAGTCGGCGAGCGAAGTCATCTCTGTCCCATCGTGTGGAGCCGGAAGAAGGGTGAGGCCCGACCGCGCGCGGCGGCGGGCGTTCCCGATTGAGACAGTAGGAGCGCGCGCGACGCACTGCGCGATCGTGGTGCCCGACGAACGAAGCGTCGACGGATGCTCGCGGCCTGCCTTGTAGGAATCCATCGGTTCCTGAGCGCCCGCATGGTGGACTCCCCACGGCTGTTCGCCCTGCGAGAATACCCCTGGGGGTATCGGTCGGAATGTGGCACCATGGAGGCATGGCAACCGTAGACCTGACCTCGGCCGACTTCGAGCAGACCGTGACGGCCCCCGGCATCACCCTCGTCGACTTCTGGGCGGAGTGGTGCGGCCCGTGCCGCCAGTTCGCGCCCGTCTACGACACGGCGAGCGAGCAGCACCCCGATGTGACCTTCGGCAAGGTCGACACCGAGGCCGAGCAGGCTCTCGCGTCGGCTGCGAACATCCGGTCGATCCCGACCCTCATGGCCTTCCGTGACGGCATCCTCGTCTTCGCGCAGCCGGGCGCACTGCCCGGTCCGGCGCTCGAGCAGGTCATCACCGCCGTGAAGGGCCTCGACATGGATGAGGTCAAGGCGAAGGTCGCCGCCGCGCAGACGGAGGCCTCGGCCGGCTCCTAGAGCTCGCCGGGCGAGCGGAACACCCGCCGCACCTTCTCGACCACCCCGTGCGCGGGCGGCTCGTTGTAGACGCCCGCGTACTCCTGGCCCGACATGCGCTGGATCTCGGCCATGATCGCGTCCGTCGCCTCCCGACGTGCGCGCCCGGAGCTCGCCGGGCCGAACCCGCTCACGTCGATCGGGTCGCCGAACTCGACACGGATCCGCGCCAGCCGCAGCCGCTTCGAGCCGACCGGCTGGAGATCCTGGGTGCCGCGCAGCGCGACGGGGACGACGGGCACGCCCGCCGTGAGGGCGAGCCAGGCGACGCCCGTCTTGCCGCGGTAGAGGCGGCCGTCGCGCGATCGCGTGCCCTCCGGGTAGATCGAGAACGGCTGACCCGCCTGCAGCTTCGCGAGCCCCGCGTCGAGGGCATCCTGGGCCGCCTTGCCCGCCCCGCGCTCCACCGGGATCGCCCCGACGCCCGTGAAGAAGGCCCGGGAGAGGGCGCCCTTCAGGCCGCGCCCGGTGAAGTAGTCGGCCTTCGCGAGGAAGCTCACGGGTCGGCGGGCGAGAAGGCTGATGACGACGCTGTCGATGAACGACAGGTGATTGCTCGCGACGACGACGCCTCCGGTCGGGGGCATCCGGCGACGACCGATGACGACGGGCCGGAAGACGAGTCGCGCGATCGGCGTGAGCACGAGTCGAGCGAGCAGGTTCAGCACCGGGTCATCCTGGCAGGCGACTCATTCCCCGCCGGGAATGCGTCCGGCCGTGTCGCCCTCATCGGCGCCGGTCGACCGCCACCGGTAGAGGACGTGCCGGCGAAGCGGGCTGCCCTCGGGCACGCGCGGATGCTCGAAGTCGCCGTCGGGGTCGCGCACCATCCCGATGCGCTCCATCACCGCGACCGAGCGCGTGTTGCTCGTCGCGGTGAACGACAGCACCTCCTCGATGCCGAAGCCGGGCGCGGCCCGGAGCACGCGGCGGGCCGCCGTCGACGCGGCCCCGCGGCCCCAGGCCCAGCGGGCGAGCCGCCACCCGACCTCGACGGCGGGGGTGAACTGCGCGGGAAAGCTCGCCGTGGAGAGCCCGACGAACCCTGCGAATCGGCCGTCGACCTCGAGCGCCCAGAGCCCGTAGCCGCGCTCTACGTGGTGCGCGACGATGCGGTCGACCATCGCGTCGCTCTGTTCCTGCGCGAGCGGCACCGGGAAGTGCTCCATGACCTCGGGGTCGGCGTTGAGCGCCGCGAACGGCTCCCGGTCGGCGTCGCGCCAGGCGCGCAATCGGACCGTCGCCCCCTCGCCGCCGGCGATGGTGGGTGGCGGCTCGGCGTGCAGCGCCCGGTCGGCCTGCTCAGTGCTCACGGGCCTTCTCAGTAGTCATCGGGCGGCGGCGGGAAGAACTCGTCGTCGGGCGGCAGCTCATCGAGCGGGATCTCGGAGTAGTCGGGCTCGACGGCGGGGGCACGGGAGCTCGAGCCGAAGCGCGGGCCTGCGGCCGAGGAGCCGCCGGCGCGGGGGGCGCGGGTCGGGGCGGCGCGCGACCGGAGGGGAGCATCCGTCGTCGGGGCGGCGGCCGCGCCCGGAGCGGAGGCGTCGGCGGGCTCGAGAGCCGGCGGTTCCTCACCGCGCACGATCGCGAGCACGGCCTCGCCGAACTGGTCGAGCTTCTTCGCGCCGACTCCGCTGATCTGGCCGAGCTCGTCGAGCGTCGACGGGGTCGTGAGCGCGATGCCGCGCAGGGTCGCGTCGCCGAAGACGATGTACGCCGGCGCGTTGAGTGCGCGGGCGGTCGCGCCGCGCCACGCGCGCAGGCGCTCGAAGAGCGGGGCGGCGCCCGCGGGCAGGTCGGAGGGGGCGCTGCGCTTCGACGAGCGCGTGGGCCGGGCGACCTCGCGGCGCAGGCGGACGACGCGACCGCCCGTGAGCACCTCGGCGCTCGCCTCGGTGATCACGAGCGTGCCGTAGCCGTCGCCGTGCACCGCGAGGAGCCCCTGGGCGAGCAGCTGCCGCACGACGCCGCGCCACTCCTGCTCGGTGAGCTCGGTTCCGATGCCGAAGGTCGCGAGGTCGGCGTGGCCGAGCTGCTCGACGCGCGGCGTGCGCTTGCCGAGCAGGATGTCGATGAGCTGGCCGGCGCCGTAGCGCTGACGGCGCTCGCGGTCGAGCCGGACGATCGTGGAGAGCAGCTTCTGCGCGGGCACCGTTCCGTCGAAGCTCTCGGGCGGGGCGAGGCACGTGTCGCAGTTGCCGCAGGGCGTCGACTGCTGGCCGAAGTAGGCGAGCAGCTGCACGCGCCGGCACTCGACCGTCTCGCACAGCGCGAGCATCGCGTCGAGCAGCTGGCCCATGCGGCGCTTGTACGCCGGGTTGCCCTCCGAGCGGTCGATCATCTGCCGCTGCTGCACGACGTCCTGCAGTCCGTACGCGAGCCACGCGGTCGACGGCAGGCCGTCGCGGCCCGCGCGCCCGGTCTCCTGGTAGTAGCCCTCGACGCTCTTGGGCAGGTCGAGGTGGGCGACGAAGCGCACGTCGGGCTTGTCGATGCCCATGCCGAACGCGATCGTCGCGACCATGACGATGCCGTCCTCCCGGAGGAAGCGCGACTGGTGGTCGGAGCGCGTGCGCGCGTCGAGACCCGCGTGGTACGGCAGGGCGGGGATGCCGTGGTCGACGAGCGCTGCGGCGGTCTTCTCGACGGATGCCCGCGACAGGCAGTAGACGATGCCCGCGTCGCCCGGGTGCTCGGTCCTGATGAGCTGCAGCAGCTGCTGGACGGGCTGGTTCTTCGGCTCGATCCGGTACTGGATGTTCGGGCGGTCGAAGCTCGAGACGAACGTGCGCGCCTGCTCGAGCTGCAGGCGCTGCTGGATCTCGGTCGCCGTCGCCGCGGTCGCCGTCGCCGTGAGGGCGATGCGCGGCACGCTCGGCCAGCGCTCGTGCAGCATCGACAGCGCGAGGTAGTCGGGGCGGAAGTCGTGGCCCCACTGCGAGACGCAGTGCGCCTCGTCGATCGCGAAGAGCGAGACGTTCAGGCGGTCGAGGAGGTCGCCCGTCGAGGGCACGGTGACGCGCTCAGGCGCCATGTAGAGCAGATCGACCTCGCCCGAGGCGAGGGCCCGCTCGACCTCGCGCCGCTCGTCGGGCCCCTGCGTGGAGTTGAGGAACGCGGCGCGCACGCCGACCGCCTCGAGGGCATCCACCTGGTCCTTCATGAGGGCGATGAGAGGCGAGATGACGACGCCGACGCCCTCGCGCACGAGCGCGGGGATCTGGTAGCAGAGCGACTTGCCGCCGCCCGTCGGCATGAGCACGAGCGCGTCGCCGCCGGAGACGACGTGGTCGATGATCTGTTGCTGGTCGCCGCGGAAGGCCGGGTAGCCGAAGACCGTCTCGAGGATCGCCTGCGGGGTGCTCGCGCCCGGGCCGCGGCTGTCGGGTCGGGTCGCGGTCGTCGTCACCGGTACAGGTTAGTCGCCGCCTCCGACGACGCCGGCCGCCTGCTCGCGCGCGATGTGGGAACGCGCATGCTCGACCGCGTCGGGGAGGGATGCCACGAGATGGTTCGGATGCCGCAGGGCGCCGACGACGCCGATCCGCGTGGCG
>JBKHYA010000051.1:0-10043 GCA_046565745.1 Actinomycetes bacterium
TGGGAGACGGCGCGGAGCGATCCGCGTGCCATTGTGTGCGTCTCCCGGGCCGGTTTCCCCGCCAGAAGGCGCGGAATACACCATTTCAGGATGTATCGGCCCGGTCGATGAGTGCCCGGGGATGACGCTGTCGCGTCGACGCTGCTTCTTGCTCTACCCCGGAAAGCACCATGCCCCAGAACAACAAGGGCCGCCCCTCGCGCGCCCACGCCCCCGCCCGCTCGACCGCCGCTCCGGCCGGTTCCCGCAGCCCCAAGCACCGCGGCCACCGCCCCGACGACGCGGATGCCCCCGCCAAGAAGGCGCGCTGGTCCCGTGACGAGCGCGTCGACCGCGGCCACGCTCCCGAGCGCTCGCGCCCCGGCGACCGCGACGAGCGCCCCGCCCGCTCGAACGATCGCTTCGACCGGGATGCGCGTCCGGCCCGCTCGAACGACCGCAGCGACCGCTTCGACCGCTCGGCTCCGCGCAGCGGCGCCGTCGGCCGCGGCACCGGCGCCCGCACGGGCCGCCCGAGCCGCGACATCCACGTCGACCGCACGGGCACGGGCCGCACGGCGCACCGCCCCGAGTGGCGCCCGCGCGGCTCCGAGAGCCCGGCGCGCCCGGCCCGCGACGCCGATCGCGGCGCGCGCTCCTTCGACCGCGATGCGCGCCCGGCGCGCTCGAACGATCGCTTCGACCGCGATGCGCGTCCCGCCCGCCGTGAGTTCGATCGCGATCGTCCGCGAGACCGACAGTTCGACGAGGCCCGCGGCGAGTCGCGCACGACTCGCCCGGAGCGCGGCCGCGGTGTCGGCGGTGCGGACACGCGCGGCGGCCGATCCTTCGACCGCGACGCCCGCCCGGCCCGCTCCTTCGACCGCGACGAGCGCCCCGCCCGCCGCGAGTTCGACCGGGACGAGCGCCCGGCCCGCCGCGACTCCGAGTTCTACCCGACCCGCGCGCAGCACACCGGCCCGCAGGACGACGTCGTGCTCGCGCGCCTCACGGCCGACGCCGTGCTCGCGACCGACGTCGAGGGCGTGACCTTCGGCGACCTCGGCCTCGGCGACAACATCAGCCGCACGCTCGCCGAGCTCGGCGCCGTGAGCCCGTTCCCGATCCAGGCCGCGACGATCCCCGACGTCCTCGCGGGTCGCGACGTCCTCGGCCGCGGTCGCACCGGCTCCGGCAAGACCATCGCGTTCGGCGCGCCCCTCGTCGAGCGGCTCATGGAGAACGGCGGCGGTCGCCGTCGTCAGCCCGGTCGCAACCCGCGGGCGCTCATCCTCGCCCCGACGCGCGAGCTCGCCCTGCAGATCGACGCGACGGTGCAGCCGATCGCGCGCAGCGTGGGGCTGTTCACGACGCAGATCTACGGCGGCGTCCCCCAGGGTCGCCAGGTGGGCGCCCTGCAGCGCGGGGTCGACATCATCATCGGCACGCCCGGCCGCATCGAGGACCTCATCCAGCAGGGCCGCCTCGACCTCAGCGAGGTCGTCATCACGGTGCTCGACGAGGCCGACCACATGTGCGAGCTCGGCTTCCTCGAGCCCGTGCAGCGCATCCTCCGCGAGACGGCCGACGGCGGGCAGAAGCTGCTCTTCTCGGCGACCCTCGACTCGGGCGTCGCGAACCTCGTCACCGAGTTCCTCCACGACCCCTCGGTCTACGAGGTCGCCGGTGAGGACCAGCAGTCGTCGACGATCGACCACAAGGTGCTGCTCGTCGAGCAGCGCGAGAAGCGGGCGGTCATCGAGCAGCTCGCCTCGGGCGCCGGCAAGACCCTCGTCTTCGCCCGCACTCGCGCCTTCGCCGAGGAGCTCGCCGAGCAGCTCGACGACGCGGGCATCCCGGCGACGAGCCTCCACGGCGACCTCAACCAGCGCAACCGCCAGCGCAACCTCGACAAGCTGACGAGCGGTCGCGTGAACGTGCTCGTCGCGACCGACGTCGCCGCGCGCGGCATCCACGTCGACGACATCTCGCTCGTCATCCAGGCCGACGCGCCCGACGAGTACAAGACGTACCTGCACCGCTCGGGCCGCACGGGCCGCGCGGGCAAGGTCGGCACGGTCGTGACGCTCATCACGCGCCCGCGCCGCCGCCGCTTCGAGGAGCTCCTCGACCGCGCCGAGATCTCGGCCGACACGACCGAGGTGCGCGCGGGCGACCGCGTCCTCGACGAGCTCGCCGCGCTCTAGCCGACAGCGCGTCGACGGCCCGGCCCCGTTAGTGGGTGCCGGGCCGTTCGCGTCTCCGTCCGACGAGGGGGGCGGATGCTCCGCTCAGGCCAGCGCGAGCATCGCGCTCGCCGCGAGAGCGAGCACGAGCCCCACCCACTGCAGTCGCGCGATGCGCTCGCGCAGCACGAGCGCCGCGAGAAGAATCGTGCCGGCCGGATACAGCGCGGTGAGCACCGACACGACCGCCAGGTCGCCCAGCCGCAGCCCGACGAGCGCGATCACGTTCGCCCCCGCGTCGAGCACGCCGCACAGCAGGCCGAGCGCGATCCCGCCGCGCCACCCGCCGCGGAGGGCCGCGGCGCTCGCGCGCACGGCGCCGCCCGGGCCGCGCGGGCTCTCGAGCGCGTGCGGGGCGCCGTGGGATCCGTCGAGCACGGCGAGCCGGGCATCCGCCGCCATGCCCCGCTGCCCCGCGACGATCGCGAGGAGCACGATGACCGTCACCATGAGCGTCGCGTTGACGGCGCGATTGGCGATGAGGGGCACGAGGCCGCTGTCGTCGGGCGTCTGCTCCATGAGGATGTAGAAGGCGCCGATGAGGGTGCCCGAGATCGTCGCCATGATGAGTCCGCGGGCGGTCGGCCGCACCGCGCCCTCGCTCGGAACGAAGCCGACGAGCACGACCGCGACGAGCGCGAGCGCGAAGGCGGGGTACGCGAGCGCGCCGAGCTCGGACCCGGTCGCGAGGCCCCACGTGAGCGGCACGATCGCGGAGGTCACGGCCGTCAGGGGCGAGAGGATGCTCATCGGCCCGATCGCGAGGCACGCGTAGAGCAGCGCGATCGCCACGGCGCCCGTCAGGCCCGAGATGCCGCCCCACAGCAGCGCCTCGGCCGACCACCGGCCCGGGATGACGAGCGCGCCCGCGATGAGGAGCACGACGCCCGACAGGGCGCCGAGCGCGGTGACGCGGAGCGCGGAGATCCGGCGCGCGGCGAGTCCCCCGACGAAGTCGGCGGCGCCGTAGACGAGGGCGCCGGCGAGGCCGAGGACGACCGTGAGCATGGGGCCTCCGCGGGCTGGGGACGGTGACGGCGACCGGCGGTCCGGCGCATGCAACGATCCTGGCATCCTCTGCTCACTCCGGCGTCGCTGCGCGTTCACGCGGCCGCCGTACCGTGGCGGGCGCCCGACGACCGGGGGTCGTCCGCGAGCCGCCCGCGCCATCGAGCACGTGAACAGCGCGTTACCACTCATGTGAGCACTAGGTGCATCGACCGTTCTGTGCTTATGGTTCGTTCTGACCCCCGTTCAGGGGGACGCACCCTACCGCCCTCCCACCCCAAGGAGCTCAGCGCACCATGTCATCCACATCTCAGGGCGGCCGCGCACGCGCGACCGCGCGCGCGACGGCCTTCACGACCGCCGTCTGCGTGGGCCTCGGTCTCGCGGGCATCACCGCGACGCCGGCCATGGCCAGCACCCACATCCCGATCGCCGCCGTGCAGGGTCCGGGGGCGTCGACGCCCCTCGCGAGCCAGTCGGTCACCGTGCAGGGCGTGGTCGTCGCCGACCACCGCGGCACCGGCGGCTACAGCGGGTTCTACATCCAGACCCCGGGCGCCGACACGACCCCCGGCGTCTCCGACGGCCTGTTCGTCTTCACGGGCAGCCAGGCGCACCCGGTCGCGATCGGCGACCTCGTCGAGGTCACCGGCGTCGCGTCGGAGTACTTCGGCCAGACCCAGGTGAGCGCGACGACCGCCGGCCAGGTCACCCTCGTCGAGGCCGCCGTGGGCGTCCCCGCCCCGGTCGCCCTCCCGACGGACGTCACCGGCGACGAGCGCGAGGCCTTCGAGGGCATGCTCGTCGCGCCGAGCGGCGACTACCTCGTCTCCTCCAGCCACGAGCTCTTCCGCTTCGGCGCGCTGTGGCTCAGCCCCGCCGAGCTCGCGGTCAAGAGCACCGAGCTCGTCGACGCCGGCCCCGAGGCCGACGCGATCGCGGCCGCCAACCGTGCGTCGCGCATCCTGCTCGACGACGGGTTCAACGCGCAGGTCACGAACTCGGCCTACCCGGGCACGCAGCCCTACTTCTCGAAGGACGAGGTCGTCCGCAACGGCGACAAGGTCGTCTTCGGCGACGACGCCTTCGTGCTGACCTACGGCTTCAACCAGTGGCGCCTCCAGCCGCAGGTGCCGACCTCGACCGAGACCGCCGCGCAGTCGGGCGTCACGTTCGAGACGCGCAACGCGCGCCCCGCCTCGGCTCCCGAGGTCGGCGGCGACATCCGCGTCGCGGCGTACAACGTGCTCAACTACTTCACGACGCTCACGACGCAGAACAGCCAGGCGCGCGGCGCTCGCACGGCCGAGCAGCTCGCCATCCAGGAGTCGAAGATCGTTGCGGCCATCAACGGTCTCGACGCCGACGTCGTCGCCCTCCAGGAGATCGAGAACTCGGTCAAGCTCGGCGAGCCGACCGACGAGGCGCTGCAAGCGCTCGTCGCGGCGCTCAACGCGCAGGCCGGCGCCGGCACGTGGGACTACGTCCGCACGCCCGCCGCGCTGACCGACGCCGCGATCGTCGACTTCATCAGCAACGCCATCATCTTCAAGCCCGCAGCGGTCACCCCGGTGGGCGACAGCTTCACGCAGGTCGACGAGACGGTCTGGGACATCGCGCGCGAGCCGATCGGCCAGACCTTCGCCGCCGGCGGCATCGAGTTCACGGTCATCGCCAACCACTTCAAGTCGAAGGGCGGCTCGGGCACCGAGCCCGCCGACGGGCAGGGCTTCTTCAATGCCGAGCGCGTCGAGCAGTCGAACGCCCTCGCGGCGCTCGTCGAGACCCTCCCGGGCGCGGCGGGCGAGAACGTCCTCCTCATGGGAGATTTCAACGCCTACAGCGAGGAGGACCCGATCCAGGCCCTCACCGACGCCGGCTGGAGCGACCTCGTCGCCGACCTCACCGATGACCAGTACACCTACACCTTCGACGGCGAGCTCGGCTCGCTCGACCACGTCATCGCGAGCCCCGGCATCGCGGCGCAGGTCACGGGCGTCGGCGTCTGGGGCATCAACTCCGCCGAGTGGAGCGACCGCCAGTACGCCTTCGACGCGACCGAGGCCGGCACCGTCTTCCGCTCGAGCGACCACGACCCCGTCGTCGTCGGCCTCAGCACGACGCCGCCGCCGGTCGAGATCGACATCCTGACGATCAACGACCTGCACGGCCGACTCGAGGCCGCTCCGCCGGCCGCGGGAGTCGCCGTCCTCGGCGGCCTCGTCGAGGCGACGCGCGCGGCGAACCCGAACACCCTGTTCATCGCCGCCGGCGACAGCATCGGCGCGACGACGTTCACCTCGTTCATCCAGAACGACGAGCCGACCCTTGACGCGCTCAACGCGATGGGCCTCGATCTCAGCGCCTTCGGCAACCACGAGTTCGACCAGGGCCGCACGGATGTCGATGAGCGGGTCATCCCGAACTCCGACTTCCCCTACCTCGGAGCCAACATCTACGAGAAGGGCACCTCGACCCCGGCGTACCAGGAGTACGAGGTCATCGAGGTCGACGGCGTGAAGGTCGGTTTCGTCGGCGTGCTCACCGAGAGCATGCCGTCGCTCGTGAGCCCGGAGGGTATCGCGACGCTCGACATCGGCGACATGACCACCGCAGCCGTGCGCGTCGCCGACCAGCTCCAGGACGGCGACACGGGCAACGGCGAGGCGGACGTCGTGATCCTCGTGGCGCACGAGGGCGCGCCGTCCGCGTCGCTCGAGTCGGCCACGGGCGATTCCGAGTTCGGCGACCTCGTCAACGGCGTACTCGGCAAGGTCGATGCCGTCGTCACCGGTCACACTCACAGCCAATACGACCTCGAGGTTCCCGTGCCGGGCACCGACGAGGTCATGCCTCTCCTTCAGGTCGGCCAGTACGGCGAGGCCTACGGTCACCTCGAGCTCTCGGTCGACCCCGAGACGAATGACCTGATCAGCATCACGGCCGGCGTGAAGCCGCTCGCGGGCGCAGCGCAGCCCGACCCCGAGATCGCGGCGATCGTCGCCGATGCCGTCGCGTTCGCGGCTGTCGCCGGCAACGAGAGTCTCGGCGAGATCACGGACGACTTCCTCCGCGGAATCGACCTCACGGGCCAGAACGGCGCGCAGAACGAGAACCGTGGCGCGGAGTCGACGCTCGGCAACGAGGTCGCCGACGCTCAGCTGTGGGCCACGCAGGATCTCGGCACAGAGGTCGCGCTCATGAACCCGGGCGGCTTGCGCGCCAACCTGCTCTACGCCGCGAGCGGCGAGCTGGATCCGGCGGGCAACCTCACGTTCCGCGAGGCCGCGAACGTCCAGCCCTTCGCGAACACCCTCTTCACGATGACGCTCACGGGCGCGCAGCTGCGCTCGGTCCTCGAGGAGCAGTGGCAGCCCGCGGGCAGCAGTCGGCCGTTCCTGAAGCTCGGCGTCTCGTCGACGCTCGAGTACGACTACGACCCGGCGAAGCCCGCCGGCGAGCGCATCGGCACCATGCGCCTCGAGGGCGTGCCGGTGTCGGACGAGCAGCAGGTCCGCGTCGTGGCGAATTCCTTCCTCGCGAGTGGGGGGGACAACTTCTTCACCCTCGCCGAAGGGGCGAACCGCGCAGACTCGGGTCGCATCGACCTCGAGGCGTTCGTCGACTACGTCGGTGCGAGCAGCCCCCTCTCGCCCGATTTCGCCCAGCGCTCGGTCGGCGTCTCGATCAGCGCCCCCGACGCCGACGGCTACACCGCCGGCGACGAGGTCACGCTGACGCTCAGCTCCCTCCTGTTCACCAATCAGGGCGACCGCGACGCGGAGGTCGTCGTGAGCCTCGGCGAGGAGGTGCTCGGCTCGGCCCCGATCGACAACACGATCGTCGGCCGCTCCGACGAGACGGGCCGCGCCACGGTCACGTTCGCCGTGCCGGAGGGCGTCACCGGCGCCCAGCAGCTCACGATCGCGGTGCCCGACAACGGCACCGAGGCGAGCGTCGCCTTCGAGATCGCCGAGACCCTCGGCGCGATCGAGGTCATCGAGGCACCCAAGGTCATCGGCCCCGTCGTGATCGGCAAGGAGGCGCGGGTCAAGGCCCCGACCTTCTCGGTCGAGGCCGCCGAGCAGACCTACCAGTGGCTGCGCGACGGCGAGCCCATCGAGGGCGCCACGGGCGCGACCTACCTCGTGACCGCTGACGACGCCGGCGCGCGCATCTCGGTCGTCGTGACCGCGAACGCCCCCGGCTACGAGTCGGCGAGCAGCGAGAGCGCGGAGCGCACGGTGGCCGGCAAGCCGGCGAGCCTGCCCCGGGCCGCGTAGCGGTCATCCCGCAGCGAGCGGGGCGGAGAGCATGCTCTCCGCCCCGCTTCCCCATGCGCGCAACCCCCTTCGCGCCCGATTCGCGGGGGAGTAGGTTCACGACGTGACCTTCCGAGACGACGCTGACATCTCCGGCTCCTCCGTCCGCCGCTCCGGCCGCGGGCGCGGGCTCGCCATCGGCGGCGGTGGTGGCCTCATCGGCATCATCGCCGTCTTCCTGATCTCGCAGTTCACGGGGGTCGACCTCAGCGGCGTTCTCGGCGGCGGAGGCACGGGCGCCGGGCCCGCTCCCGAGACGACCGAGCTCGCCGAGTGCGACACGGGTGCCGACGCGAACGCGAGCGTCGACTGCCGCGTCGCGGGCGCCGCGGTCTCGCTCGAGGAGTTCTGGACCGACGCGGCCCCCGAGATCGGCGTGCAGTACCGCGGGCCCGGCGCGATCATCTTCGAGCAGTCGGTCAGCACCGGCTGCGGCCAGGCGACGAGCGCCGTCGGCCCCTTCTACTGCCCGAACGACGAGACGATCTACCTCGACACGGGCTTCTACGACGACCTCCGCACGCGCTTCGGCGCCGAGGGCGGGCCGCTCGCCGAGATGTACGTCGTCGCCCACGAGTGGGGCCACCACATGCAGAAGATCACGGGTGCGCTCGAGTCGGCCGATCGCACCGACTCCGGGCCCGAATCCGACGCCGTGCGCCTCGAGCTGCAGGCCGACTGCTTCGGCGGCGCGTGGGCGGGCGCCGCGTCCGATGGGCCGGATGCCCTGCTCGAGCCGATCACGAGCGAGCAGGTCGCGCAGGCCCTCGACGCGGCCGAGGCCATCGGCGACGACCGCATCCAGGAGCAGACGAGCGGCCAGGTCTCGCCCGAGAGCTGGACCCACGGGTCGAGCGAGCAGCGCCAGCGCTGGTTCACGATCGGCTTCGAGCGCGGCGTCGCTGCGTGCGACACCTTCGCGGTAGCGGGCGGCGACCTCTAGGCCGCACTGTTCGACTTGGCCGGGAATCAACCCGGTCGGCCCGGCGTTGTCGGTGGGTGGTGCGCGCGTGCGCGGCGCCCGCGCATGCGTCGCGCGGGGCGCTCGAGGCTCGCGCGCTCTACGCTGAGAGGCGATCCGGCGACGGCTCGCCCACCACGACTTCCCCAGAGGAGAACGCCATGGCCCGCATCTACTCCGACATCACGAAGGTGTTCGGCAACACGCCCCTCGTGCAGCTCAACTCGATCACCGACGGCGCCGGCGCCACGGTGCTCGCGAAGCTCGAGTTCTTCAACCCGTCCTCGAGCGTCAAGGACCGCCTGGGCGTCGCCATCGTCGACGCCGCCGAGGCGAGCGGCGAGCTCACCGCCGGCGGCACGCTCGTCGAGGCGACGAGCGGCAACACCGGCATCGCGCTCGCGATGATCGGCGCCGCGCGCGGCTACGACGTCGTGCTGACGATGCCCGAGACGATGAGCGAGGAGCGCAAGATGCTCCTCAAGGCCTACGGCGCCGAGCTCGTCCTCACTCCCGGCTCGGAGGGCATGAGAGGCGCCGTGTCGCGCGCCGAGCAGATCGTCGCCGAGCGCCCGGGCGCCGTTCTCGCCCGCCAGTTCGAGAACGAGGCGAACGCCGCGATCCACCGCGCGACCACCGGCCCCGAGGTCTGGAACGACACCGACGGCGCGGTCGACATCTTCGTCTCGGGCATCGGCACGGGCGGCACCCTCTCCGGCACCGGCCAGTACCTCAAGGAGCAGAAGCCGGGCGTCCAGATCGTCGGCGTCGAGCCGGAGGAGAGCCCCATCCTCAACGGCGGCGCCCCCGGTCCGCACAAGATCGCCGGCATCGGCGCCAACTTCGTCCCCGCGGTGCTCGACCGCGAGATCTACGACGAGATCATCGACGTCAACATCGCCCAGGCGATCTCGATGGCCCGCCGCGCGGCGAAGGAGGAGGGCATCCTCGCCGGCATCTCGTCGGGTGCGACGCTGCACGCCGCCGCCGAGCTCGCGAAGCGCCCCGAGAACGCCGGCAAGACGATCGTCGTGATCATCCCCGACACGGGCGAGCGCTACCTCTCGAGCGTGCTGTACGAAGACCTCCGCTCCTAGATGCCGCTCCGCGAGGACATCGCCACGGCTCGACTGCGCGACCCCGCCGCGCGGTCGGGCCTCGAGGTGTTCCTGACGTCGTCGGGCCTGCACGCCGTCTGGTGGCACCGGCTCGCCCACCGGCTGTGGAACGCGGGCTTCAAGCTGCTCGGCCGACTCGTGTCGCAGTGGTCGAAGTTCCTGACCGGCATCGAGATCCACCCGGGGGCGCGCATCGGCCGTCGCTTCTTCATCGATCACGGCACGGGCGTCGTCATCGGCGAGACGGCCGAGGTGGGGGAGGACGTCACGCTCTACCAGGGGGTCACGCTCGGCGGCACGGGGTTCGCGACGGGCAAGCGCCACCCGACGGTCGGCGACGGCGTCGTCATCGGCTCGGGCGCGAAGCTCCTGGGGCCGATCGTCGTCGGCGACGGCGCGAAGATCGGCG
>JBKHYA010000052.1:0-9909 GCA_046565745.1 Actinomycetes bacterium
CTCCTCGACGAGCTGAAGCCGCCGAAGGGCCTGCCGGTCCACCGGATGGTCTTCCACGAGATCACCAAGCCCGCGATCCTCGCCGCCGTCGAGGCGGACCGGCCGGTCACCCTCTTCGGCGACGATTACCCGACCCCGGACGGCACGAACGTGCGCGACTACATCCACGTCGCCGACCTCGCCCTCGCGCACGTCGCAGCCGCGCGCCGCCTCGACGCGGGCGAGCCGCTCGAGCGCGCGTACAACCTCGGCTCCGGCGACGGCGTCTCCGTGCGCCAGATCATGGATGCGATGGCCGCCGAGACCGGCATCGCCTTCGACCCTGAGATCGGTCCCCGCCGCCCCGGAGACCCGCCGCGCATCGTGGCGAGCGGCGAGCTCGCGGCGCGCGACCTCGACTGGCGCATGCGCCACTCGCTCGCCGAGATGGTGCGATCGGCGTGGGAGGCGCGCCGGGCATCCGCCCTCTGAATCGACGCGAGGACGACGCGAGAGCGGGGGAGCGCGCCGACGCGCTCGACGCCGCCTGCAACCGCTTACCCCCGAACGGGGACTGGCATCCGGGCCGAATTCGACATTCGCTCTGTAACGGTTTCGGCGGCGCGTCGCAACCCTGAACCACCGGTCGACCCTTTTACCATTCGCGACTTGACGCGAGGGAATCACACGAGTGTAATTAGGGGCATCCCGGCGGGTGCAGGGGAGCAGCCACCCGGGGGAAGGAGAGTCACGAATGAGCGAGTACCGCAACACGGTTCCGGAGAACTGGTTCGTCGACCCCGTCCGACTCGGAGTCCCCGGCGTCCGCCGCGTGCGCGCGACCGATGACGATGACACGCTCGCCTGGCAGGCCGACGCGCTGTGCGCGCAGACCGACCCCGAGGCGTTCTTCCCCGAGAAGGGCGGATCGACCCGCGACGCGAAGAAGATCTGCACGACGTGCGAGGTCCGGGGCGAGTGCCTCGACTACGCGCTGCAGAACGACGAGCGCTTCGGCATCTGGGGCGGGCTCTCCGAGCGCGAGCGCCGCAAGCTCCGCCGCCGCGCCTGAGTTCATCAGCCGCAGCCCGTCGACCGCGTGAGCGCGTCGACCTTCTGACCGAGCACGCCCGAACCGCGCGTGTCTGCGCCGGGCCGCTCGATACCGCCGTAGGCTCGGGCCGATGCAAGCCCGAGTGACCGCGGTGCTCGTCGCCCGTCGAGGCGGCGACGCGCTGCAGCAGACGCTGGAGGCGCTCGCCGAGCAGTCCCGTCGGCCCGACCGCCTCGTCGTCGTCGACGCCGCAGAGGATGCCGCGGCCACCGCCGCGCTCATGGCCCTCGCTCCGACGCACGCGGTGGCCGCGCCCCGCTCGACGACCTTCGGCGACGGAATCGCCCGCGCCGTCGCGGCCCTCCCCGAGCCCGAGACGACGAGCTCGCCCTACGGCGGCGTCGAGGAGTGGCTCTGGCTGCTCCGCCACGACTCCACCCCCGACGCTCGCGCGCTCGAGCGACTGCTCGGCGCGGTCGAGATCGCGCCGTCGGTCGCGATCGCGGGCGCCAAGCAGATGGACGCGGCGCATCCGACCGTCATCGCCGAGTACGGCGAGACCCTCACCCGCACGGGCGCCTCGATCGCGATCGCCGAGCGCGAGCTCGACCAGGCCCAGCACGACCGCCTGCAGGACGTCCTCGCGATGGGCGAGGCCGGCCTGCTCGTGCGCCGCAGCGTGTGGGAGGCGCTCGGCGGCATGGACCCGGCCCTGCCGACGATCGACGCGGCCCTCGACCTGTGCGTGCGGGCGCGCCTCGCCGGCCACCGCGTCGTCGGCGTGCCGCTCGCACGCGTCTTCGTCCACGGCTCGATCGCGGAGTTCCAGCGCCCGCGCGTCCACGCCCGCACCGTCGCCCGCTGGCGCCGTGCCGCGCAGCTCCACCGCCGCCTCGTCTACGCGCCCGCGCCGCTCGTGCCCCTGATCTGGCTGAGCCTCGTGCCCGCCGCCGTCCTCCGCTCGCTCGGCCACCTGCTCGGCAAGCGACCCTCGCGCGTGTTCGGCGAGTTCGGCGCCGCGTTCGCCGTGGCCTTCTCGGGCGCGGCCGTCCCCGTCGCCCGCCGTCGCATCGCGCGCACGCGCTCGGTCGGCTGGGCCGCGATCGACGCCCTGCGCATGTCGCCGGAGGAGGTGCGCCGTCGCCGGGCGATCACCCGCGACGCCGCCCTCGGCGCGGGCGAGGCGCACGCGCGCCCCCGCCCCGACTTCTTCCCCGGCGGCGGCCTCGTCGTCGCGGGCTTCGCCCTCGCCGGCGGCCTCCTCATGTCGTCGCTGCTGACCGCGCCGGCCCTCGCGGGCGGCGCCCTCGGCCCCCTTGCTCCGGATGCCCCGACGCTGTGGGCGGGAACCCTCGCGACCGCGACGGCCCCCTCCGACCCCTTCGCCTTCGTCCTCGCCGCCCTCGGGTCGCTGACCTTCTGGCAGCCCTCGCTCGCGCTCGTCGCCCTGTGGGTCGCGGCTCCTGCGCTCGCGGCGCTCGGCGCATGGTGGGCGGCGGCGAACCTCGTCGAGCGCCGGGGCCCCGCCGCCGCGGTCGCCGCCGTCTACGCCCTCGCGCCGGCGGTCGTCGTGTCGCTCGTCGACGCAAGACTGCCCGCCCTCGTCGCGCTCCTCTCCCTGCCGTGGCTCGTCGTCGCGGCCGCCCGCGCGCCGCGATCGTGGAGCGCGACCGCGGTCGCGGGGCTCCTCGCGGCGGTGACCATCGCATCCGCCCCCTCGCTCGGCGTCGCGCTCGTGGTCGTGTGGATCGCCTGGATGGTCGCGAACCCGCGTCGCGTCGTGCGGCTGCTGACGCTCGTCGTGCCGACCGCCGCGCTGTTCGCGCCGCTCGCCATCGCGCACGTGCTGCGCGGCACGCCGCTCGGGCTCCTCGCCGACCCCGGTCTGCCGTCGCAGCCCGCCGAGGTCGCGCCGACGGGCCTGCTGCTCGGCTGGCCCGACCTCTCGATCGCCCTCGGCCCGATCGCGGCGCTCCTCCCGGCGGAGGCGCCGCCGATCCTCGTGGCCGCCGTGCTCGCCGCCCTCGCCGCGCCGCTCGCGTCCCTGGCCCTCGTCGCGCTCGCTCAGCGGTCGGGCTCGCGGGCGATCATCCCGCTCGTGGCCGCGGCGTCGGGCCTCGCGCTCGCCGTGCTCGTCTCCGGCATCGCGGTGGTGACGGCCGAAGGCACCGCCGTGCGCGTCGACACCGCCCCCGCCCTCGGACTGTACTGGCTCGGCCTCGCACTCGCCGCGGGCGTCGCCCTCAACGGACTCCGCCGTGCGGGAGCCGTGCCCGCCCTCGTGCTCGTCCTCGCGAGCGCGCTCGCCGCGAGCCCCGCGCTCGCGACCCTCATCCTCGGCACCGCGGTCGTCGCGCCGGGCCCCGACCGCACGCTCCCCGCGATCGTGGCCGCCGACGCCGTCACCGACGAGAGCATCGCCACGCTCGTCCTCACCCCCGTCGACGGCGGTCTCGCCGCGCGTCTCGAGCGCGGCGCGGGCGACCAGCTCATCGGGTACCGCACCTTCCCCGCGACCGCGGGGCTCGCGAACGATGGCGCCGGCGACCCCGCCGAGCGCGCCGATCGCGAGCGCCTCGCCGAGCTCGCCGCGAACCTCGCCGTGCGCAGCGGCCTCGATCTCGCGCCCCTCCTCGAGCAGGAGGACGTCCGCTTCGTCCTCCTCGCCGAGCGCTCGCGCACGACGGGCTCCGACGCGCCGCGCGACCCGGCCGACTCGGTCGCCCCCGCGTCGGTCTCCGCCGCGCTCGACGCGAACGTGCTCCTCGTCGCGGTCGGCGACACGGATGCCGGGCGGCTGTGGCGCGTCGTCGCCGACGACGAGGCCCCGGCCGCGATCGCGGCGCGCCCCGCGACCGCGCTCCCGATCCTCGTCGGCCAGCTCGGCATCCTCGCCCTGACGCTGCTGCTCGCCGTGCCCACGGGGCCGCGCCCGCGGCGCGTGCGCGCGGAGGACGGCACGATCGACGACCCTGCGACGACGTTCGACCCGGAGGACGACGATGACTGATCGCCTGCTCCTCCTCGCCCGCGGTCGTCGGGTCGGCGTCACGCTGCTCGGCACCGGCGCCGCCGCGGCGCTCGTCGTCGGCGTCCTCGCGGTGCCCGGGCCCGTCATCACCGCCGAGCCGGGCGCCGTCGAGGTCACCCCCGTGCGCGCGACGCAGTCGCTCGTGTGCGGCGGCCCGATCCTCGGCCTCTCGCGCGGCCCCGAGCCCGAGATCATCGCGGTCGGCGAGCCCCAGCGCCGCAGCGCCGGCGAGGGTCTCGTCGAGCGCGCGATCTCCGACAGCGACGCGATCGACGGCGGCGCCGCGATCGTCGAGCTCCCCGCCGAGGCCCCCGCCGACGACGTCGCCGCGACCGAGCGCCAGGAACTCGACGAGGCCGAGCTCCGCGGCCTCGCCGTCGCCGAGTGCCTCCCGCCCGCGCCGACCTCGTGGCTCGTCGGCGGCAGCACCACGACGGGGCGCTCGAGCACGATCGTGCTGAGCAACCCGGGCGAGGTCGCCGCGGCGGTCGACCTCTCCGTCTGGGGGGCCGATGGCCCGCTCGACACGGCGGGCACGTCGGGTCTCATCGTCCCGCCGGGTGCGCAGCGCGTGATCCCGCTCTCCGGCATCGCCCCCGACGAGGCATCGCCCGTCGTCGGCATCACGAGTCGCGGAGGCGCGGTCGCCGCGACCCTTCAGCAGTCGACCATCATCGGGCTCGAGCCCGCGGGCGTCGACATCGTCACGCCGGTCCCCGCGCCGTCCGAGCGCGTCGTCATCCCCGTCCTCCCCGTCGTCGACAGCGAGGGGCTCGCAGTTGCGGCCGCGGGCCTCGGCGCCGTCGACGTCTCGACCGTCCTGCGCCTGCTCGTGCCCGGCGACGAGGCGGCCGACGTCACCGTGAGCCTGCTGCCCGACACCGGGCGAGAGGGCCGGGAGATCGTCTCGCGCGTCGAGGCCGGCGCGGTCCTCGACCTCGCGCTCGACCGGCTCGCGGAGGGCGACTACAGCGTCATCATCGACGCGACCTCGCCCGTCGTGGCCGCGGCCCGATCCTCCGTCGCGAGCGACGCCGGCATCGACTCGGCCTGGTTCAGCGCCGCGCCCCTCCTCGACGACGATGACGGCGACATCCTGTTCGCCGTCGCCCCCGGAGCCGGCGCGCGCCTGCACCTCGTCGCCCCCGACGACGCCGCGATCGTGACCGTCGACGGCGCCCTGATCGAGCTCGGCCCCCGGTCGCGCGCGAGCCTCGAGCTCGCCGGCAGCACGGCGCCCGTGATGATCGTGAGCGGAGAGGTGCGGGCCTCCCTCTCGTATCTGACGGATGCGGGGCTCGCGTCCTCGCGCATCCTCGCCCCGGTCGCCGCCCCGCGACCGATCACCGTCTTCCCGTAGCGCGGGGGCGGCGAGTGCCGGGTCGCGACGACCGCCCCTACCAGTGGCGGAAGCGGTCGGGCGCGAGATCCCACGGATCCTTGCCGATGAGCTCGCCCACGGCGCGGAACACGCACGACTCGACCATGAGGCGGCGGTGCCAGTCGTCCTCCTTGTGCAGGCGGCTCATGCGCTCGATCGGGATCCGGTAGAGCACCACGAGCCGGTGCTGGGGGATCACCCGCCAGCGCGCGACGCCCGAGACGCCGGGCGGCTGGTCGGGCATCGGCAGGACCTCGATGCGGAGGTCGGCGAGCTCGTCGGGCCAGAGATCCTGCAGGTAGTCGGCGGTCGCCTGCACGTTGGTCTCGAAGGTGTCGAGGCGGGTGTGCGCGAGCGGCAGGTCGGGGCCGGTGACCGGCGAGCGGCCGTTGCGGCCGTGCCGGGCGCGGGCCCGAGCGCTCGGCAGCGCGCGCGGGCTCGCGTACGAGCGCGGACGACGCGAGGCGAACGGCATGGCTCCAGCGTATCGCCGCCGTATGCTGAGGGAGATGATCGGTCGAGGGTGCAGCAAGGTCGCGTGCGGCGAGACGGCGGTGAGCACGCTCACCTACGTGTACGCCGACTCGATGGCCGTGCTCGGCCCCCTCAGCGCCCGGCCCGAGCCCCACAGCTACGACCTGTGCTCGCGGCACTCGCAGTCGCTCTCCGCCCCGCAGGGCTGGCAGGTCGTGCGCTACTCGGCGCTCGGCGAGGTCGGCTGAGCGAGGCCTGCCGCCGGGTCGCCCGCCCGGCCACCCGCCCGCGCCCCGCTACGGTGGAGGCGTGAGCACCGCACCCGACCTCAGCCAGTTCATCAAGGCCTACGACGTCCGAGGGCTCGTCGGCTGCCAGCTGACCGAGGAGGTCGTCGAGGCGCTCGGCGCCGCGTTCGTCGACGAGATCGGCGCGGCCGGCCTCGAGGTCATGGTCGGCCACGACATGCGCGACTCGTCGCCCGGGTTCGTCGCCGCGTTCGCGCGCGGAGCCCAGGCCCGCGGCGCCCACGTCGTCAACCTCGGGCTGTGCTCGACCGACGAGTCGTACTTCGCCTCCGGCCGGTACGCCGCGCCTGCCGCGATGTTCACCGCGAGCCACAACCCGGCGACCTACAACGGCATCAAGTTCTCGCGCGCCGGCGCACAGGGCATCAGCCTCGCGACGGGGCTCGGCGCGATCCGCGACCGCGCGCAGGCGTACCTCGAGGCGGGGGCCGTCCCGGCCGTCGCCGAGCCGGGGGGCTACTCCGAGCGCGACGTGCTGGCCGACTACGCCGCGTACCTGAGATCCCTCGTCGATCTGTCGGGCATCCGCGCCCTTCGCGTCGTCGTCGACGCGGGCAACGGCATGGGGGGGATGACCGTCCCCGCCGTCCTCGGGACCGCCGCGGGCCTTCCTGCCCTCCCGCTCGAGATCCTCCCGCTGTACTTCGAGCTCGACGGGACCTTCCCCAACCACGAGGCGAACCCGCTCGAGCCCGCCAACCTCGTCGACCTGCAGAAGGCCGTCGTCGAGCACGGCGCCGACCTCGGGCTCGCGTTCGACGGCGACGCCGACCGCTGCTTCGTCATCGACGAGCTCGGGCAGCCCGTCACGCCGAGCGCGGTCGCCGCGATCGTGGCGAAGCGCGAGATCGAGCGCGTGCGCGCCGCGGGCGAGACCGGCGACATCCACGTCATCCACAACCTCATCACCTCGCGCATCGTGGCCGAGACGATCGAGGCGGCGGGGGCGATCCCGGTGCGGACGCACGTCGGGCACTCGCTCATCAAGGACAGGATGCGCGAGACGGGCGCGATCTTCGGCGGAGAGCACTCGGCGCACTACTACTTCCGCGACTTCTGGGGCGCCGACAACGGGATGCTCGCCGCGATGCACCTGCTCTCGCAGTTCGGCGCGTTCGACGGGCCGCTCTCGGAGCTCGCGGCGCAGTTCACGCCGTACACCGCGAGCGGCGAGATCAACTCGACCGTGACCGATGTGCCGGCGGCCTACACGCGCATCGTCGAGGCCTTCGCCGGCCGCGCCGAGATCGACGAGCTCGACGGGCTGACGTTCACCGGCAGCGTCGACGACGGCTGGTTCTGGTTCAACGTTCGGCCGTCGAACACCGAGCCGCTGCTGCGACTCAACGCCGAGGCGCAGACACCCGACGTCATGGCCGCGATCCGCGACGAGGTGCTCGGGCTGATCCGCGCGTAAGCGCGGACCAGGAGGCGCAGTCGCGCGTAAGCGTCGCCCCGGCTCGCGCTCAGCGGGCCCGCGCGGCGCCCTGCGAGAATGGCCGCATGGCCATCGAGACCGGCGCGCCCGCGAGCGCCCCCGCATCCCCCCTCGCCCGCGTGATCGAGCGCAACGGCGTCCCCTTCGCCGTGCGCGACCTCTCCCTCGCCGAGGCGGGGCGCCACCAGCTGCGCCTCGCCGAGCATGAGATGCCGGGCCTCATGGCCCTGCGCGACGAGTTCGGGCCGCACCAGCCCCTCGCCGGCGCCCGCATCGCGGGCTCGCTGCACATGACGGTGCAGACCGCGGTGCTCATCGAGACTCTCGTCGCCCTCGGTGCCGACGTGCGCTGGGCGAGCTGCAACATCTTCTCCACGCAGGACGAGGCGGCCGCCGCGGTCGTCGTCGGTCGCACCGGCACGGTCGATGCCCCCGAGGGCACGCCGGTCTTCGCCTGGAAGGGCGAGACCCTCGAGGAGTACTGGTGGGCGACCCAGCAGATCTTCGACTTCGGCGTCGACGAGTCGGGCGCCCCGGTCGGTCCGACGATGATCCTCGACGACGGCGGTGACGCGACCCTCCTGGTGCACAAGGGCACCCAGTTCGAGGCGGCGGGCGCGGTCCCGGATGCCGCTCCGGACGAGAGCGCGGAGGGGCGCGTCGTCCTCGAGGTGCTCCGCGCATCGATCGCGAGCGACCCGCAGCGCTGGACGCGCGTCGGCCAGGGCATCCTCGGCGTCACGGAGGAGACCACGACGGGCGTCCACCGCCTGTACGAGCTGCACCGCGACGGCCAGCTGCTCTTCCCCGCGATCAACGTCAACGATTCGGTGACGAAGAGCAAGTTCGACAACAAGTACGGCATCCGCCACTCGCTTCCCGACGGCCTCAACCGCGCGACCGACGTGCTCATGGGCGGCAAGACCGTCTTCGTGTGCGGCTACGGCGACGTGGGCAAGGGCAGCGCGGATGCCCTCCGCGGCCAGGGCGCGCGCGTCATCGTCTCCGAGATCGACCCCATCAACGCGCTGCAGGCGGCCATGGACGGCTACCAGGTCGCCCGGCTCGACGACGTCATCGGCGACATCGACATCCTCGTCACCGCGACGGGCAACGAGTCGGTCGTGACGCTCGAGCACCTCCAGGGGCTCAAGCACCTCGCGATCGTCGCGAACGTCGGCCACTTCGACAACGAGATCGACATGGCGGGCCTCGAGAGCCTCCCCGGCGCCGAGCGCATCGAGATCAAGCCGCAGGTGCACGAGTGGCGCCTGCCGACCGGCAGGTCGATCCTCGTGCTGAGCGAGGGACGCCTGATGAACCTCGGAAACGCGACGGGGCACCCGAGCTTCGTCATGAGCGCGTCGTTCACGAACCAGGTGCTCGCGCAGCTCGAGCTGCACACGAACCCCGACGCGTACCCGCTCGGAGTCCACGTCCTGCCGAAGGCCCTCGACGAGAAGGTCGCGCGCCTGCACCTCGCGGCGCTCGGCGTGAAGCTGACGGAGCTCACCCCGCGCCAGGCGGCGTACATCGGCGTGGACGTCGATGGCCCGTACAAGGTCGACCACTACCGCTACTGACACTGCTCTCTGGCGGTCGCTCGCCCGCGACCGCCCCTACAAGGTCGATCACTACCGTTACTGATCAGGCGACGGATGCGGGCCCGGTGCGATGCACCGGGTCCGTTCCCGTTCCCCGGCGACGGCCTCGCGGGCGCGCGCGAGCGCGACACGCCCGAGGCGGCCGCGATTTGCCCGATGCCCCGCTCAGCCGTAATGTATCTACCTGTTGCCCCAAGCGGGCGGGAGAGCGAAAAGCCTCCCGAACCCCAAGCGGAAACGAACCCCCTTCTTCTCAGCCAGAACGGCTCGCCGTTCCGATGCGTGGAGGAGCGGGAAGCGGATCCCCTCCGATGACATCGGCTCTTCCGAGAGCCGGCCAGTCGCGGGGAGCCGGAAGGAAGAGCCCTGTTGCGAGCGCTGCGAAGCGCGAGGTCAGGTGCGCCCGATCCTTGAGAACTCAACAGCGTGCACTAAGTCAATGCCAAATTATCCTCGTCGGTCGACGTTTGTCGGCCGGTTGAGATTCCTTTGGATTGAAACGAATGTCAGTAGATATTCGAACTTCAGTCAGACAAACTCGTGGCAGCTCATCACTTCGGTGGCGGTTGTCGCAACTAGATGTGCCGGTGGTCCTTCGGGGCTGCTTGGCTATCAAACATTTACGGAGAGTTTGATCCTT
>JBKHYA010000053.1:0-9888 GCA_046565745.1 Actinomycetes bacterium
ACGGCCGCGTGCGCAGCGAGATGACGTACGAGAACGGCGAGCTCGCCGGGCCCACCACCTGGTACCGCGCCACCGGCGGGCTGCTGCAGCGCGGCGCCTTCCTCGACGGCGAGAAGCACGGCCGCTGGACCCGGTGGGACGCCGCCGGTCGCCTGCTCGACGAGGGCGACTTCGACCGCGGAGTGAAGACGGGGGAGTGGACCCAGTACGCGCCCGACGGCTCGGTGCGCAAGGTCACACGCCACCGCGGTCGCCCGGACGTCTGAGCGCCGTCGGCGCCCGCCGCCGTCAGCCGGCGGCGCCGGCCTCCTCGAGCGCCGCGAGCCACTCGGCCCAGAACGCCTTCCAGTGGTCGCCCGCCTCGAGGGTCGGCAGCTTCGCGTGCGGCACCGTGAGGTTCGTGCGCTCGCCGCTCGCGGCGTCGAACGCGAACGACACCCGCCCGAGCGCCTCGCCGTCGCGGCGCAGCTCGAAGCCGGGCGCCCGCACCTCGGGCTTCGACCGCGGCGTCGTCTCGAACCCCGGCAGGAGCTCCGCGCGCGACGCGTCGTCGAGCAGCAGAGCGCGCACGTCGGTGGGCGGCGGCGCGATGATGCGCGAGCGCGACACGGTGAAGGTCCCGTCGGGCATCTGGCCGGGCAGGCGCAGACCCGTGATCCGCTCGTACCCGACGGTCACGCCCTGCGCCCACCACGGGTCGACGCCCTGCGCCACGAGCCAGGCCGCGATGGCGGGGTGACCCGCCGCGCGACCGGGGCCGGCGTCGATCGCGTCGACCCAGGCATCCCACTCGCGACCGGTCTTGTCGAGCACGAGCGCGTCCGAGTGCTGCGGCTGCGCGACCCACGCGCGGGCGGGGGATGCCGCGGTCGCGCCCTCCGCGTCGGTCGCGGCGGCGGCGCGCGCCCTCGCCGCCTCGATCAGAGCTCGGTGCGCGGCTCGGTAGCGCTCGCCGGTCTTCTGCATGCGCTCGCGCACGCGCTTCTTGAAGGCTTCCTGCGTGGTCATGTCGACCCTCTCGTGCTCGCTCGACGCGCTGCCTCCGGCTCGCGCCCGGCGACCCGCGTCGGAACACGACGGTCGTTTTCGCCGAGCGCTCCAGGCCCCCTCTGCCTCCTGCCGCGGGTGCGGCGGCCGGCAGCGCGAGCGCCGGCGGGGAGGTCGGGCGTGACGAACCGCCCGCGCTCACGGTACCGCCATCGTTCGGGCACCGGCAAGGTGTTGCGCGCGTCCGCGAGCACCTCGCGCGTCCGCGGGCACCGCGCCCGTCCGCGAGCCCGACACGACGGCACGGCACGCCGACGGCCGGCCTCGACACGCCGGCGCGAGCTGCGGGGTGTCGGTGCCGCGGACATGTTTCGTGCGGAGGATGTCGGCAGCACAGAGTGAGGTGGCGGCGCAGATGGGGCGGGCCGACGCCCGTGCGCTCGGTGCGACGAGCTCGGCCGAACCGCTCGGCGTCGCCTCGCCTCTGGCGCAACCTGCGGAACCCTCACTATGGTGAGCGCGTGTACATCCTGCTGAGCGCGATCCCCGTTCTCGTGATGATCGCGTCGCTCGCCGACATCATCACGCGCGGCGAGCACGAGGTGAAGAATCTCAACCGCACCTTCTGGATCGTCATCGTGATCCTCCTGCCGCTCGTCGGCAGCCTCCTGTGGTGGGCCGTCGGCCGCGAGTACCGCCGCAGCGAGCCGGCCGTCGGCTTCGGCGACCCGCTCCGCACCGAGGCGATCGAACGCCGACTGGCCGATCGCGCGAGCCTGAGCACGGAGGCCGAGCTCGCCCGACTCGATGCCGAGATCGCGCAGGCCGAGAACGAGGCGCGCATTCGCCGCCTGGAGGACGAGCTGCGGCGCCGCCGCGGCGAGCCGACGCCCTCCTGACGCCACCCCGCCGCCGCCCGCGACCCCCTGCGATGATGGGCCCGTGACCTCGCCGCCGCCGCTCCTCGTCTTCGGCATCCCGGGCATCCCCGAGATCGCTCCCGGCGACGACCTCTCGCGCCTCATCGCCGACGCCGCCCGCCGCGCCGACGTGCTGCCGGGCGACATCCTCGCCGTGACGAGCAAGATCGTGAGCAAGGCCGAGGGGCGCATCGTCGCCGCCGACTCCCGCGAGCAGGCGATCACCGACGAGACCGTCCGCGTCGTCGCCACGCGCGAGCACCCCGGCGGCGTGACGCGCATCGTCGAGAACCGCCTCGGCCTCGTCATGGCCGCCGCGGGCGTCGATGCGAGCAACACCGCCGACGGCACCGTGCTCCTCCTTCCGATCGACCCCGACGAGAGCGCGCGCCGCATCCGCGCGGCCGTCGAGGCGTGCGTCGGCGCCCCCATCGGCGTCGTCATCACCGACACGGCGGGCCGCGCGTGGCGCGAAGGGCAGACCGACATCGCGATCGGCGCGAGCGGCGTGCGCCTGCTCGACGACCTCCGCGGAGCCCACGACGCGAGCGGCAAGCTCCTCGCCGTCACGGCGCCCGCGGTCGGCGACGAGATCGCCGCTGCCGCCGACCTCGTGAAGGGCAAGACGAGCGGGATGCCCGTGGCCGTCGTCCGCGGACTCGACCGCCATCTCGACCCGGCCGCGCCGGGCGGCCGCAGCCTCGTCCGCCCCGCAGCCGACGACATGTTCTACATCGGGCACCGCGAGGCGCACACGGAGGGCCGGGCCGAGGGTGTCGAGGCGGGCTACGCGCAGGGCTACGCCGACGGGTTCGCCGAGGGGCAGGCGGAGGCGCGCGGCGACGGCGCAGCATCCTGACGAATCATCACGACGCGCGTTTCTCACGGCGCATTTCCCGCGACCGCGTGACAGGCTGACCCGGTGAGCACGATGACGAGCCCCGCACCCGACGCGCAGCCCGGCGCCGGCGAGCACCCAGGCCAGCACCCCGACCCGTCCGGCACCGACGAGCCGCTCGACGCGGAGGGCTTCGCCGAGTTCGGCGACGCGATCCGGCGCGCGATGAACGGCGTGCTCGACGGCAAGCCCGAGGCGGTCGACACGGCGCTCACCGTCCTGCTGGCCGAGGGGCACCTGCTCATCGAGGACGTCCCGGGCGTCGGCAAGACCGTGCTCGCCCGCGCCCTCGGGCGCTGCATCGCCGGGAGCGTCAGCCGCATCCAGTTCACGCCCGACCTGCTGCCCGCCGACATCACGGGCGTGAGCGTCTTCCGGCAGCAGCAGGGCGTCTTCGAGTTCACGCCCGGCCCCGTCTTCGCCCACATCGTCATCGGCGACGAGATCAACCGCGCGAGCCCCAAGACCCAGTCGGCGCTGCTCGAGTGCATGGAGGAGGGGCAGGTCACCGTCGACGGCCGAACCCACCGCCTCGAGGCGCCGTTCCTCGTCGTCGCGACGCAGAACCCCGTCGAGATGGAGGGCACGTACCCGCTCCCCGAGGCGCAGCGCGACCGCTTCATGGCCCGCATCTCGATCGGGTACCCGGATGCCGAGAGCGAGCAGCGCATGCTGCGCGACCGCGAGCACGGGTCGCCCCTCGATCGCCTCGACCCGATCGTCGACGTGGCGGGCCTGCGCCGCATGATCGCGACCGTGCGCGAGGTCTACGTGAGCCCCGCGGTCGAGGCGTACGCCGTCGCGATCGTGCAGGCGACGCGCGACGACACGGCCCTGCGCCTCGGGGCGAGCCCGCGCTCGACCCTGCAGCTCGTGCGCGCCGCGCGGGCCAGGGCCGCGCTCGACGGCCGCGACTTCGTCGTCCCCGACGACATCGGCGCGCTCGCGACGACGGTGCTCGCGCACCGGATGATCCTCGTGCCCCGGGCGCAGCATCCCGACGGCCGGCCCGTGCGCAGCGTCGAGGAGGTCGTCGAGCGCATCGTCGCCGCGACTCCCGTGCCGGTGCCGCAGGCGCCCCGTGCGTAGGGCGCCGTCCATGCGGGCACGGCGCGAGCGCGCGAGCGGGGGAGTCCCGCGGCTCACCGGCCGCGGCTGGGGGTTCCTCGTCGTCGCTGCGAACCTGTTCGCGCTCGCATACGGGCTGCAGCGACCCGAGCTCATGCCCGCCGCGGTCATCGCGGCCGCCGCGCCGCTCATCGCCGTGCTCGTCGTCGGCGCCTCGCGCCCCCGCGTGCGCGTCACCCGCCACCTCGATCCCGTCGTCGCGACCGAGGGCGAGCCCGTCCGCGTCGGCGTGCAGGTCTCGGGCCGCGCCCGCTCGGCCGAGTGGGTCGAGCGCGTGCCCATGCGCCCCGGCTACGCGGGCCCCGGCCGGCTGCTCGAGGTGCGCGCCGGTCGCCCGCGCTCGCTCGGCTACCGCTACTGGCCGGCCCACCGCGGCCTCGTGAGCGTCGGCCCCCTCCTCATCGAGGATCGCGACCCGTTCGCCCTCGCCGTGCGCGTCACCGACACGATCGCCGTCGCCGCGCAGCTCGTCGTGCCCGAGGTCGTGCCGCTGTCGCCCGTGCCCGTTCCCGACCCTTCGGCCGAGAGCGGCCCGCGCACGACGCGCTCGCGCGAGCGCTCGGCCGACGACGTCGTGACGCGCGAGTACCGGCAGGGGGATGCGCTGCGCCGCGTCCACTGGCGGGTGTCGGCGCGCCAGGGCGAGCTCATGGTGCGGCAGGACGAGCCGCAGGCCGGGCCGCGCGCCCGTGTGCTCCTCGATTCGCAGCGGGCCGGGCATCCCGACCTCGCCCGAGTCGCCGCGGCGCCGCCGAGCGGATCCCGCACCTTCGAGTGGAGCGTGCGCATGACCGCCGCCGTCGCCACGCACCTCGCCGAGCGCGGCTACGCCGTCGACCTGCAGACGCCGACCGCCCGCCCGACCGGGGCCCCGCGCGGCGACGGCCCCGTCGGCGAGCTGCTCGGCGAGCTCGCCATTCTGCCGCTCGCCGACCGCGAGCCGCTGCCGACCGCGACCGCCGCGCCCGGCTCGGTGCCGATCGTCGCGATCGCGAGCAGCCCCGACGATGCGACGCTGCGGTGGATGCTCGCCCAGCGCTCGGCGGGAGCCCTCGGCGTCGCCCTGCTCGTGCGATCGGCGTCGACCGCGGCCGACGACCCGGGCGCGCTCGCCGTCGAGGCCGCGTTCGCCGCCGCGGACTGGAACGTCGTGACCGTGCCCGTCGGCACGCCGCCGGATGCCGCGTGGCTCGCCCTCATCGGGCAGCAGCCCGAGCTCACGGGAGCCGAGGCGCTCGCGGCGCGGGTCGCGTCGTCGTCGGCGTCTTCGGCGTCTTCGGCGTCGTCGTCCGCGTCTTCGTCCGCTCCCGCCGGGGCCGCTTCCGCCGGGGGTGCGCGTGGCTGAGACCGAGGGCCCGGGCCTGCGGCGGGCGGGAGCGCGCGCCGGGCGCGCCGCCGTGTTCGTCGCGCTCGCGACGGCGCTCATGCTCGCGGCCGCCCTCACCGCGTTCACCGTCGTGCTCGACGGGGGCCCCTGGTACGCCACGACGCTGATCGTCGTCGCCCTCGTCATCGGCGCCGGGCTGCTCGCGCGCCTGCGGGCGCGACGCTGGGGCGCACTGTGGTCGATCGTCGCGTCGAGCGCGGCGCTCGTCGTCACGCTCACGGCCCTGTTCGCCGCCGAGGTCTCATTCGCCGTCGTCGTGCCGACCGCCGAGACGCTCGAGCGCTTCGGCGAGCTCGCGGCGCTCGGGGAGCAGTCGATCGCGGAGCAGTCGATTCCTGCGGAGGCCGACACGGGCATCCGTTTTCTGTTCGCTCTCGGCGTCGGAGCGATCGCGATCGCGACCGACGCGCTCGCCGCGCTCAGCCGGCGGCCGGCGCTCGCCGCGGTGCCGGCCATGGGGATCCTCGCCGTGCCCGTCGTGCTCGACCCGGGAGGGCTGCCGCTGCTCACCGTCGCCACGACCGCCGCGGCGTACCTGCTGCTGCTCGCGCTGCACCGCCCGGCGGCGAGCGGGGGCGGCCGCGGGCTCGCGCGCGCCGTCGCCGTCGCCGCCGCGGTCATCGTCGCCGCGCTCGTCGTCCCGCCCGCGCTGCCGTCGGTGCTCGCGGGAGACCGGCTTCCCGGCTCCGGGCCCGCGGGGCTCGTCGCCGGCATCAACCCCGTCGTCGAGCTCGGCGACGACCTGCGGCGGCAGAACCCCATCACGGTGCTCACGTACACGACCGCCCTCGCGGGAGGACAGTACCTGACGCTCTCGCACCTCGCCGAGTTCACCGGGCAGGAGGTGCTGCCGGTCCCGTTCGAGGCGCCCGTCGAGGACGCCGGGACGATCGGCCCGCCGGCCTGGTTCGACGACGACGTCGCGTTCACGACCGTCGAGACGACCATCACGCTGCGCAGCGTGCGCTCGCGCTGGCTGCCGCTGCCGTCGGCGCCCGTCGAGGCGGACGGGCTCTCGGGCGGCTGGGTCATCGACCCCGACGGCGTGACGATGCGCACGGCGGAGGGGTCGATCCGCAACGGGACGTACACGATCGAGAACCGCGTCGCGCAGCCGACGCCTGAGCAGCTGCGCGCGACGACCGTCGACGCCCCCGGGCTCGACCAGTACCGCGCGCTGCCGGAGGACCTCGACCCGATCATCGAGGCGACCGCGCGCGAGGTCGTCGCGGGCATCACGAACCCGTACGAGCAGGCGTTCGCGCTGCAGCAGTTCTTCACCGACGGCGGATTCACCTACTCGGAGGACGCCCCCGTCGAGGGCGGCTTCGACGGCTCGGGCGCGGATATCGTCGCGGCCTTCCTCGAGGCCCGGGCCGGGTACTGCGTGCACTTCGGCTCCGCGATGACGCTCATGGCGCGGACGCTCGGCATCCCGACCCGGATGGCCGTGGGCTTCCTGCCCGGGTCGCGGAATCCGGTGATCCCGAGCGAGTACACCGTGTCGTCGGACGACCTGCACACATGGCCCGAGCTGCACTTCGACGGCATCGGATGGGTGCGCTTCGAGCCGACCCCCTCGCGCGGCGTCACCCCCGACTACGCGACGGAGGAAGCCCTCACCCCGAGCGGATCGCCCACGCCCGACCCGCTCACGCCCGAGCCGACCGAGCCGACCGCGACGGCGACGCCGGGCGCCCCGTCTGCCGGCCCGTCGGGCGGGCCCGACCTCCCCGACGAGCAGATCGACGCGGGCGGCGCCGGATCGGGCGGCCTGCTCGGCGGGCGCTCGACCATCGGCGGCGTGGATGCGCGGCTCGTGCTCGGCCTCGCGCTCCTGCTACTCGTCGCCCTGCTCGCCGCGCCCGGAGTCTGGCGCGCCGTGCTGCGCGCGCGCCGACTGCGCTCGCCGGATCCGCTCGACGCCTGGCGCGAGCTGCGCGACACGGCCCGCGACCTGGGGCTGCCCGCGGAGGCGACCCGCACGCCGCGCGAGCTCGCCCGCGCGTGGGCGGGGGCAGATGCGGATGCGGGTGCGTCCGCCGACCGTCCGACGGCGGAGGAGCTCGAGGTCTTCGACGCCGTGCGCCGCGCCCTCGAGGCGCGCGCCTACGGAGCGCCGGCCGCGGTGTCAGGTGCCCCGGACATCCGCCCCGCCGTGCGCGCTCTGCGCGCGCGCACGCCGTGGTGGCGTCGGCTGCTCGCCGCGGTCTGGCCGCGCTCGCTCGCGGCGCGAGAGCCGCGCGACCCCGCCCTCGACCCGCCCGCCACCCCCGCCTGACACCCCCGCCCCCGCGCCCGCGCCTGCGGCCGAGCGGTGAACCAAATGCAGTCTGTATGGCGGCCCGCCCTCGATCCGCCTCACGATCGGACGGCCATGGCCGCGAACAGACTGCATTTGGTTCGACGACGGGGCGAGCGTCCGCTCGCGCGCGGTGCCAGAGCGTCGCGCCGCTCAGCGGAGGTGATCGCCGCGGCTCACCGCGGCGAGTACGGCGTGCGCGACCGATGGCCAGTCGTCAATGATCTGGCGGTAACTGAACCGCAGCACTCGGAACCCTCGCCTCGAGAGCTCTGCATCTCGCCGACGGTCGTTCTCGAACGCGCTCTCGGAGTCGTGGAACGCTCGGCCATCGACCTCGATCACGAGTGCCTCTCCGATGAGGAAGTCGACTCGTCCGACTCCGGGGATGGGCACTTGGCACTTCAGGCGGGGTAGCTGACGCCGCATCCTCAGTCGGAAGAGCGTCTCCGTCCCCGATTCGCAGATGCCGTCGGCGGTGCGCGGGCCGATCCGATGGCCGGCGGCGATCAGGTCGCCACGCAGGTCAGGTCGTCGATGCAGCGTCGAGTCGAGAGCGGCCAGGTAGAGCTCATGCGGCGCGCAGCGTCTGTAGGTCTCGAGCGCGTCGACCGGACATGCGATCAGGCGAGAGGTCGTTGTCGCGCCATCCAGCCAATGAACGACGGTCGATGGAGCAAAGGCCTCGGATAGTCGGCGGCGAGGATCTCCTGGGTGACGGAGACGGGATGACCCGCGGCGGACGAGGACGTGGAGCCTGTCGTCCTCCAGTGCCCAGATGCCGTGGGTGCGAAGCGCCGCTCCGCAGGTCAGAACTCCTCCCACACGAGCAGCCTGTCGCGCCGACACCGCCAGGTTCGGCGTCGAGTACCAGCCCTGCGGACTCGAATGAGCATGCCGCGTCGGAGCATCACGGCGAGCATCGGGCGCGTCACGCCGACCGCGGCGAGTTCGTGCGTGGCGATGAGTCCGGTGTGATCTCTGAGGAGCCGATGCAGGTCGAGCACGCCGACAGAGTGCCGGCCGAGCGCGGCTCTCGCCGGGGCGACGGGTTCGTCCGTGGGATCCGTTGTGACGTACGACGTTGTGGAGGGCCCTCCCGCCCGAATGCAGTCTGAGGGCTCGAGCGAGGGCGATTTCCGCGCTGCGTCGGCGGGCTAGCCAGCGCAAGGACTGCATTTGGATTCGCCACCTGAGGCGGGGAGGATCCGAGCCCGGCGCGAGCCGTGCGGCCCGCACGGCTAACGCGCGATGTCGCCGAGCACCCCGCCGGTCGCGCGCAGCAGGTCCTCAGGCGCGAGCTCGAGGTCGAAGCCGCGCCGGCCCCCCGACACGAGCACGGTCTCCCACAGCAGAGCGGTCTCGTCGACGACGGTCGCCAGCGCCGTCTTCTGCCCGATGGGCGAGATCCCGCCGACGACGTATCCGGTCTTGCGCTCGGCGAGTTCGGGCGCCGCCATCGCGGCCCGCTTCGCCCCGACCACGCCGGCGAGCGCCTTCAGGTCGAGCAGCGACGAGACGGGAACGACCCCGACGACGAGCCGCCCATCCGCCTCGGCGAGCAGCGTCTTGAACACGCGCTCCGGCTCGACGCCGAGCGCCGCGGCCGCCTCGAGCCCGTACGCGGTCACCGACGCATCGTGCGCGTACGCCCGCGGCGTGAACGGGATGCCCGCGGCCGTGAGCGCGACCGTCGCCGGAGTCCCCGGCCCGCCCTGCGATCGCGGCCTAGCCATCACCGTCCGCGGGCGACTCGACTCCGGGCCCGCCGCTGCCGGGCCCGGCCACCGGCCCGCCGTGCGCCCGGAACAGCAGCATCGACGCCGGCCCGACGCGCAGCCGCTCGCCCGGCACGTGCGACGGCTCGATTCCCGAGATGTCGTCGTGCGAGCTGTCCCACAGCAGCGTGTATCCGGTGACGCCGACGTGCGACGGCAGGGTCACCTCGACGGATTCCTCGAGCCCGTGCACGATGAGCAGCACGCGGTTGAACTCCTCGAACTCGGGGGTCGAGGCGGCGAGATACTGCAGGGTCCGCTCGCTGGGCGAGTCCCAGTCGAGCATCGTCATCGACCGGCCCTCCTTGTTGTACCAGTCCATCTGGGTCGCGCTCGGGACGGTCTCGCCCCACTTGCCGTACCGCACGGGCCGCAGCGCCGGGTTCGCGCGCCGCAGCGCGAGCAGCCGCGCCGTGACGCGCTGCAGGTCCTCCTGCCACCCGGCGCGATCCCACGAGTGCCAGGTGAGCTCGCTGTCGTGGCAGTAG
>JBKHYA010000054.1:0-9465 GCA_046565745.1 Actinomycetes bacterium
AACATCTACGCCGACGAGTCGCTGTGGGCCGCGCGCCTGCACTACGACCAGCCGACCTCGACGATCTCGACGAGGAAGGCGCGTGAGCTGCTCGGCGAGGTGCGCGCCGTGCTGCGCCGCGCGCTCGACGAGGGCGGCACGAGCTTCGACGCGCAGTACGTCAACGTCAACGGCGCCTCCGGGTACTTCAGCCACTCGCTGCGCGCGTACGGGCAGCACGGCTCACCGTGCTCGCGCTGCGGGCGGATGCTCGTGCGCGAGCAGTTCATGAACCGCGGGTCGCACTTCTGCCCCCGCTGCCAGCGCCTGCGCGCGGTGCGCGGCGCGGCCTGAGCCGGGCATCCGCGGTCGTCGTCATACCTGCCGCAGGTCCTTCCGCCACGCGCCCTCGTAGATGAACGGCCGGAACCCGAGCGCCTCGTTGACGTCGAGCATGTGCCGGTTCTCCTCGGCGTTGTAGGTCGTGATCGACCGGCGCTCGGGGTGGCGCTCCTGCAGCAGGCGCAGGTTCTCGGCCTTGAGCAGCAGGCCCAGCCGGTGGCCGCGGTGCTCCCGCAGCACGAGGGTGTCCTCCTGCCACGGCGCGCGGTGCTCCTCGCTCGGGACGGCGATCTCGGTGAAGCCGACGAGAGCGCCGGAGGGCACGTGCTCGACGGCGGTCGTGAGCGCGATCCGCGCGCCCGCGTTGGACTCCTCGTCGGCGAGCAGCCGCTCGACCGTCCACGCGTCCTCGGGCTCCTCGAGCCCCGCGCTCGGTGCGTCGGTGCTCATGCGGGTCAAGAGGTGCACGATGCCCTCGCGCCACTGCGGCGGCGTCCGATCGACCCACGAGTGGAGGCGGTACTGCGCCTCCGGCGCCGATGCGCGAGCGCGAGCCGCGGCGGCAGCCAGGAGCTCGGGGTCGACGGGCAGCTGCAGGCGCGAGCCGCGCTCGACCTGCTCGAGCGTGTAGCCGAGGTCGCGCAGCAGCCGCACCTCGGGGTTGCCGGCGGGGACGGAGCCGAACCCGGTGGGGGCATCCACGCGCTCGATCGCGGAGGCGACGCCGGAGCCCGACCCGCCTGCGGGCTCGGGCGAGGGCGCGTACACGATGAACTTCGAGCGGCCCTCGGCTCGCGCCGCCTCCTCGAGCGCGAGGCTCAGCGCGCGCCCGATGCCGCGTCGGCGGAAGTCGGGGTGCACCTCGGCGATCATCCACGCCGTCTCGGTCTCGTCGACGCGACGCTCGCACACCCCGCGCGCGACGATGCGGCCGTCGACGCGGGCGACGAGCAGGATCTTGGGCTCGTGCGGGTCGAGCCACCCGGGCAGGAGCATCTCGGCGCTCGCCGCCACATCGTCCGTGCCCGCGTCGTGGACCCGCACCGCGTTGCGCACGTCGACGCTCGCGCGGAAGTCGTCGGCGCCAGGTCCGTCGAGGCTCGGGGGGATGCTCAATCGCTCGATCGTGAACGTCGTCATCGTGCGCCTCCTGAACCGTCGGCCAGCCCGCCAGGCTACAGCGCACCGAGCCGCTACGGTAGGGGACGATCGCCACCCCACCCCCGAGACGGAGCGCCGCGTGCACCTGAAGAGCCTGACTCTCAAGGGCTTCAAGTCGTTCGCGCAGCCGACCACGTTCCAGTTCGAGACGGGCGTGACGTGCGTCGTCGGGCCGAACGGCTCGGGCAAGTCGAACGTCGTCGACGCCCTCGCCTGGGTCATGGGCGAGCAGGGCGCGAAGACCCTCCGCGGCGGCACGATGAGCGACGTCATCTTCGCGGGCACCGCGACGCGCGGGCCGCTCGGTCGCGCCGAGGTGCAGCTGACGATCGACAACTCCGACGGGATGCTCCCGATCGAGTACACGGAGGTCACGATCTCGCGCACGCTGTTCCGCAACGGCGGCAGCGAGTACGCGATCAACGGGCAGTCGTGCCGGCTCCTCGACGTGCAGGAGCTCCTGAGCGACTCGGGTCTCGGGCGCGAGATGCACGTCATCGTCGGCCAGGGCCAGCTCGACGCCGTGCTGCACGCGAGCCCGGAGGAGCGTCGTGGCTTCATCGAGGAGGCCGCGGGCATCCTCAAGCACCGTCGCCGCAAGGAGAAGACGGTCCGCAAGCTCGAGGCGATGCAGTCGAACCTCACGCGCCTCAACGACCTCGCGGGCGAGATCCGCCGGCAGCTGACCCCCCTCGGTCGCCAGGCCGAGATCGCGCGCGAGGCGCAGACGATCGCCGCGATCGTGCGGGATGCCCGTGCGCGCCTCCTCGCGGACGAGGTCGTCGCCCTGCGCGCCTCGCTCGCCGATCACCAGCGCAGCGAGAGCGAGCGCACGAGCGAGCGCATCGTCGTGCAGGAGCAGCTCGATCAGGCGCGCATCCGCGTCTCGCGCATCGAGAGCCAGATGGTCGGCGACGCCGTCGACGGCGCGCGTCGCACGTCGTTCGCGCTCGAGCAGGTGCAGGAGCGCGTGCGCTCGCTCAGCTCGCTCGCGCAGCAGAAGCTCACGCTGCTCAGCCAGCAGTCCGAGCTGCCCGGCATGCAGTCCACGGTCACGCAGGCGATGGTCGACGAGGCGCTCGCCGAGGCGGAGGCCCTGCAGTCGGGCGTCGCCGACGCCGAGCGCGCGGTCGGCGAGGCTGCGGCCCGCACGGCCACCGCACGCGCCGCCCTCGACTCGCTCGACGAGGAGATCGCGGCCCAGTCGGCCCTCGTCTCGCAGCACGACCTCGAGCTCGCGGGGCTCGCGAGCCGCGTCGACGTCGCGCGCTCGACCCTCGCGGCGGCGCGCGGCGAGCTCCTGCGCCAGGAGAACTCGCTCGAGGCCGCGCGCGCCCGGCAGGAGTCCTCGCGCGCCGAGCTCGCGGCCCTCCCCGCGCTCGAGGATGCCGCCGACGCCGACGCCGAGCTCGACGCCGCCCTCGCCTCCGCCGACGCGCGCGTCGCGTCGCTGTCGTCGACGATCGACTCCGAACGGGATGCCCTGCACGCCCTCGAGCGCGAGCGCGACGCCCTCGCCGCTCGCGTGAGCGCCCTCTCGCAGGCGATCGACTCCGGCGACGGCGCGAGCGGCCTCATCGGCTCGGCCGGAGTGCGCGGACTCGTCGCCGACCACCTGCAGGTGAAGCCGGGCTTCGAGGCCGCGATCGCCGCCGCGCTCGGCACGCTCGCCGAGGCCGTCCTCGTCGACGACCTCGACGCCGGGCTCGCGGCGCTCGAGCGCGCGCGCGACGCCGAGGCGGGGCGCGTCGAGGTCGTCCTCGCCGAGCTGCGCACCGCCTCGGCGCCCACGACGGGGCTGCGCTCGACGGGCGGCCTGACCCCCGCGATCGACGTCGTCACCGCCCCGCCCGGCGTCGCCGATCTGCTGTCACGCACCCTCATCGCCGACGACCTCGCCGCCGCGCGCGCCGCCTGGCCCGCGATCGAGCGCCTCGGCGCGGTGACCGACGCGGTCAACGTCGTCACGCGCGAGGGGGATGTGCTCACGCGCTCCGTCCTCCGCGGCGGCTCGGGTGCCGGCCGCAGCCGCCTCGAGCTCGCGGCCGAGCGTGACGCCGCGGCCGAGCGCCTCGCCGACGTCTCGACCGGCATCGAGCGCGCTCGCTTCACCCTCGACGAGTCGCGCACCGCCCTCGCCGGCGCTCGCCGCGTCGCGACCGAGGCGCTCGCCGCCGTCCGCGACCAGGATGCCCAGCGCGCCGCCCGCAGCGAGCAGGTCTCGCGCGCCCGCGCCCAGGCCGAGGCCGCCGAGGCCGAGGCCGCGCGCCTCGCCGCCTCGCTCGAGAAGGCGCAGGAGGTCGTCCGCGAGGCCGAGTCCGGAGTCTCGCGCGCCGAGAGCGCTCACGCCGACTTCGCCGCCCGCCCTCGACCGATGCTCGACGCGAGCGCGCGCGACGGTCTCGTCAGCGAGCTCGAGGCCGCGCGCGCGACCGAGATGGAGCGCCGCATCGAGCTCGAGACCGCGCGCGAGCGCGTGCGCGCCGAGCGCGACAAGGCCGTGCAGCTCGAGCGCCGCCGCGAGGCCGAGCGCGCCGCCGCCGAGGAGGCCGCGCGCCGCGCCGTCCTCCGCCAGAAGCAGGTCGAGCGCGCCGCGCGCGTCGCCGAGTCGGTGCCCGCCGTGCTCGCCGCCGTCGACCGCGCCGTCGCCGAGGCGCGCGTCGAGCTGCACCGCGCCGAGACCGAGCGCCAGCAGCAGAACGAGGAGCTCGGCGAGCTGCGCCGCAGCGAGTCGGCGCTGCGCGAGCGGCTGCATGCGATCACCGAGAACGTGCACGGGCTCGAGCTGCAGATCTACGAGAAGAAGCTGCACCTGTCGCAGCTGCTCGAGCGCGCGGGCGATGAGCTCGGTCTCGTCGAGGACGTCCTCGTCGCCGAGTACGGCCCCGCCGTGCCGGTTCCCGATGACGACGCCCTGACCGCCGCGGCGCGCGCGGTCGCCGACGCAGTCGCCGCCGAGGCGGCTTCGCGCGTGAACCCCGACCCGGATGCCCCGCTCTTCGACCCCACGACCGACGAGGAGTCGGCCCGCGTCGCCGAGCTCGTCGCCGAGGGTCGCGCGCACCCGCTCGCCGCGCTCGCCGTCGACGCCGACGAGGCCGGGGCCCCCGCCGGCCGCCCGTTCGACCGCGCCGAGCAGCAGGCGCGCCTCGCGCGCGCCGAGCGCAAGCTCAGCCAGCTCGGCCGCGTGAACCCGCTCGCCCTCGAGGAGTTCGCCGCGCTCGAGCAGCGCCACAAGTTCCTCAGCGAGCAGCTCACCGACCTCGCGAACACGCGCCGCGACCTCCTCGCGATCATCGACGAGCTCGACGAGACGATGCAGCACATCTTCGCCGCGGCCTTCGCCGACACGAAGGACGCCTTCGACCGGGTCTTCCCGATCCTCTTCCCGGGCGGCACGGGCCAGCTGCTGCTGACGGACCCGGAGAGCATGCTCACGACCGGCATCGAGGTGACGGTGAAGCCCGCGGGCAAGAAGATCGAGCGCTTGAGCCTGCTGAGCGGCGGCGAGCGATCGCTCGCCGCCGTCGCGCTTCTCATCGCGATCTTCAAGGCCCGCCCGAGCCCGTTCTACATCATGGACGAGGTCGAGGCGGCGCTCGACGACGCGAACCTTGGCCGCCTTCTGACCATCTTCCGCGACCTGCGCGAGAGCTCGCAGCTCATCATCATCACGCACCAGAAGCGCACGATGGAGATCGCCGATGCGCTCTACGGCGTGAGCATGCGGCAGGACGGCGTGAGCGCCGTCGTCGGCCAGCGCGTGCAGGCGCCCGAGGTCGAGGCCGCGAGCTAGCTCAGCCGCTTGTCGTCCGTGGCGTGCACGCGCAGCCAGCGGTGATCGAACGCCTCGAGCGCGAGCGACACGCGCCCCTTCTCGTCGGCGACCACGCCGCCGTCGCGCAGCAGCTCGACGAGCTCGGAGCTCGGCCCCATGCCGTCGGGCAGCGCGAACTCGATCTCCTGCGGGTCGGAGGAGAAGTTGTGCACGGCGATCATTCGCCCCTCGGCGCCCTGCACCGCGTGCACGAGCACGGAGTCGACCCCGGCGTCGATGATCGTCAGGTCGCCCCACCCGATCTCGGCCGAGGCGCGGTAGCGGCGGATGAGCCTCTCGAAGAACGACAGGAGCGAGTCGGGGTCGGTGCGCTGGTCGGCGGCGTTGACGTGGGCCGGGCCGAAGCCGTCCGGCGTCACGGGGGCGACGAGCCGACGGGCGCGAGCGCGCGAGAACCCGCCGTTCGCGGCCGAGTTCCACTGCATGGGCGTGCGCACCGCGAGCCGACCGGCCTGCTCGAGGTTCTCGCCCATGCCGATCTCCTCGCCGTAGAAGATGACGGGCGTGCCGGGCAGCGAGAACAGCAGGCTGTAGACCATCCGCACGTGTCGCGGGTCGCCCGCGAGCATCGTCGGCAGTCGGCGGCGGATGCCCCGATCGAACACGCGCATCCCCTCGTCGGGGGCGAACGCCTCGAAGACCTCCATGCGCTCGGCCTCGCTGAGCTTGTCCAGGGTGAGCTCGTCGTGGTTGCGCACGAAGTTGGCCCACTGCGACTCCTGGGCGAGGACGGGGCGCTCGCGCAGCGAATCGGCGAGAGGCCGGGCATCCTGCCGGGCGAGCGAGAGGTAGATCTTCTGCATGCCGACGAAATCGAACTGCATGGTCAGCTCGTCGGCCGCCTCGCCGCCGAAGTACTCGTACTGCTCCTCGAACGGCAGGTTGACCTCGCCGAGCAGCACCGAGTCGCCCGCGCGCCGGGTGAGGTACTTCCGCAGAGAGCGCAGCAGCTCGTGCGGGTCGACGCCCGGGTCGCCGTCCTGCTTGAGGAACGGCACCGCGTCGACGCGGAAGCCGCTGAAGCCGAGCTCCATCCAGTAGCCGATGACCTTGGCGATCTCGTCGCGCACCTTGGGGTTGGCGAGGTTCAGGTCGGGCTGGTGGCGGTAGAAGTTGTGCAGGTAGTACTGGCCGGTCTTCTCGTCGAGCTGCCAGACGCCGTCCTCCTTGTCGGGGAAGACGTTGGTCGGCGCGTTCGGCGGGATCTCGTCGCGCCACACGTAGAAGTCGCGGTAGGGGTTGTCCTTGCTCGAGCGCGCTGCCTTGAACCACGGGTGCTGGTCGGAGGTGTGGTTGACGACGAGGTCGGCGATGACGCGCATGCCGCGATCCTTCGCCGTGCGCAGCACCTCGACGAGGTCGCCGTGGTGGCCGAGCCGCGGGTCGACGCCGTAGAAGTCGATGATGTCGTAGCCGTCGTCGCGCCCGGGGGTCGGGTAGAACGGCATGAGCCACAGGCACGTCACGCCGAGCTCGGCGAGGTAGTCGATGCGGTGCGCGAGGCCCTCGAAGTCGCCGACGCCGTCATCGTTGAAGTCCATGAAGGTCTCGATGTCGAGGCAGTACACGACCGCGGTCTTCCACCACAGGTCTCCCGTGTCGGTGAGTCTCATGCGCGTGCTCCCGTCTCTGCCCGCTCGGTGAACGCGGCGAGGATGCTCGGCGCGACTTGCTCGAGGAAGGGCCTCTGCTCGACCGGGACGTGATGGATGTACGCCCCGTCGTAGCCCGTGTCGAGCATCCGCCCGACGGACTCGACCACGTGGTCGGCGCTGTCGGTGACGACGACGGAGTCGCGCACGTCGTCGGGCCGCACGTGCGCCGCGGCCTGCGCGAACGCGCGGGGCGAGTCGAGATCCCAGCACAGGGGAGGGGCGAAGACGTTGGTGCGCCACTCGTGGAAGGCCGAGTCGAGGGCCTCCTGCTCGGTGTGCGCCCACGAGACGTGGATCTGCACGAGCACGTCGCCGCGGCCGCCGGCGTCGCGGTAGGCGTCGCTCACGCGGCGCAGCTTCTCGTCGCTCTGGTTGACGGTGATGAGTCCGTCGGCCCACTCGGCCGCCCACGCGGCGGTCTCGGGCGTGACGGCGGTCGCGATGAGCGGAGGGGGAGTCCCGGGTCGCGTCCAGAGCCGGGCGCGGTCGACCTTCACGAGGCCGTCGTGCGTGACCTCCTCGCCGGCGAGGAGGGCCCGGATGACGTCGACGCACTCGCGCAGGCGCGCGTTGCGGACGGGCTTCGGCGGCCACGGGTCGCCCGTGATGCGCTCGTTGAGGTTCTCGCCGCTGCCGAGCGCGACCCAGTAGCGGCCGGGGTTCATGGCCTCGAGTGTCGCGATCGCCTGCGCGCTGATGGCGGGGTGGATGCGCTGGCCGGGGGCGTGCACCTGGCCGATGCGCATCCCCTTCGCGCGCTCGAGAGCGGCCCCCATCCAGGCGAAGGAGAAGGCGGATTCGCCCTGCTCCTCGCTCCAGGGGGCGAAGTGGTCGCTGCCCATCGCGTCCGTGAAGCCGATCTCCTCGGCGAGGGCGACGGCCTCGAGCAGAGCGCGGGGCTCGATCTGCTCGTGCGAAGCGTGGAATCCGATGCGGGTCATGCGTCCTCCTTCGAACCCCCCGACCCTACGGAGATTCGGCACCCGGTGGAGCGGACTCTCCCCGCGCGCTCAGCTTCGCGACGCGCGCCGAGCGCGGTAGCGGACGCCCGGACGCCCGGCCGTCGCGTAGTCGAGCGAGCGCTCGACGCGGCCGACGGCGGCGAGATGCTCGAGGTACCGGCGGGCCGCGACGCGGGAGATCCCGATGAGCTCGCCGATCTCCGTCGCCGAGAGCTCGCCGTCGGAGGGAACGGCGCGGTCGACGGCCGAGAGCGTCTCCGCGCTCAGGCCCTTCGGCAGCGGAGCGGGGCGCCGAGACGCACCGGCGAGGAGGGCGTCGATCGAGGACTGGTCGAGGTGAGCGCTCGCGGGGCTCCGCTCGAGGACGGAGCGCTCCAGCAGGATCTCGTCGAGCCGATCCTGCAGCTGCGCGGGGCCGAACGGCTTCACGAGGTAGTGGCGGACTCCGGCGGCGCGCGCCTGCCGCACGCTCTCCACATCGCGCGCGGCCGTCACGGCGATCACCTCGGGCTGCTGACCTCCGTCCGCGCGCAGCTCACGCAGCAGCTCGAGCCCGCTGAGCCCGGGCAGGTAGAAGTCGAGGAGCACCAGATCCGGGCGGATGCGCCGGATCTCCTCGAGCGCGGTCGGGCCCGTGTGGGCGACCGCGGCGACCTGGAACCGCCCGTGCGCGATGACGAAGCGCTCGTGCAGGGTCGCGACCGCCTCGTCGTCGTCGACGATCACGACGCTCGGCACCGCGGTCATCGCGTCGCCTCCTCGTGCGCGGGGCGCACAGCGGGCAGGTCGATCACGAAGCGCGCGCCGCCGAGGCCGGGGGAGTCGTCCACGATGGCGGAGCCGCGGTGGCGCTCGGCGATGCGGCGGACGAGCGCGAGGCCGATGCCGCGCTGGGGGGACTGCCCGTCCGCGGTCCCCGGCGCATCCTTCGTGCTGACCCCCACATCGAACACGCGCTCGCGCAGCGCGAGCGGCACGCCGGGCCCGTCGTCCTCCACGGTGATCGTCACGCGATCGTCCGTCCACGCGATGAGGAGCACGATGCGCGTGCCGACGCCACCGACCTCCATCGCGTTGTCGACGAGGTTCCCGACGATCGTGACGAGGTCGCCCTCCCCGATGAGGCCCGTGCGCAGCCCGTCGCCGCCCTCCGGACGCGGGGCGACCTCGACCTCGAGCGACATCCCGCGCTCGCGCGCCTGGATGCGCTTGACCATGAGCAGGGCCGCCAGCTCGGGCTCGTCCTGGAGGGCGTCGGCGGCGTCGGTGCCGAGCGAGCCGCCCCGCCCCTCGCGTCGGACGACCGCGAGGGCGTCCTGCGGCAGCCCGAGCTCAAGGAGCCCGCCGACGACGTGCATGGTGTTCTGGAACTCGTGCGCCTGCGCACGCAGGCCGTCCGTGAGCGACTGCGCGCCCTCCATCTGGCGCACCGCGTCGTGCAGCTCGGTGTGGTCGCGGATGAGGAGCGTCGCGTCCACCGCGCGGCCGTCGTCGCGGTGCCGCCCGGTGCTCCGCGCGACGAGGATCC
>JBKHYA010000055.1:0-9075 GCA_046565745.1 Actinomycetes bacterium
GAGCTGGCCCTCGACCGAGCCGGAGACGTCGACGGGCAGGCGGAGGCCGTCGTTCTCGTACGCCTTGTACACAGCGCCGTCGTCGCCCACGCGCAGGAAGTGCAGCGTGAGGTCGAGGTGCGAGGTCGCGAGGTTCGTCAGGCGCAGCGCCGCCGCCTCGTGGGTGACGCCGAACGCGTCGCGGAAGTCCTCGACCGCGATGTTGCGATCGGCCTTGGCCTGCGAGAGGAAGGCCACGGACTGCTCGCGCGGCATGAGGCACGCGGCGGCGAAGTAGTTGATCTCGAGCCGCTGGCGCAGGAACTCGGCGTAGGTGCGCGGCACCTCGTGGCCGAGCAGCCGGTGCGCGATCGCCTGCAGCGCCATCGACCGCAGGCCGTGCCCGCCCGGGATCGACGCCGGCGGGAGGTAGATGCGCCCGTTCTCCAGGTCGATGACCGAGCGGGCCGAGTGCGGGAGGTCGCCGACGTGGACGAGCTCGAACCCGAGCTTCTTGGCCATGAGGCCGACCTCGCGGTGCGTGAGGGCGCCCGTCGTGTGGCCCGTCTCGCGCACGGTGCGCTCGGCGAGCTCCTCGATGTCGGGCAGGTAGTTGTCGAGCGTGCGCATGCGGTGGCGAAGCTCGGTGTTGGCGCGGCGCGCCTCCTCCGGCGTCGCGATCGTCTGCCGCTCGCGCTCGACGAGCTCGCGATGGAGGCCCACGAGCGCCTCGAGCACCTCGTCGCCCATCGAGCGGGAGGCCCGCACCGCGGGAAGCCCGAGCGAGGCGTAGAGGGTCGACCGCTGGGCGCGCTCGAGCTCGATCTCGAGCGCGGCGCGGTGCGAGGGCGGCGTCTCCTCCAGCAGATCGGCGAGCGCGACGCCGAGCGCCTCGGCGATCGCCGTGAGGAGGGTGATGCGCGGCTCGCGGCGCCCGTTCTCCATGAGCGAGAGCTGGCTGCCGGCCACGCCCACGCGCTCCCCGAGCTGATCGAGAGTGAGTCCGGCGGCCGACCGGAAGTGGCGGATGCGCTGGCCGAGGGTGACGAGGTCGCTCATGCCTTGACAATACCGAAAGAACCGCCGTTCTTTAAGCCGTGACCGCGGATAACCCCGTCTTCTGGGGGGACATCATTGGCGTAACAGGGATTCCTTCCCAGGACGGAGAGACGAACATGACGCTGCTCGACCACCCGCGCACCGATTCCCCCCTCGAGGCGGCTCCCGCATCCCCCGCCGGCTCGAGCGCGCAGCGCCCCGCCGATGTCGTCGCCTGGGTCGCCGAGCTCGCTGAGCTCATGCAGCCCGCCGACATCCACTGGTGCGACGGGTCGACGCGCGAGCGCCACGAGCTCCTGCAGCTCCTCGTCGCGAACGGCACCCTCGAGCAGCTGAACCCCGAGCTGCGCCCCTACTCCTTCCTCGCGCGCTCGCACGAGGCCGATGTCGCCCGCCTCGAGTCGCGCACGTTCATCTGCTCGGCCGAGCAGATCGACGCCGGCCCGACCAACAACTGGGCCGACCCCGAGCGCATGCGCGCCGAGCTCACCGACCTCCTGCGCGGCTCGATGCGGGGGCGCACGATGTACGTCATGCCGTTCTCGATGGGCCCCATCGGCTCGCCCCTGGCGAAGCTCGGCGTGCAGGTCACGGACTCGCCCTACGTCGTGGTGAGCACCGGCACGATGACCCGCATGGGCACCGCCGCTCTCGACCAGATCGCCGCGGGCGCCGAGTGGGTCCCCGCGATCCACAGCGTCGGGGCGCCCCTCTCGCCGGGCGAGAAGGACGTCGCCTGGCCCTGCAACGACACCAAGTACATCGTGCACTTCCCCGAGACGCGCGAGATCTTCTCCTACGGCTCCGCCTACGGCGGCAACGCCATCCTCGCCAAGAAGGCCTTCGCGCTCCGCATCGCCTCCGTCCAGGCGCGCGACGAGGGCTGGCTCGCCGAGCACATGCTGCTCATCAAGGTCACCGCGCCCTCGGGCAAGGCGTACCACCTCGCAGCCGCGTTCCCGAGCGCGTGCGGCAAGACCAACCTCGCGATGCTCGCGCCGAGCATCCTGGGCTGGACGATCGAGACGATCGGCGACGACATCGCCTGGCTGCGCATCGGCGCCGACGGCCGCCTGCGCGCGATCAACCCGGAGGCGGGCTTCTTCGGCGTCGCCCCGGGCACGAGCGCGAAGACCAATCCGACGGCGATGGACACCCTCTGGGGCAACACCGTCTTCACGAACGTCGCCAAGACCGAGGACGGCGACGTGTGGTGGGAGGGCATGACCTCCACCCCGCCCGCGCACCTCACGGACTGGCGCGGCAACGCGTGGACGCCCGATTCCGGCGTCCCGGCCGCCCACCCGAACTCTCGCTTCACCGTGTCCGCCCGTCAGTGCCCGTCCATCGCGAGCACGTGGGAGGACCCGGAGGGCGTCGTCATCGACGCCATCATCTTCGGCGGCCGCCGAGCGACGAACGTGCCCTTGGTGGTAGAGGCGCGCGATTGGGATCACGGCGTTTTCCTGGGCGCCACGATCGCATCGGAGCAGACGGCGGCCGCCGAAGGCACTGTGGGCGAGCTACGTCGCGACCCGTTCGCGATGCTGCCGTTCTGCGGCTACAACATGGGCGACTACTTCGCCCACTGGCTCGACTTCGGTCGTCGCCTGCGCCGCTCCGCCCGCGTGCCGCGCGTGTTCCAGGTCAACTGGTTCCGCAAGGGCGCCGACGGCTCGTTCCTGTGGCCGGGCTTCGGCGACAACGCCCGCGTGCTGCAGTGGATGGTCGAGCGCCTCGAGGGGACCGCGGGCGCCGAGGACTCGCCCCTCGGGTCGATCCCGACCGCCGACGGGCTCAACCTCGAGGGCCTGGACATCGCGGAGGACCGCCTGAGCGAGCTCTTCGCCCAGGACAAGCAGGCCCTGCGCGCCGAGGCCGACGACATCGAGGAGTTCTTCGGGACCTTCGGCGACCGGATGCCGGCGGAGCTCGACCGTCAGCTCGAGCTGCTGCGCCGCCGCCTGGCCGACTGAGCGAGCCCGCTGAGAGATCTCGACGCGCCGTCGTCGAGCATCGCTAGACTCGCCGGCACCATCGGTGCCGCGGGCGACCGGGGCGGTGACGGCGAGTCGGAGGGCATTCATGGGCGTGGTCGACGGGTTGCGCAGGCGGTCGCCGCTCACGGCACTGGTGGTGAGCGCGATCGCGGGAACCGCCCTGTCGGTCGCTCTCGCGCACCCGGCCGCGGCATCCGAGCCTCTCGATCTCGACGGCGCCTACGTCCTCGACTCCGCGGGGGCCCTCGGCGGTGAGACCGCTCGCGTCGAGCGCGCGCTCGACGAGCTCTTCGACGAGACCGGAGCCGGCCTCTTCGTCGTCGTGACCGACCGTTTCGAAGGCGCCGCCGACAGCTTCGACTGGGCCGAGCAGTCGGCCGTGCTCTCCTCCCTCGGCGACCGCGACACCCTCCTGGCGATCTCGGTCGACGAGCGCGCGTACGCCTTCTCGTACGGCCCGGACTGGCCGGTCGACGGCGCGGTCGCCGAGCGCGCCGAGGTCGACCGCCTCGTGCCCGCGCTGCGCGACGACCGCTTCGCCGACGCGATCGTCGCGTACGCCGACGCGCTCGCCGTGAGCGGCGCGGGCGGCTCGAGCGGCGAGAGCCCACCGGGCGGCGACGACGAGGGCGGGGATGCCGGAGGCGGCGGCATCCCGCTCGTCGCGATCATCGCGGGGCTCGCCGTCATCGCGCTTCTCGTGTGGATCGTCATGCGCGCTCGACGCCGCTCCCGCGGTGCGGCAGGCGGAGGCCCCGGCCAGGTAGTCGCGGGCCCGCCCGCCCCGAGCGTCGAGGAGCTCGATCGCACCGTGGCTCGACGACTCGTGCAGCTCGACGATGCGCTCACCACGAGCGAGCAGGAGCTGGGGTTCGCCGAGGCGCAGTTCGGCGGAGAGACGGTCGCCGGGTTCCGCACCGCGCTCGACGGCGCTCGCGAGCGCGTCGCGGAGGCCTTCCGCCTGCGGCGCTCCCTCGACGACGCCCAGCCCGACCCCGAGCCCGCTCGCCGCGCGACGCTCGAGCGCATCGGCGCTCTCCTCGACGAAGCGGATGACCTGCTCGAGGAGCAGGAGGAGGCGTTCGACGCGCTCCGCGACGTCGAGCAGTCGCTGCCCGACGCTCTCGGCGCCCTCCGGTCGGCCGAGGTCGACCTCGAGGCCCGAGCGACAGCCGCCGCGGCGACCCTCGATCGGCTGCGGGCCGAGTACGCCCCGGACGCGATCGCGGCGATCGCCGACACCCCGGCGCAGGCCGCTCGACTCCTCGCCCTCGTTCGCGAGGAGATCCTCGACGCCGAGGCGAAGTCGACCGCGGGCGCGACGGGAGAGGCGGCCGTGGCCGTGCGCTCGGGCCAGCTCGCGGCCTCCCAGCTCCGAGGCTCGCTCGACGCCGTCGACCGGCTCGCCGCCGAGCTCGCCGAGGCGCGGTCGAGTCTCGTCGCACAGCGCGCCGACCTCCGCTCGGGCCTGCAGGCAGCGGCGGCTCTCCCCGCCGAGGCGACCGTGAGCGCGGCCGCCGCGAGCGCGGAGGGCGCCCTCCGGGCGAGCGAAGGAGGAGAGGCCGACCCCGTCGACGCCCTCCAGGCCCTCGTCCTCGCCGACCGACGTCTCGACGAGGCGCTCGCCACCGCGCGAGCGGTGGGTGAGCGCCGACAGGCCGCGGCCGCCGCGCTCGATCGCAGCCTCGCCGCCGCCCGCAGTCGCATCCTGAGCACCGCCGAGTACATCGCCGCCCACCGCGGCGGCGTCGGCGCGACCGCGCGCTCCGCCCTCGCGGAGGCGCAGGCTCAGCTCGACGCGGCTCTGCGCGCCCCCGTCGACCAGCCCGAGCAGGCCGTTCAGGCGGCGCAGAGCGCCGCCGAGCTCGCCGGCCAGGCCCTCCGTCAGGCCGAGGCCGACGTGTCATCCACCATGAGCGGCGGCGCACCGGTCGGGCTCCCGGGCTTCCCCGGCGGCCTCCTCGGCGGCGGACGGTCGGGCGGCGGGCTCGGCGAGGCCATCATCGGCGGGCTCATCGGCGGCCTGCTGAGCGGCGGCGGCTCCCGAGGTGGTTTCGGCGGAGGCGGCTTCGGCGGCGGAGGCTTCCCCGGCGGCTTCGGCGGCGGCTCCCCTACGTTCGGCTCCTCACGGCGCTCCGGCGGCGGCGGCTTCAGCGGCGGCTCGCGCTCGAGCGGGCGGCGCAGCGGGGGCGGACGATTCTGAGCAGCACCCCTCACGACGCACACGGCCCCGATCGCTCGATCACGGGCATCCCCGACAGAAAGGCAGCACGAGAATGACGAAGCAATCGATCTTCGGCCGCATCGCCCAGCTCGCCCGGGCGAACATCAACGCCCTCCTCGATGCGGCGGAGGACCCGCAGACGATGCTCGACCAGATGGTGCGCGACTACTCCTCGAGCATCCAGGAGGCCGAGGCCGCGATCGCGCAGACGATCGGCAACCTGCGCCTGCTCGAGCAGGACCACGCGGAGGACGTCGCCGCCGCGCAGGACTGGGGCCGCAAGGCCGCGGCCGCGAGCGCGAAGGCCGACGAGCTGCGCACGAGCGGGAACACCGCCGATGCCGACCGGTTCGACACCCTCGCGAAGGTCGCCCTCGGCCGCCAGCTCGCCGCCGAGAACGAGGCGAAGGGGGTCGAGCCGACGATCGCCGCGCAGACCGAGATCGTCGCGAAGCTCAAGACGGGCCTCGAGCAGATGCGCGGCAAGCTCGGCGAGCTCGCGTCCAAGCGCGACGAGCTCGTGGCGCGGTCGAAGATCGCCGACGCGCAGTCGCAGGTTCTCGACGCCGTGAAGAGCATCGACATCCTCGACCCGACGAGCGAGCTCGGCCGCTTCGAGGAGAAGGTCCGCCGCGAGGAGGCCCGCGTCATGGGCCAGCAGGAGCTCGCCGCCTCGAGCCTCGACGCGCAGTTCGAGAGCCTCGACGACGCGAGCGAGTCCGCCGAGATCGAGGCGCGCCTGGCCGCCCTCAAGCTCGGCTCGTCCGGCTCGACCTCGGCGATCGAGGGCTGACGACGCTGACTGCCGCCGACCGCACCGCCATCGACCGCACCGCCATCGACCCCCGTCCGCGCTGGGCGGGGGTCGACGCCGCGCGCGGTCTCGCGGTGCTCGGTATGATCGCGGCCCACACGGTTCCCCGCCCGGGCGGGCTCGGCGCCGAGGAGCTCGTCGTCGACGGCCGCCCCTCCCTGCTGTTCGCGCTCGTCGCGGGCGTCGCGCTGGGCCTCATGACGGGCCAGGATGCTCCGCCTCCCGCCGGCGCTCGCTCCGAGCCGCGGCTGCGCCTCGTCATCCGCGCCCTGGCGCTCCTGGCCGCGGGCATCCTCCTGTGGCTCCTGCCGCACGGCATCGCGGTCATCCTCGATTACTACGGCGTGATGTTCCTGCTCATGGTCCCGCTGCTGTTCCTGCCGCGCTGGGGGCTCGCGCTCGTCGCGGCTGCGGTGCTCGCCGTCGCACCCGCGCTGCGGGACGCGGTCGTGCGCGCGGGAGCTCCCGAGCACGAGCCGGCCGCGACGGTCGTCGACTACCTGCTCACGGGGTGGTACCCCGCCCTGCTGTGGGTGCCGGTCCTCGCCGTCGGTCTCCTCGCCGCGCGCTCCGGGCTCGCACGGCGGCGCGTCCGTCTCGCGCTCGTGCTCGGCGGGGCGACCGCGAGCGTCGCGGGCTACGGCGCGGGGGCGCTCCTCCCACGGATCCCGACCGGCGCGGGCCCCGGCCTCGGCCTCGGCGACGTCACCGCCGAGGCGCACTCCGGCACGATCGCCGAGCTGCTCGGCTCGGGCGGACTCGCGGCGGCCGTGCTCGGACTCCTGCTGATCGCGCTCGACCCCGTGGGTCCGGCGCGCATCGAGCGCGGGGCGGGCCGGGGCGCGACGGCGCTCCGGCTCGTCCTCGAGCCGCTGCGCGCCCTCGGCCGCGTCGCGCTCACCGTCTACGTCGGCCACGTGCTCGTGATCGCTGCGCTCTCGCCGCTCGGCGGCGCGGGTCGCTTCGAGGGCGTCGTGGGATGGGGCATCCTCATCGTGCTCTCGGTCGCGGGGGTCGCCATCGGTCTCGCGTGCGAGGCGTTCGGGCGGCGCGGCCCCCTCGAGGCCGCGCTCTCGGGTCTTGCGGCCCTCCCCTTCCGTCCGGCTCGAGTGACAGACTGACCCCATGGCAGCGCATTTCGTGGTCGTCCCCCAGTGGCAGGGCTCGGGCGCCGAGCGCGCGATGCGCCTCGTCGACGGGGCGGAGGCGATCCGCGGCGACCTGCCCGCGAGCGCGACGACGGTCATCGAGGTGCCGCTCGAGGCCGGTGACGCCGAGCAGACGGGCATCAATCGCTGGAGCTCACTGAGGATCGTGCGCGAGCGGCAGACGGCCGCGCTCGCCGCGATCGACGGGACGGCGATCACGATCGGCGGCGACTGCGGGGTCGAGCTCGCGGCGGTCGAGCACGTCGCGCGAGCGGGTCGCACCGTCCTCGTCTGGGCCGACGCTCATGCCGACCTCAACACGCCCACGAGCTCCCCGTCCGGCGCCTTCCACGGCATGGTGCTGCGCTCGATCATCGACCACGGGCTCGTCGCACCCGCCGACGTCCTCCTCGTCGGCGCGCGCGACCTCGACCCCGCCGAGGAGCACGCGGCCGAGTCGCTCGGGATCGCGCACGTCGCGATCGGCGATGTCGGCGCCGCGGTCGCCGAGCGCGCGGCCGAGGGGGCCACCGAGCTCTACATCCACGTCGACCTCGACGTCATCGATCCGGCGGAGTTCGGCGGAGTCGGGTTCCCGACGCCGTTCGGCACGACCGTCTCCGAGCTCGTCGCCGCGATCGGGGCGGCGCGCGCCGCTCTCCCGCTCTCGGGAGCGGGCGTCACCGAGTTCGCCCCCGCGAGCGCGAAGGATGCGGGCGACGACCTGCCGAGCATCCTGCGCGTGATCTCGGCGCTCACGAGGCCGGCCCCCGCCGCCGATGCGGCACCCGCTCCCCGGACGGACGCTCCGCCGGCTGCCTGATGCAAGCGACGGACGCTGTCGAGCGACCCGTCGCGAGCCCGGCGCCGATGGCTAGAGTGGCGCGCATGTCCGACTCCCCCGCACCCTCCGCCGACAGCACGACCGACGCGCCGCGCCGCGTCACGATCGAGCGCGACGGCCACCTCCTCCTCATCGGCCTCGACCGCGTCGACAAGCGCAACGCCGCCGACCTCGCGATGCTCCAGCAGCTCGCGCTCGCGTACGGCGAGCTCGATCGCGACGAGGAGGCCCGCGTCGGCGTCGTCTTCGCCCACGGCGACCACTTCACCGGCGGGCTCGACCTCGGCGACATCGCCCCGCGCGTGGGCCCTGAGGGCCTCGCCATGGTGCCCGAGGGCGGCCTCGACCCGTGGGGCGTGCAGGGTCCGCGCGTCCGCAAGCCCGTCGTCCTCGCGGTGCAGGGCACGTGCCTCACCCTCGGTATCGAGCTCGCCCTCGCGAGTGACGTCGTCGTCGCCGCGAGCGACACCTCGTTCTCGCAGCTCGAGGTCGCGCGCGCGATCCTCCCGTTCGGCGGCGCGACCCTGCGCTTCCCCGCCGTCGCCGGCTGGAGCAACGCGATGCGCTGGATGCTCACGGGCGACCGCTTCGACGCCGTCGACGCCGCGCGCATGGGCATCGTCTCCGAGATCGTCGAGCCGGGCGAGCAGCTCGCTCGGGCCGTCGAGCTCGCGCACCGCATCTCCGTCCAGGCGCCGCTCGCCGTCCAGGCGACGCTCGAGAATGCCCGCCTCGCCGTCGCCGAGGGCCCCGTCGCCGCCGCCAGCCGCCTGCAGGGCGAGCTCGTGCGCCTGATGCAGACCGAGGATGCCCGCATCGGCATGGAGGCCTTCCTCCGTCGCGAGACCCCCCGCTTCGTCGGCCGATAGGAGCTGCACCATGACCCAGCCGCCCCGCCCCCTCACCACCACGGCATCGACGAGTGCGCCGACCGAGGAGGAGTACGACCTCATCGTCATCGGCTCGGGTCCCGGCGGCTACGTCGCGGCGATCCGCTCCGCCCAGCT
>JBKHYA010000056.1:0-8919 GCA_046565745.1 Actinomycetes bacterium
TCGACGTCGAGAAGATCCTGGACGTGGTCAGGCGCACCGGCGCCGGGGCCGTGCACCCGGGCTACGGCTTCCTGGCCGAGAACTCCGAGTTCGCGCGCGCCGTCATCGAGGCGGGCCTCATCTGGATCGGCCCCTCCCCCGAGGCGATCGACGCCCTCGGCGACAAGGTCAAGGCTCGCCACATCGCCGAGAAGGTCGGCGCCCCGCTCGCCCCCGGCACCCTCAACCCCGTCTCGGGCGCCGCGGAGGTGCTCGACTTCGTCGACGTCCACGGCCTGCCCGTCGCGATCAAGGCCGCGTTCGGCGGCGGCGGCCGCGGCCTCAAGGTCGCCCGCACGCGCGAGGAGGTGCCCGAGCTCTTCGACTCCGCCACGCGCGAGGCGATCGCCGCCTTCGGCCGCGGCGAGTGCTTCGTCGAGAAGTACCTCGACAAGCCGCGCCACGTCGAGACGCAGTGCCTCGCCGACGCGCACGGGAACGTCGTCGTCATCTCGACGCGCGACTGCTCGCTGCAGCGCCGGCACCAGAAGCTCGTCGAGGAGGCCCCGGCGCCGTTCCTGACCGACGCGCAGACTTCGCTGCTCTACGAGTCGTCGAAGGCGATCCTCCGCGAGGTCGGCTACGTCGGCGCGGGCACGTGCGAGTTCCTCATCGGTGCCGACGGCACCGTCTCGTTCCTCGAGGTCAACACGCGCCTGCAGGTCGAGCACCCCGTCTCGGAGGAGGTCACCGGCATCGACCTCGTGCGCGAGCAGTTCCGCATCGCCGAGGGCCAGGAGATCGGCTACGACGACCCCGTCGCCCACGGCCACTCGATCGAGTTCCGCATCAACGGCGAGGACCCGGGCCTCAATTTCATGCCCATGCCCGGCCCCGTGCACACGCTGCGCTTCCCCGGCGGCCCCGGCGTGCGCGTCGACTCGGGCGTCACGACCGGCGATGTCATCTCGGGCGCCTTCGACTCCCTCCTGGCGAAGCTCATCGTCACGGGCAAGACGCGCGAGGATGCCCTCGAGCGCTCGCGCCGCGCCCTCGCCGAATTCGAGGTGACCGGCCTTCCCACCGTGCTCCCGTTCCACCGCGCCATCGTCGACGACCCCGCGTTCGCGCCCGCCGACGGCGCTCCGTTCACGGTCTTCACGCGCTGGATCGAGACCGAGTTCGACAACCAGCTCGAGCCCTGGAGCGGCACCCTCACCGACGAGGTGTCGGCGCCCGTCGCCCGGCACACCGTCGTGGTCGAGGTCGGGGGCAAGCGCCTGGAGGTGTCGCTTCCGGAGTCGCTCATGCCGAGCGGAGCATCCCGCCCCGCCGCCTCGCTCGCCGTCGCCCCGCGCCGTCGGGGAGGCTCGGCGGTCGCGATCGGCGCCTCGGGCGATGCGGTCAAGAGCCCCATGCAGGCCACGGTCGTGAAGCTCGCCGTCGCGGAGGGCGACTCGGTCGTCGCGGGCGACCTCGTCGCCGTCCTCGAGGCCATGAAGATGGAGCAGCCGATGACCGCGCACAAGGACGGCACGGTCTCCGGCGTCAACGCGACCGTCGGCGAGACGGTCGCGGCCGGCCACGTGCTGCTCACGATCGCCGACTAGCCCCGCGCGGCGCGCCCGCGCGCGGCCGCGCCCGGCTCGGCGGCGCGCCCCGCAGGCGCGCCCGACCCGCCGGTTGGGCGCGAAAGTTGCATGTGCCCTCAAACTTTCGGCCCTGATCGCAACATCTCGACTCAATCGCGAGCACACGGCACGCCGAGCCGTGTGATCGCGGCACGCATTCGATCTTGCGACCTCGCCGTCCGCCAATCCCATCGCCCGAATGCGCGAACGCGCGGACGGATGTCGTCCTCGCGGAGCTTCTCGTCGTAGACGACCTCGGCCGGCGACCTGCCCGCGAGATATCGCGCGTCCGTGTACTTCGCGCGCCCGTCGAACTCGGCGACCGCACCGAACTCCGGCCATCCGAAATCGGTGTGCCAGGTCCGACCCGAGACGCCGACGACCTCGAACTGCAGCTCGGGAGCCGGCGCACCCAGCGAGCGGATCAGGACCCGGCTGAGCGACTCGCCGGGCCGGTCGGCGCGCTCGTCGGCGAAATCGATCACCCGTCGCGCCCTCGCACTCCCAGGCCCGGCACCGAGGTCGGCCAGTTCGCCGTTCAGCTCCGCCCCGAACGATTCCAGCGTCTGCCCGGGGTGCGCGCTGTGCGCGACAGAGAAGAGCGCGGCGTCGGCCGCCGCGACAGCCGCTGGGAACGGACTCGTCGTGGCGATGTCGACGATCGTCCTGGCGAGCGATGTCACCGGGAGATCGAGCCGCTCGCACACCTCTCCGGGGCCGCGACGAGCCCGATGTCGTCGAAGGCTGCGGGTGGTCGCCAGCATGCTCGACGCCGGCACCGTCGAGTGCACCGCGTCCGGCCACGGGTCGACCGACGGCAGGCCCCACAGCGCCGCGGCCGACCAGTGAGACAGCACGTCGAGTCGGTGCAGTCTCGATCTCACCGCCAGCACACGCAGCAGATGCAGCTCGTCGCGACCGAGCCCATGAAGTCGGGCCGAGGGAGTGTGAACGCCCGGGTGCAGCCGGCGCAATGAGCCGGACGTCAGCGCGCGATACGTCGCCGCGCGTTCACCTCGGTCGACGATCTCGCTGATCAGGGTGAGCGACTGACGCAGTTCCTCGGGCAGGGACATGTGCCGAGTGTGGCGCGCGCACAACCCTCACCGGCTCGGCCGGATCGCCGCCGGGGACGTAGGAACAGTGCTCGCGGCTCTGGAGGAGTCGCGTCCCGCTCCCGCCTCGCGCCGTTGAGCCCGAAAGTTGCGATTGCGCTGGAACTTCCGGGCTCGAGTGTGACTTTCGGGCGCAACCGCGGCGCGCGGGCCGCGACCCCGCAGCCCCGCGCTACTCGCGGATGACGTGCATCGCCCGCGCCGCATCCGTGATGCCGCCCGAGAGCGAGGGGTAGACGCTCATCGCCGACGCGAGCTGGTCGACCGTCAGGCGGTGCTCGACCGCGAGCGCGATCGGCAGGATGAGCTCGGAGGCGCGCGGCGCCACGACGACTCCCCCGATCACGGTGCCGGAGGTGCGCGAGGCGAAGAGCTTGATGAAGCCCTCCTTGATGCCCTGCATCTTGGCCCGCGGGTTCGCGGCGAGCGGCAGCTTGAAGACGGTGCCGCGCGCGACGCCGTCCTCGACGTCCTTCTGCGAGAACCCGACGGTCGCGATCTCGGGGTGCGTGAAGATGTTGGATGTCACGTTCCGACGCTCGACCGGGTCGACCGCGTCGCCCATCGCGTGATAGACCGCGGTACGGCCCTGCATCGACGCGACGGAGGCGAGCGGCAGGAAGTCGCTGCAGTCGCCGACGGCGTAGATCGACGGGATCGACGTGCGCGCGACCCGGTTGACGCGGATGTGCCCGCTCTCCGAGAGCTGCACCCCCGCCTCCTCGAGCCCGAGACCGGCCGTGTTCGGCACGGCGCCGACCGCCATGAGGCAGTGCGAGCCCTCGACGACGCGACCGTCGGCGAGGGTCACCTTCACGCCCGCGCCCGTGTTCTCGACGCTCTCGGCGCGCGCCTTCGAGAGCAGCTCCATGCCGGAGCGGAGGAACACCTTCTCGATGAGGGCCGCGGCATCGGCATCCTCGCCCGGGAGCACCTGGTCGCGGGAGGAGACGAGCGTGACGCGCGCGCCCAGCGAGCGATACGCCGAGGCGAACTCGGCGCCCGTGACGCCCGAGCCGACGACGATGAGGTGCTCGGGGACGTCCTCGAGCCCGTAGAGCTGCTTCCAGGTGAGGATGCGCTCGCCGTCGGGCTTCGCCGTCGGCAGCTCGCGCGGCGACGCACCCACGGCGACGATGATCGTGTCGGCCTCGCACTCGTCGAAGTCGACGCGCTTGCGCCCGCTGCCGGTCGAGACGACGACGCGGGCGGGCCCGTCGAGACGGGCGTCACCGTTGAGGATTCGCACGCCCGCGCGCTCGAGCTGCTCGTGCATGTCCTGCGACTGCTGGGCGGCGAGGCGCAGCAGCCGCTGGTTGACGGCGGTGAGGTTGACGGCGATCTCGGGCTTGACCGCCCGGCCGCGCTCGCCGCGGGCGAAGAACTGCACGCCGACCTCGCCTGCCTCCATGATCGCCTCGGCCGCCTCGGCCGTCGCGATGAGCGTCTTCGAGGGCACGACGTCGGTGAGCACCGCCGACCCTCCGACGCCCGAGCGCTCGATGAGGGTCACCTCCGCGCCGAGCTGGCGGCCGGCGAGGGCGGCCTCGTAGCCGCCGGGTCCGCCGCCGATGATGACGATGCGCTGGGTCCGTTCGAATGTTGTCGACACGCCCTCCAGTCTTCCACTCCCCCCGCGAACCCCCCAACGGATGCCCGCCCCGCCCGAGCGCGCATGCGCACGACCGTGCGCGGTCGCGCATCGGGCCGCGTCACTACGATGTTCGTCATGTCCGAAGACGCACCGCACCCGCTCGACGACCCGAACGCCGACCCCTTCGCGATCGCCGCCGAGGCCGCCGCGCAGATCGCCGAGAAGACTGGGGTGGCGAGTCACGACATCGCGCTGACGCTCGGCTCGGGCTGGGCGAAGGCCGCCGACCTGATCGGCGAGACGACGGCCGAGATCCCCGCGACCGACATCATCGGCTTCTCGAAGCCCGCGCTCACCGGTCACGTCGGCACGCTCCGCAGCATCCTCACCCCGAGCGGCAAGCGGGCGCTCGTCATCGGTGCGCGCACCCATTACTACGAGGGCCACGGCGTGCGTCGCGTCGTGCACTCGGTGCGCACGGCGGCCGCGGCGGGCGCGCAGACGATGATCCTCACGAACGGCGCCGGCGGCATCAAGGAGCACTGGACGCCCGGCACGCCCGTCCTCATCAGCGACCACCTGAACCTCACGGCCGACTCGCCGCTCGAGGGCGCGACCTTCATCGACCTCACCGACCTCTACAGCGCGCGCCTGCGCGGCCTCGCCCGCGAGATCGACCCGGGTCTCGACGAGGGCGTGTACGTGCAGTTCCGCGGCCCGCACTACGAGACGCCGGCCGAGGTGCAGATGGCGAAGGCCATGGGCGGCCACATCGTCGGCATGTCGACGGCGCTCGAGGCGATCGCGGCCCGTCAGGCGGGGATGGAGATCCTCGGCATGTCGCTCATCACGAATCTCGCCGCGGGCATCAGCCCCGAGCCGCTCAGCCACGCCGAGGTGATCCAGGCCGGCAAGGACGCCGAGTCGGTCATCAGCGCGCTCCTCGCCCGCATCGTCGCGGCCCTGTAGATCGGAGACCCCATGACGACCCTCGACGCCGCCAAGGCCTGGCGCGACCAGGATCCGGACCCCGTCACGCGGGCCGAGCTCGAGACCATCATCGAGGATGCCGAGGCCGGCGACGCCGCGGCCGTCGCCGCCCTGCACGATCGCTTCGATTCGCGGCTCGCGTTCGGGACGGCCGGGCTGCGCGGCGAGCTCGGCGCGGGCTCGAACCGCATGAACCGCGTGCTCGTGACGCAGGCCGCCGGGGGGCTCGCGCGCTTCCTGCTCGGTCGCGAGAGCCACCCGAGCATCGTCATCGGGTACGACGGCCGCGTGAACTCCGACGTCTTCGCGCGCGACACCGCCGAGATCATGGCGGGCGCGGGCGTGCGGGCGATCCTCCTGCCGCGCATGCTGCCGACGCCCGTGCTCGCGTTCGCGGTGCGGCACCTCGGCGTGAGCGCCGGGGTCATGGTGACGGCGAGCCACAACCCGCCGCGCGACAACGGCTACAAGGTGTACCTCGGCGGCCGCGACCACGGCTCGCAGATCGTCTCGCCCGTCGACGCCGAGATCCACGAGGCGATCGTCGATGTCGCCTCCACGACGTCGATCGATCAGCTCCCGCGCTCGAGCGAGTTCGAGGTCTCCGGCGAGGAGGTCGTCGACGCCTACGTCGCCGCGACCGCCTCCCTCGCCCCGCACGGCGACGGCGCCGCCCCGCGCGTGCCCGTGCCGTTCGTCTACACGGCGCTGCACGGCGTCGGGTGGGAGGTCGCCCAGCGCGTCTTCCGCGAGGCCGGGTTCGCCGAGCCGACGGTCGTCGCCGAGCAGATCGAGCCCGACGGCGCCTTCCCGACGGTCGCCTTCCCGAACCCGGAGGAGCCGGGCGCGATGGACCTGTCGTACGCGACGGCGACCCGCGCGGGCGCGCAGCTCATCATCGCCAACGACCCCGACGCCGACCGCCTCGCCGTCGCGATCCCCGAAGCGGGCGCGGCCGAGGGCTGGCGCCGGCTGAGCGGCAACGAGGTCGGGGCGCTCCTCGGCTGGCGCGCCGCCGAGCGCCTGCAGCGCGAGGGCCGCATGGCGAAGCTCGCCGCATCGATCGTGTCCTCCCCCGCCCTGTCGGAGGTCGCGAAGGCCCACGGGCTCAGCTACAGCGACACGCTCACGGGCTTCAAGTGGGTCTCGCGCGTGGGCGGGCTCGCCTACGGCTACGAGGAGGCCCTCGGCTACCTCGTCGACCCGGAGAAGGTCCGCGACAAGGACGGCATCTCCGCCGCGGTCGACCTCCTCGCGCTCGTCGGCGAGCTCGCGGCCGAGGGGCGCACGCTCGAGGACCACCAGCGCGCGTTCGACGAGCGCTTCGGCGCGTTCGCGAGCGCCCAGGTCTCGCTCCGGGTCACCGACCTCGCGCGCATCCCCGCGATCATGACGGCGCTGCGGGATGCCCCGCCCGCCTCGATCAACGGAGTGCGCGTCTCGCAGGTCGACGACTTCATCCGCGGCTTCGGGGTCTTCCCGGCCTCCGACATCCTGCGCTTCTGGATGGAGGGCGGAGCCCGCGTCATCGTCCGCCCGAGCGGCACCGAGCCGAAGGTCAAGGTGTACATCGACGCCTCGAGCACCGAGGGCGGTGTCGACGAGCGGCGCGCGGCCGCCGCGGCCCAGGTGGCCGTGCTCGAGGAGGGCATGCGCGCGCTCATCGTCTAGGCGGCGCGTGCTTGACTGACGGGGTGAGCCCGACACCGCCGGCGCCGACCGCGCCCTTCCGTCCGCTCGCGCACGAGCCGCTGCTCGGTCGCGGCGTCGCCCGGGCGCTCGTGCTCGCGCTCGTGGTGGCAGCGCTCGGGCTCGGTGCGGCGGCGCTCGGTCGCCCCGAGCTCGCCGGCGCCCTCCGCACGAGCGGCATCCTCATCGCCGCGGGCGCGCTCGTGCTGCTGCTCGCCCGCCGGGGAGAGGATCGCCTCGAGCGCGTCCCCGCGATCAGCGCGGCCGTCATGGCGGTCGCCTCCGGCCTCGCCGCGGTCGGGGTCATCTGGCTGCTGAACTCGGGCCCCGACCGGCCCATCGGCATCGTCGGCGCGGTCGCCTCGGTCGGCATCGTCACGGCGGCAGCGGCGGCAGCGGCGTCGACGACCGTGCTCATCCGCCCGCACGTCGAGGCGATGGCGGCGCACGTCTGGTCGGGCATCGCCGGAGCCGGATTCGCGATCCCGTTCATGGCGGCGGGCGCGACTCCCGAGCTCATCGTGGCGGGTGCCGTCCTCATCGGCATCGCGGATCGCGCCGGCTATCGGCGCCGAGCACGCGCCCTCGAGGCCCGCGAGCGCGCGATCGCGCTCGGGGGCGCCGGCGAGGATCCGCGCGACGAGCTCCGCGCCCGCGAGCGCGGCCCCGCGCTCGATCACGACTCCCTCCGACTCGTGCTCGCCCTCGGCTGCACCGCGATCGGGACGGTCGTCGTCGCGTGGGCCATCGGCATCGCGGTCGGCAGCGCCTCGGAGACCGACGCGGGCGGCGGCCAGGGCTTCGCCGCCGCGTCGCTCGCCGCGATCCCGCTCGCCGTCCAGCTCGCGATGCTGCGGGGCGTTCTCGCGCCCCTGCGCCCCTGGCTCGCGATCGGGGGCGGGATGCTCGGCATCGCGTCCCTCGCGCTCCTCGTCGCACCGCTCGAGCCGGTGTTCCTCGTGGCCGTCGCCGCGCAGTCGGTCGCGGTCGCTCTGCTCGTCGGCGCGCTCGCGCGCCTCGGATTCGGAGCGACGACGGAAGGCGCCGTGCACGTGGCGATCGTCGCGGCGACGGCGTGGTGGCTCGTGATCGTGAGCACAGGCGGGCTGCTCCTCGCCTTCGCCGCGGTCGTCACGACGCTCCTCGCGCTGCGGCGCCGAGGGCGGCGCAGCGGCCCGGGCCGCGGCGGGCCCGTCGTGCACGAGGCGCGACGATGACCGCGCGGCGCGGGCTCGTGCTCGCCGTCGTCGCCCTCGCGATGACCGCGATCGGCGGATGGGGGCCGACGCTCCTCCTCGCCGTGGGCGTGCTCGACCCGGCCGACCAGGTGACGACGCTGCGCGTGCTCCTCGCGGGCAGCGCGATCGCGCTCCTCGGGTTCATCCCGCTGCTGCTCGCGACGCTCGCGCTCGTCGGGCGCCCGGCGCAGCCCGCGTGGCTGCTGCGGCTGGCGATCGCGCTCCTCCTCGTCCGGCCCGCCGTCGTCGTGCTCGAGGCGATCGCGTCGCCGATCGCCCTCGTCCCTCAGCCGCTGACGCTGCCGATCTTCCTCACCACGGCCGTCGCGGCGGGCGTCGCCGCGATCAGCGTCCTCCCGACGACGGGCCCCGCCCGGCGGCCGGAGCGCATCGCCGTCGTCGGCGTCGCGGTCGCCGCCCTCGTCGGGCTCGCCCTCTTCGGCTACACCGGGGCGATCGTGCCGATCGCCGCGATCGGGCTCGTCATCGCCCTGGCGCTGCGCATCCGCCGCGATCGCGAGCACGCGGAGGTCGATGCCATCGACGATGCCGAGCCGACCGATGAGAGCGACTCCGGCGCTGGCGGCGCCCCCGGGCGCTGAGCGGCGTCAGCCGATCGCGATCTCGAGCTTCCGGCTGAGCTCGTCGGTGTCGAAGTAGTTCTCGATCACGACCACGTCGGC
>JBKHYA010000057.1:0-8768 GCA_046565745.1 Actinomycetes bacterium
GGTCCGCGGCATACGCGCGGCACTCCGCCGAACGTCGTCGAGCTCGACGCCTCGACGTTCCTCGCCCTCGCGACGGGCGACGCGGCGTGGGGCGACGCGCTCGCCGAGGGGCGCATCGAGGCGTCGGGCGCGCGCTCCGACCTCTCGGCGCTCCTGCCCGTCGTGTGGTGAGCCGACGCTCACCGTCGTGCGCGACAATGGCAAGGTGAGCGACAGCACTCCGGCCGGCGACGCGGCCCCGCAGCGCCCGGCCGCGCAGCCCGCCCAGCAGCGCCCGGCCGCGCAGCCCGCCCCGCAGCAAGCGCAGCCCCAGGCCCAGCCCGAGCAGGTCACGGTCCGCCGCGCACCGAAGATCCCCGCGTTCATCGCCGTCGGCGCCGTGCTCGGCTTCTTCGCCACCCTCATCGTCACGGGGCTGTTCCCCGCCGACGAGAACGTCGGCTTCGCCACGCTCGTCGCCTACTTCTCGATCTACGGCATCACGATCGGCGTGCTGATCGGGGCGATCCTCGGCGTCATCCTCGACCGCCGCTCGCGCAAGCGCGCCCGCACGCTGCAGGCCGAGCGCGAGACGGTCGACCCGGCGCCCGTCGAGGGCGAGCTCGAGCAGTAGAGGAACCCGCGCCGAGCATCCGTCGCCGGCGACAGCGGAGGCGAGGGCCCGAGCCGCCTAGCTGTTCTGGTTCCGCTCGACCCAGGCGAGGTACTCGGGCGTCACCGTGCCCGTGACGTAGTCGCCGGTGAAGCAGCTCATCTCGAGGCCCTCGATGTCGCTGCCCTCGAGGATGGCCGACTCCATGTCGGCGACCTCCTGGTAGATGAGGGCGTCGGCGGCGAGCTCCTGCGCGATCTCCGGAATCTTCCGTCCGTGCGCGATGAGCTCGCGCGACGTCGGCATGTTGATGCCGTACACGTGCGGGTAGCGCACCGGCGGGGCGGCCGACGTGAACGTGACCTTCGCGGCGCCCGCCTGCCGCGCCATCTCGACGATCTCCTTCGAGGTCGTGCCGCGAACGATCGAGTCGTCGACGATGAGGATGCTCTTGCCCTTGAACTCGGACGACATCGCGTTGAGCTTCTGCTTCACGCTCTTCTTGCGCTCCGCCTGGCCCGGCATGATGAAGGTCCGGCCGACGTAGCGGTTCTTGTAGAACCCCTCGCGGTACTCGATGCCGAGCTTCTGCGCGACCTGCATCGCCGCGGGGCGCGACGAGTCGGGGATGGGCATGACGACGTCGATGTCGCCTGCCGGTGCGTGCTGCTGGATGGTCGTGGCGAGCCGGTCGCCGAGCCGCAGGCGGGCCTCGTAGACCGAGATGCCGTTCATGATCGAGTCGGGCCGCGCGAGGTAGACGTACTCGAACGAGCACGGGATCAGGCGCGGGTTCGCGGCGCACTGCTGCGACACCATCTCGCCGCCCATCGAGATGAAGACGGCCTCGCCCGGGGCGAGGTCGCGCACGATCTCGTAGCCGCCGTGCTCGAGCACGAGCGACTCGCTCGCGACGACCCACTCGTCCCCGACGAGCCCTGTCGAGCGGCGGCCGAGCACGAGCGGGCGGATGCCGAACGGGTCGCGGAAGGCGAGCAGGCCGTGCCCGGCGATGAGGGCGATCGCCGCGTACGAGCCCTCGACGCGCTCGTGCAGACGGGTGATCGCCGCGAAGAGCTGGGCGGGGTCGAGGTCGTCGCCCGTGACCTGCTGCTGCAGCTCGTGCGCGAGAACGTTGACGAGCAGCTCGGTGTCGGAGTTCGTGTTGAGGTGGCGGCGGTCGATCTCGTGCAGCTCGCGGGTGAGCTCGCGCGTGTTCGTGAGGTTGCCGTTGTGGACGAGGATGATGCCGTACGGCGCGTTCACGTAGAACGGCTGCGCCTCCTCCTCGCTCGAGGCCGAGCCGCGGGTGGCGTAGCGCACGTGACCGAGGCCCATCGTGCCGAGCAGCGAGCGCATGTCGCGCGTGCGGTACGCCTCGCGCACCTGCCCCTTCGCCTTCTGGATGTGCATCACGCGGCCCTCGGCCGTGGCGATGCCCGTGGAATCCTGGCCGCGGTGCTGCAGCAGCGACAGCGCGTCGTAGACCTGCTGGTTGACGGGGCTGGACGAGACGACTCCGACGATGCCGCACATGCGCGAGCGAGCTCCCAAAGGGGGTGGTGGAACGGCCCGATCGGGCCGGATCCAGTCTGACATACGTGCTCATCCGCGCGCGCCGCGGCCGGTAGCCTGAACAGGTGACTGGGAACGCATCGAGCTACGCCGCCGCCGGAGTCGACACCGCCGCGGGCGACCTCGCCGTCGAGCTCATGAAGGCCGCCGTCGGCGCGACCCACGGCCCCCAGGTGCTCGGCGGCGTCGGCGGATTCGCGGGCCTGTGGGACGCCTCCGCGCTCACCGCCTACCGCAAGCCCCTTCTCGCGACGAGCACGGACGGCGTCGGAACGAAGGTCGCGATCGCGCAGGCCCTCGACATCCACGACACCATCGGCCAGGACCTCGTCGCGATGGTCGTCGACGACATCGTCGTCGTCGGCGCGAAGCCCCTGTTCATGACCGACTACATCGCGTGCGGCAAGGTGCACCCGCAGCGCATCGCCGACATCGTGCGCGGCATCGCCGAGGCCTGCACCGCGACCGGCACGGCGCTCGTCGGCGGCGAGACCGCCGAGCACCCGGGCCTTCTGGGCGTCGACGACTACGACGTCGCGGGCGCCGCGGTCGGCGTCGTCGAGGCCGACGAGGTGCTCGTGGCGACGGGCCGCCGCCCGCGCACCGACCGGCTCGGCCTCGAGACGATCGGGCTCGCGGCCGGCGAGTGGCTGCGCGTCGACGACACCCTCCGGGTCGAGGGCCACGACTGGCTGTACGCGGTCGGCGACGTGAACCATCGCGCGCTCCTGACGCACCAGGGCAAGTACCAGGCGCGCGCCGCGGGCGACGTGATCGCCGCCCGCGCGCGCGGCGAGCAGGTCGACGACGCCGCGTGGGGGCCGTACGTCGCGACCGCCGATCACGACGCGGTGCCGTCGGTCGCGTTCACCTCGCCCGAGGTCGCCTCGGTGGGGCTGACCGCCGCGGGTGCCGCCGAGCGCGGGATCGCCACGCGGGTCGCCGACTACGAGCTCGGGCACGTCGCGGGGGCGAGCCTGCACGCCGAGGGGTACCGAGGCCGCGCGCGCCTCGTCATCGACGACGCGAGGGACGTCGTGATCGGCTTCACGGCCGTGGGCGACGACGTCGCCGAGCTCGTGCACGGCGCGACGATCGCGATCGTCGGCGAGGTGCCGGTCGCGCGGCTGCAGCACGCCGTCCCGTCATACCCGACGATGAGCGAGATCTGGCTGCGACTGCTCGAGACGGATCGCTCGCAACGCCGCGGCTGACGCCCCGACCGGGAGGACCTCCCCGCCGCGTCACGGGCACCTGCTAGGAATGGCACATGACCGTCGACCGGGCCCGCTCCGTCGGCACGGCGCCGAGTCGCGCCGCGCGCGTCGTCGGTGCGCTCGGACGCGTGCGGTGGCTGCGCCGCCTGGGCCTTCATCCCGTCGTGGCGCTCCCCGGCTACGCTCTCGTCTCCGCCCTCGCGCTCGTCTGGGGGGCCGTTCTCAGCGGGTTCCGCGTCGAGCGCCGCGGGGGCGTCATCGTGTGCGCCGGCCTGCCCCGCTGGGCCTTCGGGCGCGGAGGCACGACGCTCGGCGCCGTCTACCTCACGCGCGACGCGCTGAGCCCGAGCGTTCTCGAGCACGAGGCCGCGCACCGCGCCCAGTGGCGCCGGTACGGCCTCGCGATGATCCCCCTCTACCTCGCCGCGGGGCGCGACCCGCTGCGCAACCGCTTCGAGATCGACGCGGGCCTGAAGTCGGGCGGGTACGTCTGATGCGCACGGTCGTCGTCACGGGAGCGAGCTCGGGCCTCGGCGCCGCCGCCGTCGTCGAGCTCGCGCGCCGCGACTGGCAGGTCGCGGTCGTGGGCCGCGACGCGGAGCGGACGGCGGCGGTCGCCGCGCGCGCCGGGGGCATCCCCTTCATCGCCGATTTCGACGACCTCGACCAGGTGCGCGCGCTCGCGGACGACCTGCTCGCTCGATTCCCGCGGATCGACGCGCTCGTCAACAACGCCGGCGGCATCGTGAGCCGCCGCTCGACGACTGTCGACGGCAACGAGACGACGCTGCAGCGGAACGTGCTCGCCGCGGCCCTCCTCACCGAGCTGCTCGCCCCGCGACTGAGCGCCGCGCGCGACACCGGCCGCGTCGTGCTCACCTCGAGCGTGCTCAATCGGCTCGGCGGGCTGCGCCTCGACGATCTCGACTTCGCCGATCGCCGCTACGGGGCCGGCTGGCGGGCCTACGGTGCGAGCAAGCTCGCGACGATCCTCTACGCGCGCTCGCTCGTCGCGCGCACCGGCCTCGAGGCGTACGCGTTCCACCCCGGCTACGTCCGCAGCGGCTTCGGCGCGGAGTCTCGCACCGCCCGCCTCCTGCAGCTCGTGACCGGCTCGATGCAGATCTCGCCCGAGGCGGGTGCCGCGCCCCTCGTGCACCTCGTCGACACCCCCGAGCTCGGCGTGCCCAACGGCACCTACTTCGACGGTCTCGACCCGCTCGGCGCCACGCACCCGAGCTCGGGCGACGCGCGCCTCGCCGACGAGCTGTGGCAGGCGATCGCCCAGCGCATCGACGTGCCGGCGGCCGTCGAGCGCTGAGCCTCGCCGACGACGCGCCGCCTGATCACCACTGCGGCGGGTGCAGGCGCGTGCGGCGCCGACGCTCCCACTGCGCGCCGAGAGCGAGCAGGTCGGCCTCGCCGCCCGGCCGGCCGATGAGCTGGATGCCCATGGGCAGGCCGGGCTCGCTCGAGCCGCTCGGCGTCAGGCCGACGGGCAGGCTCAGGGCGGGGAGTCCGCTCACGTTGACGAAGCTCGTCCACGGCGTGTACTGGACCTGCTGCGCGAAGTTGCGCTCGGCATCCAACGCGTCGTACCAGCCGAGCGGGCGCGGCGTCATCGCGACCGCGGGCGTGACGACGACGTCGACGCTCGAGAAGCGGCGGATGACGCGGCGCTCGAAGCTCGTCAGCCAGCCGAGAGCTTCGACGAGCCGCTCGGCGGGCAGGGCCCGGCCGCGCTCGACGAGCCACGCGGTGAGGGGCTCGAGGAGCGCGAGCTCGGCGTCGCTGCGCGCGGGGATCCCCGCGGCGCCCGCCATCCAGACCGTGCGGAAGTGCGTGCCGTAGTCGGGCTCCGGGTCGAGCGCGATCTCCTCGACGCCGTGTCCGAGCGCCGCGAACTCCGCCACCGCCTCGTCGAGCGCCGCGCGCGCCTCGGGGGCGATGCGAATGTCCGTCCAGTCGTCCCACGGGGACGTCGTCATCACGCCGAGCTGGAACCGGCCCTCGCCCCGCACCGCCGCGCCGAGGAACGGGCCGTCGTGCGGGGTCGGGGCGCGCGTCGCGAACTCCCAGGGCGCCGCCAAGACGAGGGCGTCGAGCATGAGCGCGGCATCCGCCACCGTGCGTGCGATCGGGCCGGGGACGACGAGGCCCGCGAGTCGATCGAGCCCGCTTCCCCCGGGGAGCCGGCCTCGGGACGGCTTGAGGCCCACGAGCCCGCACGCGGCGGCCGGGATGCGGATGCTGCCCCCGCCGTCGCTGCCGGGGGCGAACGGCAGGAGGCCTGCGGCGACCGCGGCGGCGGCTCCGCCGCTCGAGCCGCCCGCGCCGCGCACGAGGTCGTACGGGTTCCGGGCGGGCGGCGCGACGAGCGACTCGGTGTAGGAGGCGAGCCCGAACTCGGGCGCCGCGGTCGCACCGACGCTGACGGCGCCGGCCGCGTCGAGCTGCGCGACGAGCTCGTGCGAGTCGGTCGCGATCGCGTCGGCGTGCAGGCGCGAGCCGAAGGTCGTGCGCTGGCCCGCGCGCGGCACGAGCTCCTTGTCCGCGAAGGGGATTCCCCACAGCGGCGCCGTGCGCGGCACGGAGGTCGCGACCTCGCGCGCACGGGCCCGCGCGCGGTCGGCCTCGACGACCGTGAGGGCCCCGAGCTCGGGGTTGAGGCGCTCGATGCGCGCGAGGTAGTGCTCGAGGAGCTCGCTCGGCGTGGTCCGCCCCGCGTGCAGCCATTCCCACTGCTCGAGGGCGCTCAGATGGTGGAGTTCGAACACCCTCGCGAGCCTAGCGATCGGGCCCGTGCAACGATTCGGCAACGAAGGCCCGCCGCCGGTGCCGGAGGGTCCCCCGGCGGAGTGGAGGCGGCGGCACGGCTGTTAGATTCGCGCCGACGACCTCGCAGCCTAGGAGTGCCATGACCCCGATCCGCCTGCTCTCGAGCGCCACGGCCCTCGCTCTCGCCCTCGGCCTCGCCGGCTGCGCGAGCGAGCCGGAGGAGCCCGCGGCGGTCGAGACGGTCGAGCCCACCGTCGAGCCGACGGTCGAGCCGACCGCCGCCCCGGCACCCGTCGACCTCACCTTCGCCATGCCGGCCGACTGCACCGCGATCCTCCCCGAGGCGCGGGTCGACTCGTTCCTCGACCAGGGCATCGCACTCGTCGGGGGCCCCGGCACCGAGATCGGCGCCACATACCTCCCCGAGCCGACGCGCGAGGAGGCCGCGGGAGGGATCAGCTGCTTCTACGAGGACGAGGCGCGACCGAACATCGCCGCCTTCACCCTCAGCGTCGCGCCCGTCTCGACGGCGACGCGCGCTCAGATCGTGACCGACCTCACCTCGCAGGGCCTCAACGCGGGCGCGACCGCGAACGGCGACGCGACCTTCTGGGTGCTCGGCGACGAGGAGGGCCCCGGCGCCGTCCACCACGTCATCACCGACGATGCGTGGGTCTCGGTCGTCACGCTGCTCGGCGGCGAGGTCTTCTACGAGGAGGCCGTCGTGATCGCCGGTGACATCCTCGACGTCGTCTACAACTGAGTCGACAGCGCTGCGTCGTCAGCGCTGGCGCTGCAGCGTCAGCGCTTCTTGAGCGACTTCTGCAGCATCACGATGCCGAGCCAGCGCTCGAACTTGAAGCCGACCCGCGCCATCTCGCCGGTCTTCCTGAAGCCGAACTGCTCGTGCAGCGCGATCGAGGCCTCGGCCCCGCGGTCGGCGATGACCGCGATGACCTCCTTGATGCCGGCGGCGCGCGAGCGCTCGAGCAGCTCGCCGAGCAGCGCCCGGCCGAGGCCCTTGCCCGTCGAGGCGGGCCCGAGGTAGATCGAGTTCTCGACCGTGAAGCGGTAGGCCGCCTTCTCCTTCCACGGGTACACGTACGCGAAGCCGAGGATGACGCCCGCGGGCGACTCGGCGACGAGGAAGGGGTGGCCGAGCGCGCGCACCTTCGCGAACTTCGTCTTGAGGGCCCGCAGAGTCCACGGCTTCTCGTCGAAGGTGACGGTCGAGTTCGCGACGTAGTGGTTGTAGATCTCGCGCACCCACGGCAGATCGGCCTCGGTCGCCTCGCGGATCGTGTACGCGAACGGCGCCTCGGGCTCCGGCTGCTTGCGCAGGTGCGGCGGAAGCACGCGTCGCGGTTGGTACTCCTCCTCCAGCACGCGCCCAGTCTAGGCGGGCAGCGTCCAGTCGACGGCGGCGGCGCCCTGCTCCTGGAGGAGCGCGTTCGCGCGCGAGAACGGGCGTGAGCCGAAGAATCCCGTGCGCGCCGACAGGGGGCTGGGATGCGCGCTCGCGACGACGGGGACGTCGCCGAGCAGAGGCTGCGCCGCCTGCGCATCGCGGCCCCACAGGATGGCCACGAGCGGGCCGCCCCGCTCCGCGAGCGCGCGCACCGCGCATCCCGTCACCTCCTCCCACCCGCGCCCGCGGTGCGAGCCCGGCGCACCGGGCCGCACCGTGAGGACGCGGTTGAGCAGCAGCACCCCCTGCCGCTTCCAGGCCGAGAGGTCGCCGTGCGCCGGCGGCTCGATGCCGAGGTCGTCGCGCAGCTCGCGGTGGATGTTGACGAGGCTGCGCGGGAGCGGCCGCACGGCGGGATCGACCGCGAAGCTCAGCCCGATCGGGTGGCCGGGCGTCGGGTACGGGTCCTGTCCGAGGATGAGGACCCGGACATCCGCCATCGGGGCGCGGAACGCGCGCAGCACGAGCGAGGCGTCCGGCAGGAAGGGCGATCCCTCCGCGGCCTCCGCCTCGAGCGCGGCGAGGAGCGCGACGGCACGGTCGGCGACGGGCGCGAGCGCGTCGGCCCAGTCGGGTGCGACGAGTCCGTCGAGCGGGTTCGGCCGATCCGTCGGGCCGGGCACTCCCGCTAGCCCTCGCGCACGCGCAGCGGCTCGCGCACGAGCTTGTGCTGCGCCGCCTGCGCGACGGGCCGGATGATCACCTCGTCGAGGTTGACGTGACTCGGCAGCTCGATCGCGTGGACGATCGCCTCGGCGACGTCCTCCGCGAGCAGCGGATGCTCGACCCCGGCGTAGAGGGCCTCGACCTTGCCGGGGTCGCCGCCGAAGCGCTTCGCGGCGAACTCCTCCGTGCGGACCATGCCCGGCGCGATCTGCACGACGCGCAGCGGCTCGCCCGCGAGCGGCCCGAGCGCGGCGCGCTCGAGCTGCGCGAGCAGCCGGCTGTCGAGCTGCTCGTCGAGCTCGTGGTCCTGCGCGGTCGTGCGCCGGGGCGCGCCGTGCGCGCCGTCGGGCTGCGCGAGCACGGGCGCGAGGTCGAGCCCGTCGGCCTTCCAGTGCGCCACCGCCCGGTCGACCTGCAGCAGGTCGCCGCGGCCGATCGCCTCGTCGAGGGTGCGCAGGCCCAGCGACGCGAG
>JBKHYA010000058.1:0-8698 GCA_046565745.1 Actinomycetes bacterium
CGGCGGCCAGGAGTTCGAGGTCGTCTTCCAGGGGGCCACCATCTACCAGCACCTCCCCGGGCTGGCCGCCGCCGTCGGCAAGGAATGGGTCCGCATGGACCTCGGCGCGCTCGGCGAGTCGGTGGGCGTGGAGGGCCTCGGCGAGCTCGTCGTCATCGTCGGCCACCCCGACGGCCCGCACGCCCCGCGCGAGCTCGGCACGTCGAACGCGCCGACCGCGATCGCGCAGAACGTCGCGAGCGTCCTCCACCGGGGCGAGGTGGTCGCCCGCTACGCCAAGCACCACCTGCCGAACTACTCGGTGTTCGACGAGTACCGGGTGTTCATCCCGGGCGACGAGCTGCTCGTGCTGCGCATCCGCGACATCGACGTCGCCCTCATCGTCTGCGAGGACCTGTGGCGCGACGGCGGCCCGGTCGGCCGCGTGCTCGAGGCCGACGCCGGCCTGCTCGTCGTCATCAACGCCTCGCCGTTCGAGCGCGACAAGGACGAGGTGCGGCTGCCGCTCGTCACGCGCCGCGCGGTCGAGACCGACACCGTCGTCGCCTACGTCAACATCGTCGGCGGTCAGGACGACCTCGTCTTCGACGGCGACAGCGTCGTCGTCGACGGCGGCGGCACGGTGCTCGCGCGCGCGCCCCAGTTCCGGGAGCACCTGCTCGTCGTCGACGTGGATGCCGAGGCCGCCACCGACACGCCGCTGCCGCCGGCCGTCGCCCGCGTCGCGATCGCGAGCGCAGCATCCGCCGCCCCCGACCTGCCCGCCCTGCCGCGCGACGTCGCCGAGCTGCCCGACGACCGCGAGCAGATCTGGAGCGCGCTCGTCACGGGCGTGCGCGACTACGTGGAGAAGAACGGCTTCCGCTCCGTGATCCTCGGCCTGTCGGGCGGCATCGACTCGGCCGTCTGCGCCGCGATCGCCGCCGACGCGCTCGGCGCCGACCGGGTGCACGGCGTGAGCATGCCGAGCCGGTGGAGCAGCGACCACAGCCGCTCCGACGCCGACGACCTCGCCGAGCGGATCGGGCTGCACTACTCGATCGAGGCCATCGCCGACCTCGTCGCCCCGGTCGAGAGCCAGCTCGCGCTCGACGGCGTCGCCGCCGAGAACCTGCAGGCGCGCATCCGGGCCATCATCCTCATGGGGCTGTCGAACATGCACGGGCACCTCGTGCTCACGACGGGCAACAAGACCGAGCTCGCGGTCGGCTACTCGACGATCTACGGCGACTCCGTCGGCGGGTTCGCCCCGATCAAGGACGTGCCGAAGACGCTCGTGTGGGAGCTCGCCCGCTGGCGCAACGAGCACGCCGCCTCGCGGGGCGAGACCCCGCCGATCCCGGAGAACTCGATCGCCAAGCCGCCGAGCGCCGAGCTGCGGCCCGGCCAGGTCGATCAGGACACGCTGCCGCCGTACGAGCTGCTCGACGCCGTGCTCGAGGCGTACATCACGCGCCACCTCGGCAAGGACGACATCGTGGGCCTCGGCTACGACCACGACCTCGTGCACCGCATCACCGGACTCGTCGACCGCGCCGAGTGGAAGCGCCGGCAGGGGGCGATCGGCCCGAAGATCTCGGGCATGGCCTTCGGTCGCGACCGCCGCCTGCCGATCACCTATCGCCCGACCGAGTGAGCGCGGGCCCGGGTGGCGCCGGCACCCGGGTCTAGGGTGGTTCGCATGGCTGAGCAGGCACTCAAGCGCGTCCGCACCCGTCACTTCGCCCGCGCGAAGGAGCAGGGCATCAAGATCACCGGTCTGACGTCGTACGACGTGCTGACGGCGCAGATCTTCGACGAGGCCGGCATCGACTTCCTGCTCGTCGGCGACTCGGCCGGCAACACCGTGCTCGGCTACGACACCACCCTGCCGGTCACGATCGACGACCTGATCCCGCTCACGCGCGGCGTCGTGCGCGGCGTCAAGCGCGCGCTCGTCGTGGCCGACATGCCCTTCGGCTCGTACGAGACGGGGCCCGACGAGGCTCTGCACACGGCCTTCCGCTTCATGAAGGAGACCGGTGCGCACGCGGTCAAGCTCGAGGGCGGCGTGCGCTCAGCCGAGCAGATCCGCCGCATCGTCTCCGCGGGCATCCCGGTCATGGGCCACATCGGCTTCACCCCGCAGAGCGAGCACGGGCTCGGCGGTCACGTCATCCAGGGCCGCGGCGAGGCGGCGGATATGCTGCTCGCCGACGCGAAGGCCGTCGAGGAGGCCGGCGCGTTCGCGGTCGTGCTCGAGATGGTGCCGGCCGAGGCCGCGCGTCGCGTGACCGAGGCGCTGAGCATCCCCACGATCTCGGTCGGCGGCGGCCCGCACTGCGACGGCCAGCTCGTGGTCTGGACGGACTGGGCCGGGCTCTCGAGCGGGCGCATCCCGAAGTTCGTGAAGCAGTACGCGAACCTCCGACAGGTGCTGCTGGATGCGGCGCTCGCCTACCGCGAGGACGTCGAGTCGGGCGCGTACCCCGACGCCGATCACTCCTATGAGGACGACACGGCCGAGCAGGCGCTTCAGGAGCGCGCCAACTAGCTCCTACTGATTGTCGGCGGCGTCCTCGGCCGCCCAGGCACGGGCGCGCTCGCGCGCGATCTCGGGAGCGCGCGCCGCCTCCTCGCGGCTGTCGTAAGGTCCATCGCGGTCGGAGCCCAGCGACTGGGGCCCCTCCTCCACCTCGCCCGTCCGGTGGTTGTACCACCACTGCGGTGCTCGATCGTCGGCCATGAGGCTCTCCTCTCGCTCGGTAGACTCGACCCTATGCCTCGCGACGCGTCCGGACACCTCATCGCCGGGCGGCTCTCACCGCAGCGTCAGGTTCCGGCGAGCATCCCCCGCCCCGAGTACGTCGGGAAGGCCTCGCCCGCAGCCCACGTCGGCGGCGACGTCTACGACGCCGCGACGATCGAGCTCATCCGCGAGTCGGGGCGCATCGCCGCGCAGGCGGTCGAGGCCGTCGGCGCGGCCATCCGGCCGGGCGTGACGACCGACGAGCTCGACCGGATCGCGCACGAGTTCCTCCTCGACCACGACGCGTACCCCTCGACGCTCGGCTACCGCGGCTTCCCGAAGTCGAGCTGCACGAGCCTCAACGAGGTCATCTGCCACGGGATCCCCGACGACACCGTCATCGCCGATGGCGACATCGTCAACATCGACATCACCGCGTACAAGAACGGCGTGCACGGCGACCTCAACAAGACCTTCATCGCCGGCACGCCGAGCGAGGATGCCCGGCTCCTGGTCGAACGGACGCAGGAGGCCCTCAATCGCGGCATCAAGGCCGTCGCGCCCGGCCGGCAGATCAACGTCATCGGCCGCGCGATCGAGGCGTACGCCCAGCGGTTCGGCTACGGCGTCGTGCGCGACTTCACGGGGCACGGCGTCGGGCGGTCGTTCCACAGCGGGCTCATCGTGCCGCACTACGACGCCGCGCCGGACTACTCGACCGTCATGGAGCCCGGCATGGTCTTCACGATCGAGCCGATGCTCACGCTCGGCACGATCGAGTGGGATCTCTGGCACGACGACTGGACCGTCACGACGAAGGACCGCTCGCTCAGCGCGCAGTTCGAGCACACGCTCGTCGTCACCGAGCGCGGCGCCGAGATCCTCACGCTGCCGTGAGGCCGACCGACCGCCCGAAGGAAGGACACCCGCTATGACGATCGCCGTCGGCATCGACATCGGAGGCACGGGCATCAAGGGGGCTCTCGTCGATCTCGCGACCGGCGAGCTGCGCAGCGAGCGCGTCAAACGTGCGACGCCCGCGGGCGGCGCTCCCGACGCGATCGTCGATACGGCGGCCGACATCCTCGCCGAGCTGGATGCTCCCGCCGGAGTCCCCGTGGGCGTCTGCTTCCCCGCGATCGTCCTCGCCGGCCGCACGATGTCGGCCGCGAACGTCTCCGACGAGTGGATCGGCCTCGAGGCCGAGGCGCTGTTCGAGGCGGGACTCGGCCGCGGCATCCACTTCGTCAACGACGCCGACGCCGCGGGCGTCGCCGAGGCGCGCTACGGCGCCGCCGCGGGTCAGGACGGCCTCGTCATCATGACGACGCTGGGCACGGGCATCGGCAGCGCCTTCCTCTTCGACGGCGCGCTCATCCCGAACTCCGAGCTCGGCCACCTCGAGCTCGACGGCGCGGACGTCGAGACCTGGGCGTCCAACGGCGTCCGCGAGCGCGACGAGCTCTCGTTCGAGGAGTGGGCGGCCCGGCTGCAGCGCTTCTACGGGCACGTCGAGTTCTTGTTCTCGCCCGACCTCCTCATCGTCGGCGGCGGAGTCTCGAAGCATCACGAGCAGTTCCTTCCCCTGCTCGCCCTCCGCACGCCGATCGTGCCGGCGGCCCTGCGCAACAACGCGGGCATCATGGGCGCCGCGGCCCTCGCCCACCGGCCCGAGCACATTTAGGCCGCGCGCGGCCGGGGCGGAACGACGAACGCCCGGCACGGGGCCGGGCGTTCGTGACGGTCGTGCTGGACGCGGTCTACGCGCGTCGGAACCGGTTGACCATGGGGCAGTCGAACGGGTCGCGCGACTGCAGGCCCACCTCGTTGAGGTAGCGGATGACGATGCGGTACGACTCGCCGATGCCGGCCTCGGTGTAGGGGATCCCGAGATCACGGGCGTACTCGCGGGTGATCTCGCGCGCCTTCGCGAGCGCGGGGCGCGGCATGTTCGGGAAGAGGTGGTGCTCGACCTGGTGGTTGAGCCCGCCGAAGAGGGCCGTCGACCACCAGCCGCCCTTGATGTTGCGCGAGGTGATGATCTGGCGGCTCAGGAAGTCGAGCTTGGAGTCGTGCGGGAGGATGGGCATCCCCTTGTGGTTGGGCGCGAACGAGGCGCCCATGTACACGCCGAAGACGGCCATCTGCACGCCGATGAAGGCGAAGGCCATGCCGAGCGGCAGCGCCCAGAAGATCACGGCGACGTAGAGGCTCAGGCGCAGGCCGATGAGGGTGAGCTCGAGCGCGCGGCCCTCGATCCTGCCCTTCTCGAACAGGCTCATGATCGAGCGGACGTGGAGGTTGAGGCCCTCGAGAGTCAGGAGGGGGAAGAAGAGCCAGCCCTGGCGGCGGGTGATGAAGGCCAGGGGGCCCTGGACGTCGGCGGCGTCGGACGCCGTGAATCGGATGGTGTCGGGCGCGATGTCGGGGTCGGCGCCGACCTGGTTGGGCTTCGAGTGGTGGCGCGAGTGCTTGTGCATCCACCAGTGGTAGCTGATGCCGACCACGCCGGCGGCGAGCCAGCGGCCCGCGCGATCGTTCGCCTTGCCCGACTCGAACACCTGGCGGTGCGAGGCCTCGTGGGTCACGAAGGCGATCTGGGTGAGGATGATGCCGAGCGCGGCCGCGATGAGCAGCTGGTACCAGGAGTCGCCCAGGAGGACGAAGCCGGTGATCGCGCCGCCGAGGGCGACGACGAGAGCGGCGAAGACGGCGTAGTAGAAGCCGCGGCGGCGGCGCAGGAGGCCGGCATCGCGCACGGTTCGCATGAGCGCCGAGTAGGTGCTCGTGGGGTGGGGGGCCGCGGGATCGCGCGGCGTCGTCGGGCGCACGGCGCCGAGCGTGGAGTCAGTGATGGAGGTCATGGGGCCTTCCGAAATCGAGTAGCCGACTTCCCAGCCGCCATGTGCACCCGGGCTTCCCCGGTGGATGCATTCCACAGTACGTGCCGACTCATGCAGACCGAGGAATACGGATCGGGGATCGACACGGTACCTGTGAGTGTGCATAGCCTCCCCTTCGTTGAGCGCGGGAGGCGCGAGTGCTTGACTTCCCGCATGGACGAGTCCCCCGCGATCGCACCCCACCGGGACGAGCCCCACGATCGAAGCGCCTTCTCCGATCGCGTCAACCGGATCCGCGCCGGCGTCCTCGGCGCCAACGACGGGATCGTGTCGGTCGCTGCGGTCGTCGTGGGCGTCGCGGGAGCGACCTCCGACACGCAGCCGATCCTCGCCGCCGGACTCGCCGCCGTCATCGGCGGATCGATCTCGATGGCGCTCGGCGAGTACGTCTCGGTCTCGAGCGCGCGCGACAGCCAGAGCGCGCTCATCGAGAAGGAGAAGCGCGAGCTGCGCGAGCAGCCGGAGGAGGAACTGGCCGAACTGGCCGCCATCTACCGGGCGAAAGGCCTCACGGAGGGCACCGCGCTCCGGGTCGCGACGGAGCTCACGGAGCACGACGCGCTCGGCGCGCACCTCGAGGCCGAGCTCCACATCGACGAGCACGAGGTGCTCAAGCCCTGGCAGGCGGCCCGCGCATCGGGCCTCGCCTTCCTCCTCGGCGCCGTGCTGCCGATGCTCGCGATCCTGCTGCCGCCCGAGGGCCTGAGAATCCCCATCACCTTCGTCGCCGTGCTCGTCGCACTCGGCATCACCGGCGCCATCGGCGCACGACTCGGCGACAGCCACTGGGTGCGGCCGACCATCCGCGTCCTCGTCGGCGGGGCGATCGCCCTCGCCGTGACGTTCGCGGCGGGCGCGCTGCTCGGCGCCGCCGTCCAGTAGCGCGACGATTCCTCGATCCTGAGGACTCCCTATGCGCTTCGGCTGCGCGTGCACTCCGGGCGTGTCGGATGCGCGGCGGAGCGCGGGACCGTCGGCCGGTACGATTCCCTGTGCCCTCCGCTGACCCCGCGCCGAACCGCATCCACCCCGACGACCTCGCCGCGACCCTCCGGGTGCTCGCGTCCCTCCACGGACTGGACGAGGACGACCCCGACTTCGTCGCCGTCCGCCGGGCGACCGCCCACATGATCCGCGCCGTGAAGGTGCGGCGACGCGTCGAGAAGCGCACCGAGATCGCCGAGGCCGATCGCGCCGTCATCGCCGCGACCGCGACCGGCTCGCCCGACCGCATCGACGACGAGACCCGCGGCGTCGACATCAGCTCGTCGACGACCGATGCCCCCTTCGCCGGAGAGCTCACCCGCGCCCAGGCGTGCTACGTCTGCAAGCAGCCGTACACGCTCGTCGACGCGTTCTACCACCAGCTGTGCCCCGAATGCGCGCGCCTCAACCACGCCAAGCGCGACGCGCGCGCCGACCTCACGGGCCGCCGGGCCCTGCTCACGGGCGGCCGGGCGAAGATCGGCATGTACATCGCACTGCGCCTGCTGCGCGACGGTGCCCACACGACGATCACGACGCGGTTCCCGCGCGACGCGGTCCGCCGGTTCTCGGCGCTGCCCGACTCCGCCGAGTGGATCGACCGCCTTCGCATCGTCGGGATCGACCTCCGCGACCCGGCCCAGGTCATCGGCCTCGCCGAGTCGGTCGCCGAGCAGGGTCCGCTCGACATCCTCATCAACAACGCCGCGCAGACCGTGCGGCGCTCCCCCGGCGCGTACCAGCCGCTCATCGAGGCCGAGCTCGCGCCCCTGCCCGACGGGCCGCTCCCCGAGCTCGTGACGTTCGGCCACACGATGGATCCGCACCCGCTCGCGCTCGCCGAGTCGGTCGCCGCCCACCCGATCCTCTCGGCGGCCGCCGCGAAGGCCGATCGACTGACGCAGGCGGCCATGACGGCGGGAAGCGCATCCCTCGCCAAGCATCGCGACGGCACCGCGATCGATGCCGGGGGCCTCGTGCCCGACCTCCACGACGCCAACAGCTGGACGCACGCGGTCGGCGCCGTCGAGCCGCTCGAGATGCTCGAGGTGCAGCTCGCGAACTCGGTCGCGCCCTTCATCCTCGTCGACCGGCTGCGGCCCTCGATGGCGTCGTCGCCGTTCCCGCGCCGGTACGTCGTCAACGTCTCGGCGATGGAGGGCGTGTTCGGTCGCGGCTACAAGGGCCCGGGCCACCCGCACACCAACATGGCGAAGGCGGCGATGAACATGCTCACGCGCACGAGCGCGCGCGAGATGTTCGAGACCGACGGCATCCTCATGACGAGCGTCGACACGGGCTGGATCACGGACGAGCGCCCGCACCCCACGAAGCTGCGGCTCGCAGAGGAGGGCTTCCACGCTCCGCTCGACCTCGTCGACGGCGCCGCGCGCGTGTACGACCCGATCGTGCGCGGCGAGGCGGGCGAGGAGCTCTTCGGCGTCTTCCTGAAGGACTACCGGCCCTCGCAGTGGTGAGCCGGGCATCCGGAGCCGAGTGAGGCAAGTGGGCCGGCCGATACGCCGGGTTCTGTTCCCGGGATCTCTCCCGTTCGACGGCCATCTCTCTCGGGACTACGTTGCCGCAGCCCTCTAGCGGTCTACCCGACACCTCAGCGAGCCGCCTCGACGGTGTCTGTCTGACCTTGCTCCGGGCGAGGTTTACCCAGCGAGCCCGATCACTCGGGCCCCTGGTGGTCTCTTACACCACCGTTTCACCCTTACCGCCGGCCGAGGCCGGTGGCGGTCTGCTCTCTGTTGCACTTTCTCGCGGATTGCTCCGGGTGGGTGTTACCCACCGCCCTGCTCTGCGGAGCCCGGACGTTCCTCGGCGGAGCCGTTCCCCCTCGCGGGGGCGTGTCTCCGACGCGACCGTCTGGCCGACCCACTTGCGTCCCCCAGGCTAACGCTCTCAGCGAGAGAAGGATGCCCGGGCATCCATCGCATCGTTGGCGCACTTGTCGGCGCGCGAGTTCTGCAGTCGCGGCACCCACTCGAAGCGGACGGGAGTGCCGGTGAGTGCCTGACGGGCCTCGGCGGCGAGCTCGGCCATCGCGGGGTGCTTGATCTTCCAGCGGCCCATC
>JBKHYA010000059.1:0-8634 GCA_046565745.1 Actinomycetes bacterium
CCGCGAGCCGCGCGATCGGCTACGCGCAGGCTCTCGCGCAGCTGCGGGGCGACTGCGACGAGGCCGCGGCGATCGCCGAGACCGCCGCGCTGACCCGGCGGTACGCGCGGCGTCAGATGAGCTGGTTCCGCCGGGACGGGACGATCGAGTGGTTCGACGCGCTCGATCCCGCGCTCGCGCAGCGGGCCGAGGATCGCGTGCTCGCCGCCCTCGAGCCGGGCGGCGGGGCCGGGGGCGCGCCCTGACCGCGCCGTAGACTCGGGGAATGGCCGCGAGCATCCGTTTCACCAAAGGGCACGGCACGGGGAACGACTTCGTCCTCTACGCCGACCCGGAGGGCGAGCACGGGCTGAGCTCCGAGCAGCTGGCCGCGATCGCCGACCGCCGCTTCGGAGTGGGCGCCGATGGCGTGATCCGCGCGGTGCGCTCCGCCCACCTGCCCGACGGCGCCGCCGCCCTCGCGGAGGATCCGGACGCGGAGTGGTTCATGGACTACGTCAACAGCGACGGCAGCATCAGCGAGATGTGCGGCAACGGAATCCGCGTCTTCGTGAAGTACCTGCTCGACACCGGGCTCGCCGAGCTCGCGCCGGGGCGGTCGATCGCGATCGGCACGCGCGCGGGCGTGCGCGACGTGCAGCGCCTCACCGACGGCTTCGCGGCCGACCTCGGCCGCTGGCGACTCGACGGCGGCGAGCCGCTCGTCCGCGCCCGCGAGCTGCCGGTGGCCCGACCGGGGCTCGGCATCAACGTCGGCAACCCGCACGTCGTCGTCGCGGTCGCGAGCGACGAGGAGCTCGCCGCGATCGACCTGACTCGCGCCCCCGAGCTCGAGCCCGCGCCGCCCGCCGGGGCCAACGTCGAGTTCGTCGTCCCGCGCGATCCGCGCGTCGTCGACGGCATCGGGCGAATCCGGATGCGCGTCCACGAGCGGGGGAGCGGCGAGACCCTCTCGTGCGGCACGGGCGCCGTCGCCGCCGCGCTCGCGGTGCGGCACTGGGCCGGGCCGCACGCGCCCGATGAATGGCGCGTCGAGGTCCCGGGCGGCGTCCTGGGGGTGCGGATGTTCGCGGCCGAGGACGGCGAGCACGTCGCGCTGAGCGGCCCCGCCGAGCTGGTCTTCGAGGGCGAGCTGCGCGTCTGAGAGCGGTGCGTGCTGGTCAGACGACCGGCGCCGCCGAATCGCCGATTACGGGGATCGCCCCGGTCGCCGCGCCCCTGCGCCGCACCCGGAGGACGCGGAAGCCCTTGCTCGTCGCGGCGCGCTGGACCCGCAGCAGGTCGCCGTGCTCGGCCTCGATCCAGCGCTGCAGCGAGTCCGAGCCGAGGTTGCGGGCGACGACCAGCCACGCGTCCGACGCGTCGGCGATGCGCGGCAGCCAGGCGCTCAGCATGCCGTGCAGCTCGTTCTTGCCGACGCGGATCGGCGGGTTCGACCAGATCGTCCGGAACGTCAGCTCGGCGGGAACATCCTCCGGCCGCACGGCGTTGATGTTCGTGAGTCCCAGGCTCTCGGCGTTGCGTCGAGTGAGGTCGAGGGCGCGCTCGTTCACGTCGACCGCCCACACGGTCGCGCGCGGCGACTCGAGCGCGAGCGACAGGGCGATCGGCCCCCACCCGCACCCGAGGTCGAGCAGATTCCCGCCCGGCGGAGGAGGCGGAACCGACCCGAGCAGCACGCGAGTGCCGACGTCGAGGCCGCCGGGGCTGAACACGCCTCCCGCGGTCTGGAGCTCGAGCTCGCGGCCCGCGAGCGCGACGGGAATCGTCCTGACGACCATCTCACTGCTCGGCTCCGCGCTGAAGTAGTGGTCGGAGGACATGGGCAGAATCTATCGAATCGCAGAGAGTATGGTGAAGCGGATGAGCGACCAGAGCACCGCCCCCGGCGCTGACGACCCCCGCGAGCTCCCGATCGGCGATGGCGCCGAGGGGGATGCCGTGGCGCGCGTCCTCGCGAACGCCGACTCCCGCGCGCGGTCGGTCTCGCTCCACGGCGGGCGCGCATCCGCGCTGCAGGACGACGACTCGTACCTGAGCGATCGCGACGGGGACCAGTTCGACCGCGAGGATCGCGCCGCTCTGCGCCGCGTCCGCGGACTCTCCACCGAGCTCGACGACGTCACCGAGGTCGAGTACCGCCAGCTGCGCCTCGAGAACGTCGTCCTCATCGGCGTCTACTCGGGCGGCTCGATCGCCGACGCCGAGAACTCGCTGCGCGAGCTCGCCGCCCTCGCCGAGACGGCGGGCGCTGTCGTGCTCGACGGTCTCCTGCAGCGCCGCCCGCACCCCGACCCGAGCACGTACCTCGGCAAGGGCAAGGCCGCCGAGCTCGCGCTCATCGTCGCCGAGCTCGGCGCCGACACCGTCATCGCCGACACCGAGCTCGCCCCGAGCCAGCGGCGCGCGCTCGAGGACGTCGTGAAGGTCAAGGTCATCGACCGCACGGCCGTCATCCTCGACATCTTCAGCCAGCACGCCAAGAGCCGCGAGGGCAAGGCGCAGGTCGAGCTCGCGCAGCTCGAGTACCTCCTGCCGCGCCTGCGCGGCTGGGGCGAGTCGATGTCGCGCCAGGCCGGTGGCCAGGTCGGCTCGGCAGGGGCCGGAATGGGCAGCCGTGGTCCGGGTGAGACCAAGATGGAGCTCGACCGGCGCCGCATCCACACCCGCATGGCGAAGCTGCGCAAGCAGATCAAGGGCTTCGCGCCCGCTCGCGCCGCGAAGCGCGCCAACCGCGACCGGTTCACCGTGCCGAGCGTCGCGATCGCCGGCTACACGAACGCCGGCAAGTCGAGCCTCCTGAACCGCATCACGCGCGCCGGCGTCCTCGTCGAGAACGCGCTCTTCGCGACGCTCGATGCGACGGTGCGCAAGTCGTCGACCCCCGATGGGCGGCCGTTCACGCTCGCCGACACCGTCGGCTTCGTGCGGAACCTGCCGCACCAGCTCGTGGAGGCGTTCCGCTCGACGCTCGAGGAGATCGCGGAGTCGGACGTCATCGTGCACGTCGTCGACGGCGCGCACCCCGACCCGGCCGCCCAGATCGCGACCGTGCGCAACGTCATCGGCGAGGTCGATGCGCGCCACCTGCCCGAGATCATCGCCTTCAACAAGGCCGACCTCCTCGACGACGATGCGCGCCTCGTGCTGCGCGGTCTCGAGCCGACGGCCGTGTTCGTCTCGGCGAAGACGGGCGAGGGCATCGACGAGCTGCGCGCGCGCATCGCCGAGCTCCTGCCGAACCCCGAGGTCGAGCTCGCGCTGCTGATCCCGTTCGAGCGCGGCGAGCTCGTCGCGCTGCTGCACGAGCGCGGGCGCGTGATCTCGACCGAGTACGACGAGCGCGGCACGCGCGTGCACGCCTACATCGACCCGCAGTTCACGGGGCCCTTCGAGCCGTTCGTCGTCGTCGAGGCGTGAGCGCGGCGGTCGCTCGCCCGCCCGTCGCCGTCCGGCGCGGTCAGACCGAGCGCAGGACCGCCACGACCTTGCCGAGGATCGTCGCGTAGTCGCCGAGGATCGGCTCGAACGCCGAGTTCCGCGGCAGCAGCCACGTGTGGCCGTCGCGCTGCTTGAAGACCTTGACGGTCGCCTCGTCGTCGAGCATCGCGGCGACGATCTCGCCGTTCTCGGCCGTGCTCTGCTGGCGCACGACGACCCAGTCGCCGTCGCAGATCGCGGCGTCGATCATCGATTCGCCGACGACCTTGAGCATGAACAGCTCGCCCTTGCCGACGAGCTGGCGGGGGAGGGGGAAGACCTCCTCGACCTGCTGGTCCGCCGTGATCGGGATTCCCGCGGCGATCCGCCCCACGAGCGGCACCATCGCCGCGTCGCCCACGGCGGGCCCCGCCGGCGCGTCCGATGAGGGGGATGCCGTGCTCTCGAGATCGATGAGGACCTCGAGGGCGCGCGGCCGGTTCGGGTCGCGGCGCAGGTAGCCGCTGAGCTCGAGCTGCCCCAGCTGGTGCGACACGCTCGACATCGACGAGAGCCCCACCGCGTCGCCGATCTCGCGCATCGACGGCGGGTAGCCGCGCTGGGCGACGGACGCCTGGATGACTCCGAGGATGGCGCGCTGCTTGTCGCTCAGCGTGGTGCGCCGGCGGGAGGGGGCGGACGCCGCGTCGGCGAGGTCATCGGCCATGAGGGGCTCCGTTCCGAAGCGGTCGGGGAGGAATGTCGGTGGTCACTGGTGGAGTGATCGGTGAGTCTTCGAAACTCTATCCGCCCGAGGCGGCGCATTCAAACACCCGTTCGAACGTGTCGCGCACTTTCTGGCGGAAAAGCGTCTCCAAGTCTTGAATCTCTGTTCGATCGAATGTATGTTCGGAACACAGGTTCGCAGCGCACCTCCCGGCCGAGGGGCGCTGCATCCCCGGCGGTCCCCGCCGCCGGGGGCCTGTCGACATCCTCACCTCGAGGAACCCAGGAGGACACCATGACCGCCATCGCACTCGCCGAGACCGCAGCCCCCCGCACGCGCCTCCGCATCACGCGCCGCGGCCGCATGGTCCTCACCGGCCTCGTCGCCGCCCCGCTCGTCGTCGGCATCTTCGCCGCGGCCCTCGGCGGGGCGGCGGCGACCGCCACCTCGTCGAACGCCGCGACCTCCGCGCCCGCGAGCATCACGGTCGAGGCCGGTCAGTCGCTCTGGCAGATCGCCGCGATCGTGGCCCCCGAGTCGAACCCCGCCGACGTCGTCGCCGACATCATCGCGGTCAACGACCTCGCCGGCGGCTCGGTCGAGCCCGGCCAGGCGCTCGTGCTCCCGGCGGCCTACGCCGACTGAGCGGCACCCGCCCGGGCGGCACTCGCCCGAACGGCACCCGCCAGGCGGCCCGCCGCGAGCGCCTAGCATTGACGGAGTGACGTCCCTCGCCGACCTCCCCATCCGCGACGACCTGCGCGGTCTGACGCCCTACGGCGCCCCGCAGAAGCCCGTCCGCATCGCCCTCAACGTCAACGAGAACACTCATCCGGTGCCCCCGGAGGTCATCGCGCACGTGACGGCGGCCATCGAGCGCGAGATGCGCAGCATCAACCGCTACCCCGATCGCGAGTTCACGCTCCTCCGCGAGCACCTCGCCGGCTACCTCGGCGACGGCATCGCGCCCGAGCAGATCTGGGCGGCGAACGGCTCGAACGAGGTCATCCAGCACGTCCTGCAGGCCTTCGGCGGCCCGGGTCGACGCGTCCTGGGCTTCCCCCCGACGTACTCGATGCACGCGATCATCGCGGCCGGCACGGGCACCGAGTGGGTCGAGGGCGCCCGCGACGACGAGTACCGGCTGAGCCCGGAGACCGCCGCGGCGGCCGTCGAGCGCCTCGACCCCGACGTCGTCTTCCTGTGCACGCCGAACAACCCGACGGGCACCCCGCTCGGCCTCGACACGATCGCGGCCGTCTACGAGGCGAGCCGCGGCCTCGTCATGGTCGACGAGGCCTACGCCGAGTTCATGCCGGAGGGGGAGGTCTCCGCTCTGAGCCTTCTCGAGGGCCGTCCTCGCCTGGCCGTCTCGCGCACGATGAGCAAGGCGTTCGCCTTCGCCGGTGCGCGTCTCGGCTACCTCGCCGCCGACCCCGCGGTGATCGATGCCCTGCGGCTCGTGCGTCTGCCCTACCACCTCTCGGCTCTCACGCAGGCGGCCGCCGTCGCCGCGCTCGAGCACGCCCCGGCGATGCTCGCGACCGTCGGCGCCATCCGCGAGCAGCGCGACCGCCTCGTCTCCGAGCTCGCCCGACTCGGGTACGCGCCGCACGAGAGCTGGGCGAACTTCGTCCTCTTCGGCGGCGTGACCGATCCGCACGCGACCTTCGAGCGCCTGCTCGAGCACGACATCCTCATCCGCGACCTCGGGATCCCGCACCACCTGCGCGTGACCGCGGGCACCGAGGCCGAGACGACGGAGTTCCTCGACGTGCTCGGTAGGATCGAGCGGTGACCTCCCCCCGCACTGCCGAGCTCCGCCGCGAGACGAGCGAGTCGAGCATCCGCCTCTCGATCGATCTCGACGGCACCGGACAGTCGTCCATCTCGACGACGGTGCCGTTCTTCGACCACATGCTGACGGCGTTCGCGAAGCACGCGCTCGTCGACCTCACGGTCGAGGCGCACGGCGACACCGCGATCGACGTGCACCACACGGTGGAGGACACGGGCATCGTGCTCGGCCAGGCGATCCGCACCGCGCTCGGCGACAAGACCGGCATCGCGCGCTTCGGGGACGCCCTCGTGCCGCTCGACGACGCCCTCGCGCAGGCCGTCGTCGACGTCTCCGGTCGCCCCTACCTCGTGCACTCCGGCGAGCCCGCGGGCTTCGAGCTGCACCTCATCGGCGGCCACTTCACGGGCTCGATGGTCCGCCACGTCTTCGAGGCGATCACGATGCACGCCGGTCTCACCGTGCACCTGACCGTGCTCGCCGGCCGCGACCCGCACCACATCGCCGAGGCCGAGTTCAAGGCCTTCGCGCGCGCCTTCCGTCAGGCGGTCGCGCCCGACGCGCGCGTGCAGGGCGTGCCGTCGACCAAGGGCGCGCTCTGATCGTGAGCGAGCGCCCCAGCGTCGTCGTCCTCGACTACGGCTCCGGCAACATCCACTCGGCCGCCAAGGCGCTCGAGGCCGCCGGCGCGCGGGTCTCGCTCTCCGCCGACCGCGGGCGCATCCGCGACGCCGACGGGCTGCTCGTTCCCGGCGTCGGCGCGTTCGGCGCGGTCATGAGCGCACTGCGCGCCGTCCGCGGCGACGAGATGATCGACCGGCGACTCGCCGGCGGACGACCCGTGCTCGGCATCTGCGTCGGCATGCAGGTGCTCTTCGAGCGCGGTGACGAGCGCGGCGTCGTGAGCGAGGGTCTCGGTCAGTGGCCGGGCACCGTCTCCGAGCTCGAGGCGCCCGTCCTCCCGCACATGGGCTGGAACACGGTCGACGCCCCCGCCGGCTCGCGACTGTTCGAGAGCCTGCACGACGAGCGCTTCTACTTCGTGCACTCCTACGCCGCTCGCGACTGGGCGCTCGAGATCACGAACCCGAAGATCCCGGCGCCGGCGGTCACGTGGGCCGATCACGGCGGGCGCTTCGTCGCCGCGGTCGAGAACGGTCCGCTGAGCGCGACGCAGTTCCACCCCGAGAAATCGGGGGAGGCCGGCCTCCGACTCCTCGGGAACTGGCTGAGCACTCTCTGAGCACGGAGGTCCGTGCGAAGGAGAGTACGATTCTGTGCTTGTGCCCGGGCCGACCCTGATGCCCTCCACCGCCGCACACGCACCCACAGGAAGACTGTCATGAGCGAGTTCACTCGAATCCCCGCCCTCACCCTGCTCCCGGCGGTGGATGTCGCGGGCGGCAAGGCCGTCCGGCTCACCCAGGGCGAGGCCGGCACCGAGACGAGCTACGGCGACCCCGTCGACGCGGCCCTCGAGTGGGCGAACGACGGTGCTGAGTGGATCCACCTCGTCGACCTCGACGCCGCCTTCGGCCGCGGCAACAACCGCAAGATGATCCAGAAGGTCGTCAAGGCAGTCCCGCGCCACGTCAACATCGAGCTCTCCGGCGGCATCCGCGACGACAAGAGCCTCGAGGCGGCCCTCGCGACGGGCGCCAAGCGCATCAACCTCGGCACCGCGGCCCTCGAGAACCCCGAGTGGGCCGCCCACGTCATCGCCGAGTACGGCGAGGCGATCGCGGTCGGCCTCGACGTGCGGGGCACGACGCTCGCCGCGCGCGGCTGGACGGAGGAGGGCGGCGACCTCTGGCACGTCCTCGAGCGCCTCGAGGAAGCCGGCTGCGCCCGCTACGTCGTGACCGACGTGACGAAGGACGGCACGCTCAACGGCCCCAACCTCGAGCTCCTCCGCGACGTCATGGAGCGCACCCACCGCCCCGTCATCGCCTCGGGCGGCGTCTCGAGCCTCGATGACATCGCCGCGCTCCGCGAGCTCGTGCCGCTCGGTCTCGAGGGGGCGATCGTGGGCAAGGCGCTCTACGCCGGGGCGTTCACGCTGCCCGAAGCCCTCGACGTCGCCGGCAACTGACGCGGGCTCCGGCCGCGCATGCCGTCGACCGACTCCGCAGGCCAGCCCTGGGCGGGCCGCAGCTTCACCCCGAACCCCGCCGTCGGTGACGACGGCTCGGCCCCCGAGGCCTTCCTCGAGGGGATGCGCGCGTTCCGCGCCGGCGAGCTGAGCGCGAGCGGCCTCGTCGCCGCGATCGCGGAGTGCCGCTTCCTCATCCCGCTCGTGGCCGTCGCGGGGGAGGAGGGCGAGAACGAGCACGGCGTCCGCATCGACAAGACGCAGGAGCTCTCGATCATCACCGTCGCGGGCCCCGACGGCCGGCCGATCCTGCCCGTCTTCTCGTCGGTCGCGGCCATGACGAACTGGCGACCGGATGCCCGTCCGGTGCCCGCGACCGCGCAACGCGTCGCCCTCGCCGCCGCGAGCGAGCAGACCGACCGCGTCGTGATCGACGCACGCAGCGACGAGCTCGTGCTGCCGCGACCCGCGGTCTGGGCGATCGCGCGCGGCATTGCGTGGGTCCCCGCGATCGACGACCCCGAGGTCGTCGAAGCGCTCGCGCGCCCCGCCGAGGAGCACCTCGAGATCGTGGCGGTGGCGCCCGTGGCCGGCGAC
>JBKHYA010000060.1:0-8621 GCA_046565745.1 Actinomycetes bacterium
GGGCGTCGCCGTGCCGCCCGTCGAGCTGCGGCAGGTGAGCGGCGGGTTCCTCCGCCAGGCGGCCGACCACCGCTTCGCGCGCGCCTCCGAGTGGACGCTCGCGAGCGGCGAGCCCGCCGACGAGGCGACCCTCGCCGACCTCGAGTTCGCGTGGCGAGCCTGCCGCGCCGTGAAGTCGAACGCGATCCTGCTCGCGTCGGGCGGGGCATCCGTCGGCGTCGGCATGGGTCAGGTCAACCGCGTCGACTCGTGCCACCTCGCGGTGACTCGCGCCGGCGACCGGGCGCGCGGGTCGGTCGCGGCGAGCGACGCGTTCTTCCCCTTCGCCGACGGCCTGCAGGTGCTCATCGACGCCGGTGTGCGCGCGGTCGTGCAGCCCGGCGGCTCGGTGCGCGACGAGGAGGTCATCGCGGCGGCGCAGGCGGCAGGCGTGACGATGTACCTCACGGGCGAGCGGCACTTCTTCCACTAGGCGGCGCCCGCCGAACGCCCAGCTTCTTGTGGGCGGTGCTGCCGCACAGGGCTACACCGTCCAATGAGACAAGCTAAGGTCTGCTCGGAGTTCAATTCACAGAGCGGAGTCGGCAATGGCCTTTGGAGATCGAGGTCGATACAAGTCAGTTTGCATTGCAATTGAGGCGCTGATTCCGGAGTTTGAAGCTCGAATCGATCGATTTCCTCTCGCGCACCAGATTCCTGGTTTCCCTGCCGAAGCGGTGGTGTGGGATGTTCATTACGACACTGTTCAGCTCATTTGGATAGCCCGAGGCAGGTGGGCGTCCTGGATCATGCAGCTCGATTCAGGGACCGGCAGCAAGACCACCGATCTAGGTGCCGGGCCAACGAAGTGGGAGATGCCCGGGCGCTGGTGTTTAGCGGGCCTCATTGGCTATTACGAAGCATGGCTGCGAGATGATGACCCCGCAGAACGGATCCGTGCCGTTGAAGATCGTGTTTCAGTTGCGCGGCTTAATGTCGAGCAACTTCTCGAACGCGCCCGCTCGGTAATCCTGACCTGAGCCGTCCCGGCGGGAGTCCTTTCGCTGGCGCGCGAAGCGCGTGCGCGGAAGTGGGCACCCGCGAACGGCATCCGGTGTCGACAATACTTCCGGAGCGGGCTAGGCTGAAAGGCTCTGCTGCGACGCGCCCGATCGGGCGCGATCGCAGCCCGGCACCGCACCACAGCCACCAGCATCCGCCACCGGAACGCGGCATCCGCCGCTTCGATGCGCGCGCCGACACGATCGGAGCGCGCCGCCTGAGGACCCACCATGTCGACGACGCAGCACGACCGACCCCGCTTGAGCACGGCCAGGGCCATCGCCCGGCTGTACCCGTACGCGAAGCCGGCGATGCCGCGCATCTACCTCGGCATGGTCGCGGCGCTCCTCGCCGGTCTCGTCGCCCTCGGCATTCCGCTCGTGCTGCAGCAGCTCGTCGACGGGCCGCTGTCGGCGGGCTCGTCCGAGGCGATCGTGCCCGCCGTCGTGCTCGTCCTCGTGCTCGGCGTGCTCGAGGCCGTCATGATCGCGCTGCGCCGCTGGTTCGTGCTCACGCCCGGCACCCACATCGAGGCGCGCATGCGCAACGGCCTCTACGCGAAGCTGCAGGACCTCCCCGTCGCCTTCCACGACCGGTGGCAGTCGGGCCAGTTGCTCTCGCGCGCCGTGAGCGACCTCAACCTCATCCGCCGCTGGATCTCGTTCGGCCTCGTGCTGCTCGTCGTCAACGTCGTGACGATCCTCATCGGCTTCGCCGTGCTCGTGTACTGGAACCTGTGGCTCGGCCTGCTCTTCCTCGCGTGCTCCGCGCCGCTGTGGGTCTACGGCTACCTGTTCGAGAAGAAGTACTCCGTCGTCGCGCGCCGCGCGCAGGACCAGCAGGGCGACCTCGCGACCGCGGTCGAGGAGAGCGTGCACGGCATCCGCGTGCTCAAGGCGTTCGGCCGCGGCAAGCACTCGCTCCTGCGCTTCGCCGACCAGGCCGAGCTGCTGCGCTCGACCGAGATCGAGAAGGCCCGCGCGATCGCGGGCATCTGGTTCTGGCTCATCCTCATCCCCGACGTCGCGTTCGCGCTGTGCCTGCTCGGCGGGGTCGGCCTCGCGGCCGCGGGCGAGATCAGCGTCGGTGAGCTGCTCGCGTTCTTCGCCACGGCGACGGTGCTGCGGTTCCCCGTCGAGTCGATCGGGTTCCTGCTCGCCATGACGTACGACACGCGCTCGGCGACCGACCGCTTCTTCGAGGTCATGGATGAGGTCAATGCGATCACCGACCCCGCGCATCCGGTCTCGATCGATGCGCCCGAGGGGCGGCTGACGTTCGAGAACGTGGTGTTCCGGTACCAGGATGCTCCTGCCGATCGCCCCGGGACCCTCGACGGCATCGATCTCACCCTCGAGCCCGGCGAGACCATGGCGCTCGTCGGCATCACGGGCAGCGGCAAGACGACGCTCACCGCGCTCGCGACGCGCCTGTACGACGTCACGAGCGGGCGCGTGCTGCTCGACGGCGTCGACATCCGCGACCTGTCGCGCGAGGAGCTGCGCCGCCACATCGCGATGGCGTTCGAGGACGCGACGCTGTTCTCGGCGAGCGTGCGCGACAACGTGCTGCTCGGCCGACCCGACCTCACCGAGAGCGACGACCCGACCGTGCGCGCCGAGGCCGACCGCGTGCTCGCCGAGGCGCTCGACATCGCGCAGGCCGACTTCGTGCACCGCCTGCCCGACGGCGTCGACACGACCGTGGGGGAGGAGGGGCTGAGCCTCTCCGGCGGCCAGCGGCAGCGTCTCGCGCTCGCCCGTGCTGTCGCCGCGCGCCCCGCGGTGCTCGTGCTCGACGACCCGCTCTCGGCGCTCGACGTCGACACCGAGGCGCTCGTCGAGGCGGCGCTGCGCCGCGTGCTCGCGACGACGACCGGCCTCATCGTCGCGCACCGCCCCTCCACCGTGCAGATGGCCGACCGCGTCGCCCTCCTGCAGGAGGGGCGCATCACCGACGTCGGCACCCACAGCGAGCTGCTCAAGCGCAGCGAGCACTACCGCTACGTCATCTCGTCGCTCGAGGACGAGGAGCTCGCCCAGACCGAGCGCGAGGATCGCGAGCTCAAGCTCGCCGAGGAGGAGGGTCGGCGCCGCGAGGCCGTCGACCGCGAGTCGCGCGTCATCGAGCGCGACGGGGAGGTCAAGCGATGAGCGTCACCGGTGTCGAGGGCGAGGAGAGAGACGACTTCTCGAAGGCCGAGTCGCGGCAGATGCGCCGCCGCTCGCTGCACCTGCTCGGCTCGCTCGTGCGCCCCGTGCGCGGCCGGGTCTTCGCGACGATGGGCGTCATCGTGCTGTCGACCGCGCTGCAGGTCGCGGGGCCCGCGCTCATCGCGGCGGGCATCAACCGCGGTCTGCCGGCGCTGCAGGGGCAGGGCGACTGGATGCCCGTGGCTCTCATCGTGGGCGCGTACCTGCTGACCGGCGTGGCCGGGGCGAGCTTCATCGCGCTGTTCCAGGTGATGTCGGCGCGCTTGAGCCAGGCGATCCTCATCGACCTGCGGAAGCGCGTGTTCCTCCACACCCAGCGGCTGTCGCTCGAGTTCCACGAGTCGTACACCTCGGGGCGCATCATCGCGCGGCAGACGAGCGACCTCGACTCGATCCGCGAGCTGCTCGACTCGGGGCTCACGCAGCTCGTCTCGGGGGCTCTCTACATGGGCTTCACGGCGGCGGCGCTCGTGCTGCTCGACCCCACCTCGGGCCTCGTGCTCGCGGTCGCGCTCATCCCGCTCATCGCGCTCACGCGGTGGTTCCAGGTGCGATCGCAGAAGCTCTTCCGGCAGACGCGCGTGGCCTCCGCGCGCCTCATCGTCCAGTTCGTCGAGACGATGACGGGCATCCGCGCCGTCAAGGCGTTCAGGAAGGAGAGCCGCAACGAGAAGCACTTCGGCGGCCTCGTCGAGGACTACCGGCACGCCAACGCGCGCGTCATCCAGGTCTTCGGCATCTTCGACCCCGGGCTCGTGCTCATCGGCAACATCACGGTCGCCGCGGTGCTGCTCGTCGGGGCGTTCCGGATCATCGAGGGCGACCTGCTCATCGGCTCGCTGCTCGGCATCGTGCTCTACACCCGTCGGTTCTTCGACCCGGCGGAGGAGATGGCGATGTTCTACAACTCGTACCAGTCGGCCGCCGCCGCGCTCGAGAAGATCTCGGGCGTGCTGGAGGAGAAGCCCTCGGTGCCCGACCCGACGACGCCGATCGACCTGTGGAAGGCGCGCGGAGCGGTCCACTTCGACCAGGTGCGCTTCTCGTACAACGACGACTCGGTCGTGCTGCCGCGCCTCGAGCTGACCATCCCGGCCGGGCAGACGATCGCGCTCGTCGGCACGACGGGAGCCGGCAAGTCGACGCTCGCGAAGCTCATCGCGCGCTTCTACGATCCGACCGAGGGCGCGGTGACGCTCGACGGCGTCGACCTGCGCAAGCTGCACCCGAAGGATCTGCGACGCGCGATCGTCATGGTCACGCAGGAGGCGTACCTGTTCTCGGGCACGGTCGCCGACAACATCGCGCTCGGGAAGCCCGGGGCGACGCGCGACGAGATCATCTCCGCCGCGCGCGCGGTGGGCGCGCACGAGTTCATCGAGTCGCTCCCCGACGGGTACGACACCGACGTCAACAAGCGCGGCGGCCGCGTCTCGGCGGGGCAGCGGCAGCTGATCTCGTTCGCGCGGGCGTTCCTCGCCGACCCGGTCGTGCTCATCCTCGACGAGGCAACGGCGTCGCTCGACATCCCGAGCGAGCGGCTCGTGCAGCTCGGCCTGCAGACGCTGCTCGCCGACCGCACCGCCGTGATCATCGCCCACCGGCTCTCGACCGTCGCGATCGCCGACCGTGTGCTCGTCATGGAGCACGGCGAGGTCATCGAGGACGGCACGCCGGCCGAGCTCATCGCGGGGTCGGGGAAGTTCGCGCAGCTGCACGCCGCCTGGCGCGAGTCGCTCGTCTAGGGCGGTCGGTCGGGGGGCGCGTCGTCGGCGCGGGCGGGCCTAGCGCTCGACCGCGCCGACGTGCAGCGCGATGACGCCGAGCCCCGGCACCTCGGCCGTGAAGCGGCCCTCGCCGTCGACCTCGATGACCTGGCCCGACACCGCGTCGGTGTACCGGCCGGCCACGAGCGACGTGTCGAAGCTCGCCGTCGCGCCCGTGGCGCCCGCGTTGAAGGCGACGAACCCGTAGGCGCCGCGGCCGAAGCCCGTGACGCTCCGCAGCTCGCGCTCCTCGAACTCGGTCGCGTCGGTGAGCGGAGCGTCTCCGACCGCCGCGCGGAAGGCGAGCATGCCGCGCACGAGATCCCAGTTCTGCGGGCACACCCAGGTGCCGGGCTCGTAGCGCGCGCTCGGCTCGGCGGGAGCATCCGCGCACGAGGCGTCGATGACGCGACCGTCGTCGTCGGCCGGCGCCCCGGCATCCCGCCCCTCGAAGGCGTACCCCGAGGTGAGCTGCGGCGTGCCGTACGGGTGGGCGAGCAGGAAGGCCGTCGCGAGGGCGTACGCCTCGCCGTCCTTGTACGAGAGCGTCTCGCCGTTGCGCTCGGTGTCGTGGTTGTCCACGAAGGCGATCGCCTGCTCGCTCGGCAGCGTGCGGCCCTCCGGCCCGAAGCGCACCTCGGGGTTGAGCGCGCCGCTCTCGACCATGCTCGTGAGCGTGCGGGCGTACGAGAACTCCCACACGGGGCCGGTCTCGGCGTAGTCCTCGGGCTGGATGGGCTCGCCCTGACCGCGGATGACCTCCTGGTAGACGCGCGTGCCCTCGGGCAGGCCCTCGACGATCGCGGCGATGTCCTCCGGCGGCATGTGCTTCGCGGCGTCGATGCGGAAGCCCGCGACGCCGAGCGAGAGCAGGTCGTCGAGGTAGGCGCGCAGCCGCTCGCGCACCCCGTCGGTCTCGGTCGCGAGGTCGGCGAGATTGACGAGCTCGCAGCGCTGCACCTCGGCGCGGTCGCGGTAGTCGATGATGTCGCCCGTCGGCGACTCGGTGCACGCGTGGAAGTCCTCCGGCTCGAACAGCCCCGGGTAGCGGTAGTGCTCGTACGCACTGCCCGCCCAGCCCACCCCGGGGTCATCCTGCCCCGACATGTGATTGATGACGGCGTCGGCGACGATGTCGACCCCGGCCTCGCCGCACGCCTCGACCATCGCCGCGAACTGCTCGCGCGAGCCGAGCCGCGACTCGATGCGGTGCGACACCGGCTGGTAGGCGACCCACCACTGCGGTCCGACGACGTGCTCCTGCGGCGGGCTCGTCAGCACCCAGTCGATGCCGATCTCGCCCAGGGTCGGGCACTCGGCGGCGATCGCATCCCACGTCCACTGAAACATGAGGATGCCCGCATCGCGCCGGTCCTGCGGCTCCGGCGGCTGCGGGGCGGGCGTGCACCCCGCGAGCACGAGCGCCACGGAGGCGACGAGCCCCGCGAGTGCGGCGCGGAGGGTTCGGGTGCGGCGCATCGGGACACTCCTTCGTGCGGTCTGCAAGCGCTTGCACGAAGTGTAGCGGGGGCCGAGCATCCACTCGGAAGAGCTGTGCGCCGGGTCGTCTGTCGCTTCCGCTCGGCAACCATGGCGACACGCCGATCGGCTCGTCGCGCAGGCGGCGTGTCGCGGCCTGTTGTCGGTCTCGCGGACACGCCTGCGCCGAGGCGCGCGACGCTCAGCTGAAGCGGTGCCGCGCCTGCGCGAGGTCGATGCGGTAGGCGTCGGGCTCGCCGCGCTTCCCGACCCAGCGCAGGGGAGTCCCCTCCGCCTCGTAGTGCTCGAGCGCGTCGGCCTCGTGCCCCGCGGGCGGGCGCCCGTCGGCGCCGATGACGCGCCACCACGGGCCGGTGCCGTCGGAGGTCGCGAGGATGCGCCCGACCGCGCGGGCGCCGAGCGAGCCGAGCTCGGAGGCGACGTCGCCGTACGTCATGACGCGACCGGCGGGGATGTCGTCGACGATGACGTGCACGAACGCGGCGAAGTCGAGAGGCGACTCGCTCATCAGACGGGCAGCGAGCCGATCTTCTCGCCGTACTCGGTCTCGCCGACCTCCTCGAAGCCGAGGCGGCGGAAGAACTCGCCCGGCCCCTCCTCGCCCGTCTCCCAGATCACCGAGACGGTCTCGAAGCCGCGCGAGCGCGCCTCCTGCGCGAGCTCGCGCACCGCGAAGCGGCCGACGCCGCGGCCCTGCTTGGTCGCGTCGACGTTGATGCGCCAGATGCAGCTGCGGAACTCGGGCTTCTCGTGGTCGGGGTCGAAGTTGCCGCGGATGAAGCCGACGACCTCGTCGCCGTCGAGCACGACGCGCGCCCACGTCGTGGTCGGGTTGAGGTACGCGTCAGCGGCCGAGTACGAGACGGGAGTGACGAACTGCTCCTGCCCGGGCCGCAGGGTGAGGCCGTTCGCGGCCACGATGGTCTTCGCCGACAGTTCTTCCAGTCTCAGATCGCCCATGACCCCAGGGTAGTCAGAACCCGCGCCGAGCATCCGACCGATTTATCTCGACGTCGAGAGAGATGACCCGACGCGATAGGATCGACTCGGGCCTCACCGTGCCCCCGAACGGCCGCCATCGCGGCCCCGGGCCGTCGACCACCTCGACGCCCGTGAACGTGCGAAAGGATCCCTGTGCAGAAGATCAAGGTCGAAGGCACCGTCGTCGAGCTCGACGGCGACGAGATGACCCGCATCATCTGGCAGTTCATCAAGGACCGCCTCATCCACCCCTACCTCGACGTGACGCTCGAGTACTACGACCTCGGCATCCAGCACCGCGACGAGACCGACGACCAGGTCACGATCGACGCCGCCCACGCCATCCAGAAGCACGGCGTCGGCGTCAAGTGCGCGACGATCACGCCCGACGAGGCGCGCGTCGAGGAGTTCGGCCTCAAGAAGATGTGGAAGAGCCCGAACGGCACGATCCGCAACATCCTCGGCGGCGTCATCTTCCGCGAGCCGATCATCATCTCGAACATCCCGCGCCTCGTGCCCGGCTGGAACAAGCCGATCATCATCGGCCGTCACGCGTTCGGCGACCAGTACCGCGCGACCGACTTCCTCTTCAAGGGCAAGGGCACCCTCACGGTCGAGTTCACGCCGGAGGACGGCTCCGAGCCGCAGAAGTTCGAGGTCTACCAGTCGCCGGGCGACGGCATCGCGCAGGTGCAGTACAACCTCGACGCGTCGATCCGCGACTTCGCGCGCGCCTCGCTCAACTACGGCCTGGCCCGCAACTACCCCGTGTACCTCTCGACGAAGAACACGATCCTGAAGGCCTACGACGGCCGCTTCAAGGACATCTTCCAGGAGATCTACGACGCCGAGTTCAAGGACCAGTTCGAGGCCGCCGGCATCACCTACGAGCACCGCCTCATCGACGACATGGTCGCCTCGGCCATGAAGTGGGAGGGCGGCTACGTCTGGGCGTGCAAGAACTACGACGGCGACGTGCAGTCCGACACCGTCGCGCAGGGCTTCGGCTCGCTCGGCCTCATGACCTCCGTGCTCACGACGCCCGACGGGAAGATCGTCGAGGCCGAGGCGGCGCACGGCACGGTCACGCGCCACTACCGCCAGCACCAGCAGGGCAAGC
>JBKHYA010000061.1:0-8512 GCA_046565745.1 Actinomycetes bacterium
GCGACCTCTACTTCGACTTCGAAGGCGACCCGCTCTACACCGAGAGCGACCCCGCGCGTTGGGGCATCGACTACCTCTTCGGCATGGTCGACGCCAACGACGTCTTCACCCCGTACTGGGCGCACACCTTCGCCGACGAGCGGGATGCCCTCATCGCCTTCCTCGACGACGTGCAGCAGCGACGCGCCGCCCACCCCGACCTGCACATCTACCACTACGCCGCCTACGAGCGCACCCACCTGCGCCAGCTCGCCGCCCGCCACGGCGTCGGCGAGCAGATCGTCGACGAGCTCCTCCGCGACGGCGTGCTCGTCGACCTGTACACCGTCGTCAAGCGGGCCTTCCGCATCGGGTCGGCCAGTTACTCGATCAAGAAGCTCGAACCGCTCTACTGGCCCGAGTCGCGCGAGGGTGCCGCGGTCGCAGCCGGAGGTGACTCGGTCGCCGAGTACGTGCGCGCTCGCGAACTGCGCGAGAACGGTCAGGAGGCTGAGGCGCAGACGATCATCGACGACATCGCCGACTACAACCGCGTCGACTGCGTCAGCACGCGCAAGCTCGCCGACTGGCTGCGAGCGTACCCGCGCGGCGGCGGGGGAGAGGGCGACGGCCCCGGCGGAGATGGCGGAGGATTCGGCGACGGGGGACCGGGCGACGGCTCGATGCTCGGCGACGGCTCGACGCTCGACGACGCGCCGCCCGAGCGCGAGATCGAGGCCTCACCGCTCCACGACGACCTCATCGCCCTCGCCGCCCGACCCGACGGGACGCACGGCGTCGAGCCCGACCGCACCCCCGAACAGCGGCTCTACCACTACGCCGCCGCCGCGATCGACTATCACCGACGCGAGCACAAGACCTTCTGGTGGGCGCACTTCGACCGCCTCGCCAGCTCCGTCGACGAGTGGGCCGACACGCGCGACGTCTTCCTCGTCGACCCCGACGGCGCTCACACCCAGACCGACTGGGGCAAGAGCGGCAAGCAGCGCTCGCTCCGCCGGCACGTCCGCCTCGTCGGCGAGTGGGCGCCCGGCTCGCGCGTGAGCGTCAGCACGCGCACCGGCCCGTACGCCGTGTACGAGCATCCCGCCCCGCTGCCGCTCAACCGGCGCGACCCGCGATCGCGCCCCGCCCGCGGCATCGCCCTCACCGGCGCCGACGACGACAGCGTCGTCATCACCGAGACGCTCGCGACCGACCCGGCCACCGGTCTGCCCGTCGACCCCTACGACGACCTGCCGATCGCGCTCACCCCCGGCCCGCCGCCCGACCCCGGCAAGCAGAAGCCCGCCATCGAGGAATGGGGCGCCGCGCTCGTCGCCTCCGCCCCCTCACTGCCGCGCGACGCCGTCGTCGATCTCCTCCTGCGCCGCCCGCCCGTCACCGCGAGCGGCGGGCCGCTCGCCGCCGTCGAGGACGACGCCGAGGGCGAGCCCGACCGCATCCGCGCCGTCGTCGCGAGCCTGCTCGACCTCGACGGCTCCTACCTCGCCGTGCAGGGCCCGCCCGGCACCGGCAAGACCTACCTCGGCTCGCACGTCATCGCGCGCCTCGCCGCCGACCACGGCTGGCGCATCGGCGTCGTCGCCCAAGGTCACGCCACCGTCGAGCACATGCTCGACACCGTCGTCGCCGCCGGGCTCCCGCCCGCCCAGGTCGCGAAAGCCGCGCGCGCCGGCGACGACCACGCCGAGAGCACCGCGCTCCGTCGCTACACGGTGCTGCCCAACGGCTCGAAGTCGCTCGGCGCCTACGCCGCCGGCCAGACGGGTACGTCATCGGCGGGACGGCGTGGGACTTCAGCGACCCCGGCCGCGTCGGCCGCCGCGAGCTCGACCTCCTCGTCGTCGACGAAGCCGGCCAGTACTCCCTCGCCGCCACCATCGCCGCCTCCATGAGCGCCCGACGGCTGCTCCTTCTCGGCGACCCCCAGCAGCTGCCCCAGGTCAGCCAGGGCACCCACCCCGAACCCATCGACGGCAGCGCGCTCGGCTACCTCAGCGACGGCCACGACGTCCTCCCGCTCGAGCTCGGCTACTTCCTCGCCGAGACCCGCCGCGTGCACCCCTCCCTCGCCGCCGTCGTCAGCGACCTCTCCTACGAAGGCCGCCTGCACGCCCACCCCGCCGCCTCCCGCCGCCACCTCGACGGCGTGCCGCCCGGCCTCCACCCCGTCCCCGTCGAGCACACCGGTAACGACACTGAATCGATCGAAGAAGCCGCCGCCGTCGTCGACCTCATCGACCGGCACATCGGCACCGCATGGAGCCCCGACGACCGCGACACCCCCGCCGGCCAGACCCGCCCCCTCGAAGCACGCGACGTCATCGTCGTCACCCCCTACAACGCGCAAGTGCACACCCTGCGCCTCGCCCTCGACGCCGCCGGGCACCGCGAGACGCGCGTCGGGACCGTCGACAAGTTCCAGGGCCAGGAAGCCGCCGTCGCGATCGTCAGCCTCGCCGCCTCCAACCCCGGCGACGCGCCCCGCGGCATGGAGTTCCTCCTCAACCGCAACCGGCTCAACGTCGCCATCTCGCGCGCCCAATGGGCCGCGTACCTCGTCCACTCGCCCGCCCTCGCCGACCACCTGCCGCACACCCCCGCCGGGGTCGCCGAGCTCAGCGCCTTCCTCCGCGTGCTCGACTCCGGCAGCTGACGCACCGCGGCGAAAACCCGGCGTCACCACCCGAGCCGCGCAGTCCGCGCGCCTCCGCGCCCGCACCCCGAACGCGACGGAGAATCACCCCATGTACAGCCCCGACTTCGGACTCATGACCGGCCTGCTCCTGCCCGTCATCCTCGCCGTCGTCAGCACCGCCATCACGCTCCTGCTGCTCTACGGCATCATCCGCGTCGGCGTCTCCCGCGGCATGCGCGACTACCACCGCTGGGCCCAGAACCAGCCGCCCCGCGGCGGCGCCACCGGCTACTACGGCCCCATCACCCCGCAGCGGCCGAACCCACCAGGATCAGCCCCGCAGCCGCCCGTCGGCTCAGCGGGCTCCGCCAGCTAGCGAGTCGACGGCGACTCCGACCCCGACGCCGACGCGTCGACCGCCTCGCCGTCCTCGCCATCGACCTGCTCCGGCAGGGCCTCCTCGCCCTGGCCCGTGATGAGCGCCTCGTGGTTGCCCTCACGCCCCTCCGCGATGTGGGCGAGGCGGGTCAGGGTCTCCCGATTGCGCACCGCGAGCAGAGCATCCGCCACCGGAGTCGGCACCAGCCGCCCCGGGCCGCGCACCGCGAACTCGACCAGCCGCACCACGCAGCCCGAGCCGCGCGGCTTCACGTCGATCTCGACCCGGGCCTCGCCGAGCGGCCACCCGGCCGGTTGCATGACCGCGCGCCGCGGGGGATCCCACTCGACCATCTCCGTGCGGTCGTCGATCACGAGCGGCCAGAGCCCGAACGAGTGATGCAGCTTCGACCCGACCTCGGGCCAGTCGCCGTCGACATCGCGCATCCGCGACGCCCCGACCACCCACGTCGGGAACACCCACGCATCCGCCAGCACCGCGAACACCGCCTCCGGCGAGCAGTCCATCTCGCGCACGTTGACCGACATCACGCACCTCCCGTCGCGCCCGCACCCGTGCCGGGGTCACCGGTGCCCAGATACGGGTGCATCTTGTAGCCGAACTCGTGCTTGAGCGCCGACCGCGCCGCGTAGTACCCCGCGAGACCGTGCACGCCGGGCCCCGGCGGCGTCGCCGACGAGCACAGGTAGACGCCCTTCGCAGGAGTGCGCCACGGGTCGGTCGACAGCACCGGCCGCGCGACGAGCTGCGCGAACGTCGGCTCGCCGACCGCGATGTCTCCGCCGAGGTAGTTCGCGTTCTGCTGCTGCATCTGCGCTGCAGTCCGGCTCGAGGATGCCCGGATCAGCTCTCGGAATCCCGGTGCGAACCGCTCGATCTGGGCGATGATCGCCTCCTCGCGGTCGACGGTCGACCCGTGCGGCACGTGCGTGTACGCCCACAGGGTGTGCTGGCCCTCGGGCGCCCGGCTCGGGTCGATGACGCTCGGCTGCGCGACGAGCACGTACGGGCTCTCGGGGTGCCCGCCCCCGGCGACCTCCTCCTCGCCCGCCGCGATCTCGTCGCGCGAGCCGCCGACGTGCAGGGTCGGGGTCGTCCGCAGCTCCTCGTTCGTCCACGGCACGGGCCCGCTGAGCGCGAAGTCGACCTTCGCGACGCCGTTGCCGTACTCGTAGCCCTCGAGCCGCTCGCGGTACCGCTTCGGCAGCGTCTCGCCGACGATGCGCGAGAGCGCGCGCGGGCTCGTGTCGAACAGCACCGCGCGCGCGGCGGGCAGCTCGCGGATGTCGCCGACCTCCGCACCCGTGACGATCGACCCGCCGTGCGCACGCAGATCGTCGGCGAGGGCATCCGTGATCGCCTGCGACCCGCCCGCCGGGATCGGCCAGCCGCGCGCGTGCGCCGTCGTGCCGAGCGCGAGGGCGGCGCCGGCGGTCGAGAGGCTCGGCATCGGCTGGATCGAGTGGGCCGCGAGCCCCGACAGCATCGCCGGGCCCACGTCCTCCGAGAAGCGCAGGTTCCACGACGGCAGGCCCTGCTCGAGCGCGCGCAGCCCGAACCGCAGCGTCGTGAGCGGGTGGCGCGGCAGCTGCAGCAGCGGCGACCCGGTCAGCTGGGCGATGTGGTGCGCGTTCTCCACGAGCGGGCCGAACAGCTGCCGCCACGCCGGGCCGTCGGCGCCGAGCGCCTCGGCCGTGCGCTCGAGGTCGCGGTAGGCGAGCCCCGCGGCTCCGCCGTCGAGGGGATGCCCGTACGAGATCTCCGGGACGAGCATCCGAACGCGCTTGGCGAGCTCGAATCGCCGGAAGAAGCCCGACGACAGCGCGAGCGGATGCACCGCCGAGCCGAGGTCGTGCGTGAAGCCGGGGATGGTCAGCGCGCCGCTGCGGGCGCCGCCGCCGATCGTCGACGCGCGCTCGAGCACCATGACCTCGAGGCCCGCGCGGGCGAGCGTCACCGCCGCGGCGAGGCCGTTCGGGCCCGAGCCGACCACGATCGCGTCGGGAGTGCCGGTGCCGGTCGCGCGCGCTTCGTCCATGCATCGACCCTAGGGCGGGGCGGGCCGTGCGGCGCAAGCCCCTGCACGGCTGTCGGAGGTTGGGGCCAGAATGACGGGATGCTCGAGCGAACCGGGGGAGTGATCCGCGACTACGGCTTCGTCGCGCGCAGCCGCTGGCGGTCGATCCGAATCGGCTCGACGCCGCCGGATCCGGGCACGGGTCGTGCTGCGCCCGTGCTGCTGATCCCGGGCGTGTTCGAGACCTGGCACTACCTCGAGGCGATCGGCGACCGGCTCACCGCGGAGGGGCATCCGGTGCACTTCATCGAGCGGCTCGGGCTCAACCGGCACCCGATCGAGGAGACCGCGGCGCTCGTGCGCGAGCACCTCGAAGAGCTCGATCTGCGCGACGTCGTCATCGTCGGGCACTCCAAGGGCGGGCTCATCGGCAAGCAGCTCATGACCGTGGAGGATCGCGACGAGCGGATCTCCCGCCTCATCGCGATCAACACGCCCTTCCCGGGGGCGCCGCTCGCCCGCTATGCCGTCTCGGCGTGGCGCGAGTTCGCGCCCGATCGGCCGGTGATCCGCTCGCTCGCGCAGGCGACCGAGGTCAACGGGCGCATCGTGTCGATCTTCAGCGCGTTCGACCAGTACATCCCCGGCTCGAGCCGACTCGAAGGGGCGACGAACGTCAAGCTGCCGCTCGTCGGGCACTTCCGCGTTCTGGAGGACCCTCTCGTGCTCGACGAGGTCGCGCGCTGGGCGGCCGAGCCGCGGCACTGAGCGGCGCGGGTGAGTGGCGCCGCGTGCGGCTGTCTACTCGGCGGGAGCGGCGGCGAGCTGCGTCGTCCACTCCACCGACGCGGGGCCCGTGACGGTCACGGTCGAGAGCCCGACGACGCCGAGGTCGTCGCGCGCCTCGCACGTGAAGCTCTGGCCGAGACCGAAGAGCACCCCGTCGGGGCACGCGACCGTCGCGGTCACGCCCTGCGCCGCGAGATCCTGCACGAGGAGCGCCTCGACCATCCGCAGCTGGTCGCCCGTGGCGACCGACGGCAGCAGGACGACGGCGGCGGCGGTCGCCGCACCGACGACGACCGAGAGGGCGAGGTTCACCCACACCGGAGCCTGGCCGCCCGGCGCGCGCCGCAGCACGATCGCGCGCACCGCGAGGTAGACGAGCGGGCCGAGGAGCGCGAGCACGACCGGCGGCCGCTTCGCGTGGCCGGCGGTGGCCAGGGCGCGCGAGTCGGCGACGGCGAGCAGGAGGACCAGGAGCGCACCGATGACGCCGAGCGCGAGCGGCGCGAACGGTGCGACCGCGGCCGGCAGGAGCCCGAGCGCGGCGGCGATCGCTCCACCGACCGGCGCGAGCACCGGGGCGAGGGCGGGAACCGCGAGCGCGAGCTGGTCGGCGAGCACGAGCACGGCGACGACGAGTCCGACGAGGGGCGAGAGCGCGAGCATCCACGCGGCACCCGACGAGGCGCGTGCCGTGCGCTGCGGAGGCGTCGCGACCGAGCCGGGCCAGGCGCGGCCCATGGGGCCGAAGTCGGCGGAACCGGGCTCGCCCGAGGCGGGCTGAGCGAACGAGCGTCCGCGGGCGGGAGCAGCGGTCTCGTCGGACTGCGAGAAGGGCGGAGCGACGCGCGCCGACCCCGCGGTGACGGGAGCGGCCGACGTGCCGGGCTCGGGCGGCGGAGCCATCGCGAGCAGTGCGTCGAACCCGGTCGCACCGGCGGTGACGGCCGCCGAGACGGGGGCGGGCGCCGAGGCGACGGGGCCGCCGGGCGCGGCGAGCTCGGGATGCGCGGGTGCGGCCGACCGCGCGGCCTGCGGCGCGACGCGCTGCGGCCCGGTCAGCCCTGCCAGCGGCGAGCGGGCGGGCTCGACCACCCCGGTCGTGCTCGGCGCCGAGGGCGAGAGCGCCTCCAACTCGGGAGCGACGGTCGGCGCAGACGGGACCGAGACCGAGAGCTCGACCTGCAGCACGGTGGCCGACATCGGGTAGTCGACGGGCACGTTGCGGGGCGCGGCGTCGGCCGGGTCGCCCGGGACCGAAGTCTGCGCGGTCGAGGTGCCGAACGCGCTCGACGGGGTCGTGACGACGACGGGCGGCTGCGCGGCGACGGCCGCGGCGATGAGCGGCGCGACGGCGGGCGTCGGCGCGGCGGCAGCGGTCGCGGCGCGCGCGGTGGCACGGGCTCCGCGCGGGCGGGCGGCGATCGCGGCCGCGATCTCCTCGGCGGTCGGGGCGGCGGGCGCTGCGGGCTCGGGCTGAGCGGCGGGCGCCTCGACGACGAGCTGCTCGACGACAGGCGTCTCGACGACCGGCTGCTCCGCGAATGGCGCCTCGGCGCCGGGCGGCGGGATGGTCGGGGCGGGCGACGGCGGGACGACGGAGGCGCGCGGTGCGGCGGCGGCTGCGGTCCCGGCCTCGGCGAGACGCTCGGCGACGGTCGCTTCGGGTGCGACCGTGGCGGGCTCGAGGAGAACGGTGCCGGCGGCTTCGAGCTCGCGGCGCTGGCGGCGGCTGAGGACGAGCTCGCCGCCGGATCCGCTGTACGGGGCACCACCGGAGGGGCCGGAGTCGCTCGGGCGGTCATCGAGGAAGGCGGAGGTCGAATGCTGCCCCGTCACGAAGTCGACGGGGGAGACGGGGGCGGGCTCGCCCGCATCCTGCAGGCGCTTGACGATGTCGACCGGGTCCATGCCGACGCCGATCGGGCCGGGCTGGCCGAGCGAGACGGGCGTCACGGGCCGCGACATGTCCTGAGCGAGCGGTTCGGCGTGGGCAGGGCCGAGCGCCTGAACGTGCTCCGTCCACGCGCTGCCATCCCACCAGCGAGCGAATCCCGGCCCCCCGGCATCGGGATACCACCCAGCAGGCGGCAGTGCGCTCCCCGTCATCGACTCAGTCATCGTGTTCCCCCCGGAATCACCTGCGCACGTAGCACAGCTTCAGCCGAGTCTAAGTCGGGGAAAACGCTGGTCATACCCCCGTAAGCGGGGGGCACGAACGCCCTATGCTCGCCTCGTCGAGCGACCGTCACGGCTCTCGACGGCACCCCGGAAGGAGCCCCCATGGCCAGCGAACTTGACCTCGAGCACCACGACGACGTCGCTCTCGTCGGGCGTCGCCCGACCGTCGACGAGCTGCGCGAGCTCGCCCTCGCCGTCGACTGGATGGACCACTACGACTGGGCGAGCATCGGGGCGGCGCTCGAGGGCACGCTGCACGGGGTCGTGGCGGTGCGCGACGGCGCGACCGTCGGGTCGGCGCGGCTGCTCGGCGACGGGGTGAAGTACTTCACGATCCACGACGTCATCGTGCACCCCGACCATCAGGGCGACGGTCTCGCGAGCCGGCTCGTGGACCACCTCCTCGCGCATATCGCCCGGGTGGCGCCGGCGAAGGCCTGGGTAGGGCTCTTCGCGAGCCCCGATGCCGAGGGCCTGTACGAGAGCC
>JBKHYA010000062.1:0-8418 GCA_046565745.1 Actinomycetes bacterium
CGCCGCAGGGCCGCGTCGCCGTCCGCGCGTTCCCGTACCTGCCGAAGGACGTCGTGCTCGCCGGGTACTCCGCCGACGTGTGGCTGCGCCGCGGCGTCAGCATCGAGGATGCCCGTGCGGGCATCGCGGGCGCCCTCCGCGATCGCGATCGCGCGCCCCTCGTCACGGCGGTGCTCGGCGCCGGGAACATCACGGGCATCCCGGCCCTCGACGTGCTGACCGCCCTGTACCAGGAGGCGAGCGCCGCGGTCGTGAAGCTCAACCCCGTCAACGCGCACGTGGGCGACGCCCTGCGCGCGGCGTTCGCGCCCGCGATCGAGCGCGACCTCGTGCGCATCGTCGAGGGCGACCACGAGGTCGGGCAGGCGCTCATCCACCACCCGGACGTCGACCGCATCCACATCACCGGCAGCCGCGCGAGCCACGACACGATCGTGTTCGGCGCGGGCCCCGACCGCGAGGAGCGCCGGCTCGCGCAACGGCCCATCCTTGACAAGCCGATCACGAGCGAGCTCGGCGGCGTCGGGCCGGTCATCATCGTGCCGGGCGGGGCCGACGGCGCGCGCGGCCGCGACCGCTGGACGGACGACGACCTCGAGGTCGTCGCGCGCGGCATCGCGACCGAGCGACTGCACAACTCGGGCTTCAACTGCATCGCGACGCAGCTCGTCGTGATCCCCGCCGAGTGGGAGCACGCCGACGCGCTCGTCGCGAAGCTCCGCGGGCACCTCGCCGCCGCACCCGCACGCCCCGCCTACTACCCCGGGGCGGCCGAGCGCCGCGACGCCGCGGTCGCCGGCCACCCCGACGCCGTGAGCCTCGGTGGAGACCCGTCCGCAGCCCGCGCCCTCGTCGACCACCTCGACCCCGCCGACGAGACCGAGCCGCTCTTCACGACCGAGGTCTTCGGGCCCGTGCTCGGCGTCGTCCGCGTGCCGTCGTCGCCCTCCCGCGACGGCGCCCTCGACCCGGCCTCGTTCGTCGACGCCGCGGTCGCCTTCTGCAATTCCCGCCTCGCGGGCACGCTCGGTGCGGGAATCGTGATCCACCCGCGCACGCGCCGCGCCCTCCGCGGAGCCCTCGACGCCGCGATCGCGACCCTCGAGTACGGCACGGTCGGCGTGAACTGCTGGGTCGGCCCGCTCTTCGGCATGCCGGGGGCGACGTGGGGCGCGTTCCCGGGGCACGAGGTGCACGAGGTCGGCAGCGGCATCGGCGTGGTGCACAACGCCCTGCTGCTCGACCCCGCGCACGTCGAGCGCACGGTCGGCCACGGGCCGTGGCATCCCACGCCCACACCGCTCTGGTCGGTCGACAACCGCACCGCGCACGTGACCGCCGAGCGCCTGACGCGCTTCGCCGGCGACGATTCCGCGGGCGCGCTTCCCGCGGCGGTCGCCACGATCGCCAGCTATGTGAGGGGCTGAGGATGCTCGACGCACGCCCGACCGCGCCCGAGCCGCGCGACCGCACCGACCCCGGGTCGCCCGGCCCCGACCACCACGATGTCATCGTCATCGGGTCCGGCTTCGGCGGCTCGGTCGCCGCCCTGCGCCTGGTCGAGAAGGGCTACCGGGTCACGGTGCTCGAGGCGGGTCGCCGCTTCGCGGACGACGAGTTCGCCCGCACGAGCTGGAGCCTGCGCAAGTTCTACTGGGCGCCCGCGCTCGGGCTGCTCGGCATCCAGCGCATCCACCTGCTGGACGACGTCATGATCCTCGCCGGTGCGGGCGTCGGCGGCGGCTCGCTCGTCTACGCGAACACGCTCTACCGGCCGGCGAGCGACGCCTTCTTCACCGACCGGCAGTGGGCGCACATCACCGACTGGAAAGCCGAGCTCGACGCTTACTACGACCAGGCTTCGCGCATGCTCGGGGTCGCGCAGAACCCGACGATCACGCCCGCCGACGAGATCATGCAGAAGGTCGCCGCAGACCTGGGCGTCGCCGACAGCTTCCACCTGACCCCGGTCGGCGTGTACTTCGGCGCGGGCGCGGGCGTTGAGGCGCCCGACCCCTACTTCGGCGGGGCGGGGCCTGCGCGGCGCGGCTGCCTCGAGTGCGGCGAGTGCATGACGGGCTGCCGGCACAACGCCAAGAACACGCTCGTAAAGAACTACCTGCACCTCGCCGAGTCGGCGGGTGCAGAGGTACGTCCGCTGACGACGGTCACGCGCGTCGCGCCGCGACCCGGCGGCGGGTACGTCGTCACCACGCGCACGACGGGCAGAGGCCGCCGCACCGAGCGCGAGCTCACTGCCGACCAGGTCGTCGTCGCCGCGGGAGCCTGGGGCACCCAGCAGCTGCTGCACCGCATGAAGGCCGAGGGAGACCTGCCGCGGATCTCCGATCGGCTGGGCGAGCTGACCCGCACGAACTCCGAGGCCCTCGGCGGAGCATCCACCGCCCTGCGCCACGCGCGCGGCGTCGACATGACGCGCGGCGTCGCGATCACGTCGTCGATCCACCCCGACGAGCACACGCACATCGAGCCCTGCCGCTACGGCCACGGCTCGAACGCGCTCGCGCTGCTCGCGACGCTCGCGGTGCCGGGCGGTCGGCGCACGCCGCGCTGGCTGCTGTGGATCGGCCAGCTGCTGCGCCACCCCGCCCGCGTCGCGTCGATGATTTTCGGCCTCGGCAGCTGGAGCGAGCGCACGATCGTCGGCCTCGTGATGCAGAACCGCGACAACTCGCTCACGGTGCGCGCGGGCCGCGGGCTCTTCGGGCGCTTCCGGCTGCGGTCGAGCCAGGGGCACGGCGAGCCGAACCCGACCTACCTGCCCGAGGCGAACGAGGCCTACGGCCTCATGGCGCAGCACATGAGCGGATTCGCCCAGTCGGGCATCAGCGAGGTCTTCGACGTGCCGATGACGGCGCACTTCCTCGGCGGGTGCCCCATCGGCGACTCCCCCGCGACCGGCGTCGTCGACCCGTACCACCGCGTGTTCGGGCACTCCGGGCTGCACGTCGTCGACGGTGCGGCCATCTCAGCGAACCTCGGCGTCAACCCGTCGCTCACGATCACCGCGCAGGCGGAGCGCGCCTTCGCCCTCTGGCCGAATCGCGGCGAGGCGGATGCTCGCCCGCCGCTCGGCGCCGCCTACGTGCCCGTGCCCCCCGTGACCCCGCGGTCGCCCGTGGTGCCGGTCGGTGCGGCGGGCGAGCTGCGCCTCCCGAGCGCGCCGGTGGCGCTGCCGATGCCGCGCGTCCGAGCGGCGGAGCCGCGGCCCTAGCCGCCCGCCCGCCGCCCGGCTCGCCCTTCTCGCCCCGCCCGGCCCGCCCTTCTCGCCCCGCCCAGGCCCGTGCCCGAACCAGCCTCGACCCCGTCTCTCCACACGCTTCGATAAGTGCGGAACGGGCGAGTACCGCTCACCCCCTCCGCACTTATCGAAGGAGGTCAGACCCGGGTCGCCGCCCCTTCCAAAACTACGGAGTGCGTGAGCGCGATTCGCCCGCTCCGTACTTCTGGAAGGCAGGGCCACGGAATGCGGAAACGCCGGGCGGGCGCGGGCCCCGCCCGGCGAGACCCCGCCCGCCCGACCACCCGACCGCCCGACGCGCCCCGCCCTACGCCCGCGGCAGCGTCGTGAACCCGCGCAGCCGCAGCGAGTTCGTCACCACGAACACGCTCGAGAACGCCATGGCGAGCCCCGCGAGCAGCGGGTTGAGCAGCCCGAGCATCGCGACCGGGATCGCCGCGACGTTGTACCCGAACGCCCAGAACAGGTTGCCGATGATCGTGCGCAGCGTGCGTCGGGCGAGGCGGATGCCGTCGGCCACGACGAGCAGGTCTCCCGACACGATCGTGAGGTCGGAGGCCGCGATCGCGGCGTCGGTCCCGCTGCCCATCGCGATGCCCAGGTCGGCCGCGGCGAGCGCCGCCGCATCGTTGACCCCGTCGCCGACCATCGCGACGACGTGCCCGTGCGCCTGCAGCTCGCGGATGACGTCGAGCTTCCCCGCTGGCATCACTCCCGAGTGCACCTCGTCGATTCCGAGGCGATCAGCGACGACCGACGCCGCACCCTCGTTGTCTCCCGTCAGCAGCACGACGTCGAGCCCCAGGTCGCGCAGTCGCGTGACCGCGAGCTCCGCCTCCGGCTTGAGCGTGTCGGCGAGAACGATGACGCCGGCGAAGGCTCCGTCGATCGCGACGGCGATGGGCGTCGCGCCCTCCGCCTCGAACGACGACAGTGCCGAAGCAGGTACCGTGATCGCCCACTCCGACTCCAGCCACGCAGCACGCCCGATCGCCACCGAGCGCCCGTCGACGACGGCCGTCACGCCCAGACCGGCGTGCGACGCGAAACCCTCAGCGGCGGGCAGAGAGACCCCGGTCGACCGCGCGTGGTCGACGACCGCGCGAGCGAGCGGGTGCTCGCTGCCCTCCTCCGCGGCCGCGGCGAGCGACAGAAGCGACGACGCAGAGAACCCGGCAGCCGGCACGACCGCCGTCACGGACATCCGCCCCGTCGTCACGGTGCCCGTCTTGTCGAGCACGATCGTGTCGATGCGGCGGGTGCGCTCGAGCACCTGGGGCCCCTTGATGAGGATGCCCAGCTGCGAGCCGCGCCCCGTGCCGACCATGAGCGCGGTCGGGGTCGCGAGTCCGAGCGCGCACGGGCACGCGATGATGAGCGTCGCGACGGCCGCGGTGAAGCCGAGCTCCACCGAACCGGTGAGCAGCACCCACCCGAGCAGCGTGAGCAGCGACAGGGCGATGACGACGGGCACGAAGATGCCCGAGACGCGGTCGGCGAGGCGCTGCACCTCGGCCTTGCCCGTCTGCGCCTCTTCGACGAGGCGGCCGAGGCGCGCGAGCTCGGTGTCGGCGCCGACGCGCGAGGCCTCGACGACGATGCGGCCCGAGACGTTGACGGTGCCGCCGACGACGCGCGAATCCATCTCGACGTCGACCGGCACCGACTCGCCCGTGAGCAGGGACGCGTCGACCGACGAGACGCCCTCGACGACGACGCCGTCGGTCGCGATCTTCTCGCCCGGGCGCACGACGAAGCGGTCGTTGACCTGCAGCTGGTCGACGGGCACCTTCACCTCGACGCCGTCGCGCAGCACCGAGGCGTCGCGCGCGGCGAGGTCGAGCAGCGCGTTGAGCGCCGCCCCCGACTCGCGCTTCGCGCGCGCCTCGAGGTACCGCCCGAGCAGGATGAACACCGTCACCGCCGCGGCGACCTCGAGGTAGATCTCGTGCGCGCCGGTCTCGGGGGTTCCGAAGAGCTGGAGCGTCATCGTCATGCCGGGCATGCCGGCCTCGCCGAGGAACAGCGCGTACAGCGACCACAGGAAGGCCGCCGTCACGCCGAGCGAGATGAGCGTGTCCATCGTCGCGTTGCCGTGCCGCGCATTGACGGCCGCCGCCCGGTGGAACGGCCACGCCCCCCACACCGCGACGGGCGCCGCGAGCGTGAGCGCGAGCCACTGCCAGTACGTGAACTGCAGCGGCGGGATCATCGACATGAGCAGCACGGGCACCGTGAGCACGGTCGAGATGATGAGGCGCTGACGCAGGGCGGCGAGCGCGTCGGGGCGGGCGTCGCCGGCGGCGCCGGTCGCGCCCGATGCGGGGGCGGATGCCCCGCTTGCGACGCGGGGAGCCGTCACGCTCGCCTGGTACCCGGCCTTCTCGACCGCCGCGATGAGCACGGAGGCGTCGAGCTGCCCGTCGGCATCCGGAGCGATGCGCACGGTCGCCTTCTCGGTCGCGTAGTTGACGGTCGCCTCGACGCCGGGCACCTTGTTGAGCCCGCGCTCAATGCGGTTGGCGCACGAGGCGCACGTCATGCCCACGAGGTCGAGCTGCAGCTCGGGGGCCGCGGTCGGCGCCGCGGAGGAATCGGTGAGAGTCATGCGGTGCTCCTCAGCGCTCGGCGAGCAGGTCATCCATCAGGTCGATCTCGACCTGCTGGGTCTCGATGATGGTCTCGGCGAGCTCGGTGACGTCGGTCGATTCCCCGTCGTCGAGGACGTCCTGCGCCATGTCGATCGCGCCCTCGTGGTGCTCGATCATGCCCTCGAGGTAGAGGCGCTCGGCTTCGTCGCCCTCGGCGTCCTCGATCGCGTCGAGGTCGTCGTCGCTCATCATGCCGCCGGGGCCATCGCCGCCCATCGCGCCGCCCATCGCGCCGCCCATGCTCGGCAGACCCCAGTCGTCGAGCCAGTCCTCCATGAGCTCGATCTCCGGATCCTGCGCGGCGATGATCTGCTCGGCGAGGTCGACGATCTCCGGGTCGATGTCGTCGCGCCCGAGCACGAGCTGGCTCATCTCGATGGCCTGCTCGTGGTGGGGGATCATCATCATCGTGAACATGGCGTCGGCCTGGTTGACGCCGTCGGGCAGGTCGCCCATGGGCATCCCGCCCGGGCCGTTCGAGCCGCCCGTGCTGACGGTCACGCACCCGGCGAGGGCGAGCGCGAGAGCAGCGGTGCCGGCGATCGCGGCGGCGATGGGTGCGCGGCGGCGAGCCGGTCGAGCGATGGTCGTGCGGATCATGGTGAACCTCCCTGTCGCGACGAGTATGCCATACCCCGGGGGGGTATGGCAACCCGCGCTGCGGTGAATGACGACGGCCCCCGTTCCGCAGCCGCAGTGGGCGCGGCGCGAGGGCCGGTCGTGCGAGCGATCAGGCGAGCTGGTAGCCCGCCTCCTCGACCGCGGCGCGGATCTTCGCCTCGTCGATCGGGCCGGCCGACTGCACGGTCACGCGCGAGGCGCCGCCCTTGACGAGCGCGACCTCCACGGCCTGCACGCCGTCGACGGCGCCGACCTCCTCCTTGACGCTCGCGACGCAGTGGCCGCAGGTCATGCCGGTGACGAGGTACTCGTTCGCGTCGACCGCGGTCGTCGCGTCGGCCGTCGCGGGAGCCTCCGCAGCGCCGTGGCCGCAGCCGCACGCGCCGCCTCCGCAGCATCCGCCGCCGCTCGCGTCGGTGGCAGAATCGTCGAGCAGGTTGAGTCGAGTGGTGTCGTTGGTCTCCATGCGACTAGTCTTGCATACCCTACCGGGGTATGTGAAGTCGTGGGAGCGGGCAACCCGCCGAACCATGAGCGGACGGTCGGTCAATCGGCATCGAACCCGCGGCGAGCATCCAGCAATCGTGCTTAGCGTCGCGATGTCGGCGCTTGCCCTGGGCGCCATTGTCTCTGAGCGACGGAGCCCGGATTGCCTCGCACGCGTGCGCACGACGCCGACCTCGTGATCCTCGGCGCGGGCTGCGCGGGGCTCGCCCTCGCGGCGCGCCTCGCCGAGGGCGACTCGGGGCTACGTGTCATTGCGGTGGACGTCCGCACCGACTACGCCGACGACCGCTCGTGGTGCTTCTGGGCGGCCCCCGACCACGAGCTGCGGTCGATCGTCCACCGCGAGTGGGGCACCTGGGCGTACCAGGCCGAGGGCGGCCCCGCCCACGAGCACGGCGTCGACGGCACGACGTACCAGTACATCCGCGGCGCCGACTTCTACGCCCGCTGCCGCGCGATCATCGACGGGAGCCCGACGGTCGAGCTGCGCCTGGGCGTCGCGGCGGGCTCGCTGCGCGCCGTCGACCCCGCCGAGGGCGAGGGCGTCGTCGTCAGCACGACGACCGGCGACCTCACCGCCCGCTGGGTCGTCGACACGCGCCCGCGCCGCACCGCCGCCCTGCTCTTCCAGTGCTTCTCGGGCGTCGAGATCGACCACGGCGGCGCCCTCGACCTCGCCGCGCTCGGCATCGAGCCCGGCGCCGCGGGCCTCATGACCGGGATGCGCGCCGACGCCGACGGCCTCGGCTTCGTCTACGTCCTCCCGCTCTCGCACACGACGGCCCTCGTCGAGTGGACGCGCTTCTCCCCCGCCCCGCTGCGCGCCTCCGCGGTAAGGGCCGGGCGCGACGCGGCGCTCGCCTCCCTCGGAGCGCCCCTCGGCGCCCCCCACGTCCGCGTCCTCCGCGAGGAGGGCGGCGTGCTGCCGATGGGCCGCGTGCCGAGCCGCGCGGCCCACACGGCCGACGCGACGCCGAGCATCCCGGGCGTCGTCGTCGCGGGCGCGGCGGGCGGCGCCCTCCGCGACGCCTCCGGCTACGGGTTCGCGCGCATCCAGGCCTGGGCCCGCGACTGCGCCGACCGCCTCGCGCGCGGCGAGGCGCCAGCCGGCCATCCGCCCGAGCCGTTCGTCCGCCGCCAGATGGACCGCATCTTCCTCCAGGCCCTCCGGGCGCACCCCGAGCGCACCGCGGACTACTTCGCCGCGATGGCGCGCGGAGTCGCCCCCGCGCGACTGCTGCGCTTCCTCACCGACCGCGCGCGGCTGAGCGACCTGCTCGCGATCATCGCGAGCCTGCCGCTGCTGCCGTTCCTCGCGCAGCTGCCCGACCGCTCGCGCTCGCTTGCGCCGCGCTCGGCGCGACGCCCCGACCTCGC
>JBKHYA010000063.1:0-8344 GCA_046565745.1 Actinomycetes bacterium
CATGGCTCCCAGCGTAGGCGAGCGGGTCGGCGCGGGCGGGCTAGACGATATGGGTCTTCGGGTTAGGTCTTGAGGCTGGGGTCTCGATTCGCGTAATCGTGGGTTGCCAGCCGGTGAGAGCTGGCCTATCCAACAGGCGAATGGAGACCCCAGTTGAGAATCCAGCGTATGAGTGTCGGCTTGGATGTGCACGCCCGCAGCGTCGACCCTGTGGCGTGACGGCTACGCGGCCGCTTCGTCGTCAGCCTCATCGAGCGTCGGGTAGTCGGTGTAGCCCGTCGCGTCGCCGCCGTAGAACGTGGCCGGGTCGGCCTCGTTGAACGGGGCACCGGTCTTCAGGCGCTCGACCACGTCGGGGTTCGCGAGCGCAAACTGGCCGAGCGGGGCGATGTCGGCAAGGCCGGCGTTGATCTCGTCGGCGATCTGCTCGCGGGTGCGGCCGTAGCGCAGCACCAGCAGTGTGTTCGGCCACGCCTTGCGGATCTCCTCCAGCAGCACGTCGTCGCCGCCGTGGTGCAGGTGCAGGTAGACGAGGTCGAGCTTCGCAAGCTCGCCCACGAGGTGCAGGTACTGCTCACGTACCTCGTCGACCGTGCCCTCGTCGAGGCCGCCGAGGGGCATTCCGGGAGAGATGCGGATGCCGGTGCGGTCGGCGCCGATCGCGTCGGCAACGGCCTTCGACACCTCGACGACGAAGCGCGAACGGTTCTCGACCGAACCGCCGTACTGGTCGTCGCGCACGTTGGCGTTCGGGGCGAGGAACTGGTGGCCGAGGTACCCGTTGGCGGCGTGAATCTCGACGCCGTCGGCACCGGCCTCGACGGCCGACTTCGCGGCGTGCACGAACTCGGCGATCACGTCAGCGATCTCCTCGGTCGCGAGCGCGCGCGGCTCGGGGGCCGGCTGCATGCCCGCCGCCGTGAACATGTCGACGCCCGGGGCGATCGCCGAGGGGGCCACCGGCTGGCGGTGGTGCGGCGTGTTGTCGGGGTGCGACATGCGACCCACGTGCATCAGCTGAATAAACAGGTAGCCGCCACCGGCGTGAATCGCGTCGGCGGTCTCGCGCCAGCCCTTGATGTGAGCATCGGTGTAGATGCCGGGGGTGTTCAGGTAGCCCTGGCCGTCATCCGACGGCTGCGTGCCCTCCGAAATGATCAGCCCCAGGGAGGCCCGCTGGCCGTAGTACTCGGCGGCGAGAGCACCCGGCGTACCGTCTGCGTTCGCACGGCTGCGCGTCATCGGTGCCATCGCAAGGCGGTGCGGGAGGTCCATGCGGCCGACGGTGATCGGCTGCCAGAGGGAGTCCAAAGACATAGCGGTATCGCTTTCTCTACATCGGGGAACAGCGGAAATGGGCGGGCAACGACGATGTCGCCGCGACCGCCCGTGGCCAACAAGGCGTTCAGCCACAGTAAACACGGAACGTGGGAAGACAAGCCCCTATTCCCGATCAGCGGGATGCTCGGAGCACCTTCTCAGGACAGTGTCAGCACCAGCGCGAACGCCCCGCCCAGGATCGTGCACACCACAACCCACGGGAGTGTGCGCCGCAGAATGAGCCCCTCACGCCCGGCGAGGCCGACAGTGGCGACCGCCGCGATGATGTTGCCGGGGGCAATGAGGTTGCCGAGTGCGGCACCGTAGCCCTGCGCACCGAGGAGTGGAAGCGACGGCGCCCCGATCGCCCGAGCCGTCGACACCTGCAGGTCGGTGAAGAGCAGGTTCGAGGCCGTCGCGCTGCCCGTGATGAACGCCCCGAACACTCCGACTGCCACAGTGAACAGCGGCCATGCCGCGCCCGTCGACGCGGCCGCCTCGGCGAGCGTCTGCGTCATGCCCGAGGCCGACATCGCACGAGCGATCGTGATCATTCCCACAAGCGCCAGCAGGACGGGACCGAGCTGCAGGGTCGCCGACACGACCGCGATCCGGATGCGCCGCCACGACGCCCGCTGGATCAGGGCGCCCACCACGAACGCCACGGTGAGCAGCATCGTCGGGTGATACAGCGGCTGCACGGATCCGGCGAAGCCCCCGGGAAGTTGCCATTCGAGCGTGACCGAGCGCAGCGCATCCTGAATCGGCGGAATCAGCCGGGTGACGAGCACGATCGCGACGAGCACCAGGTACGGGGCGGCGGCCCGCAGCACCGACAGCTCGGCGACCACGGTTTCTTCCACGTCCGGGTGCGGGTGGTGCGCCCCCGCGGCGACCTCCGCCCGCTCGCGTCGCCAGGCGAGCACGAGCGAGAACAGGATTGCGCCGACGAGGGCGCCGCCGAGCGCCGGCAGCTCGGGGCCGACAAACCAGGCGATCAGGCTGTAGGGCAGGAAGAAACTCGCCCAGGCGAGCAAGCCCCAGCCGACGAGCCCGCGCCGGTTGCCGTAGGCGCTGCCGATGATCACGAGCAGCACCACGAGCAGGATCCAGCCGAAGGCGAGATGGTATGGCAGGACGCCTCGGGCCAACACCTGGCCGGTCGCCTCGGGCAGGGTCGTGGATGCAATGGTCGCCTGGGCAAGGATCGGCGTACCCACGGCGCCAAACGAGACGCCCGCCGCGTGACCGACGAGGGCGGCCGCGACCGCGGCAACAGGCTTCATGCCCGCTGCGACGAGGAACGGCGCCGCCAGAGCAATCGGCGTGCCGAAACCCGCCGCACCCTCCAAGAACAGCGCGAAGAACCAGGCGACGAGCAGGGCCCCGAGCCGCGGGTCGGGGTGCAGCACGGCGAGCGCCAATCGCAGGCGCGCCGCGGCGCCGGTCGAGCGTTGCAGCACGTGAATACCGAGCGCCGGGCCGATGATGCCGATGATCGTGAGCGCGATGAAGCCCGCCTCGGCGACGACGCCGGTGAGCGACCAGGCGAGCCCCGGGTCGGCATCCTCGCCCACCCCGAAGCCGAAGCCGACGACGGCCAGCACGAGCGTCGCGGCGGCGGTAACCAGCCCGGCCCGCGCAGCCGACCAGCCGACCACCGTCATGAGCACGAGAACGGCGAGCACGGGCAACGCGGCGAGCACAGCGAGCATCGGCGGGAGGCGTCCTTCCGGTCGCGTCCACCATATCCAGGGGTGACGGATGGTGAATGATCACCACCCCGGATAGGCGGGACGCCCGCGCGGCTAAACGCTGAAACCCTTGCCCCGCACCGCTGGAGTCGCCATGTTGCCCATGGACATCGGACTGTTCGATGTCGAGTCGCTGATTCGCGACGCTGGCCCCTGGGCGCTCATCGTGGTCTGCGGCATCGTGTTCGTCGAGACGGGGCTGCTCATCGGCTTTCTGCTGCCGGGCGACACCCTGCTGATCTTGACGGGCGTCTTGACGTTCACCGATGTCATCCCGCAGCCGATCTGGCTGGTGGCAATGGCAATCACCCTGTCGACGATGGCGGGCGACAACCTTGGCTACCTGATCGGGCGCAAGGTCGGCCCGCCAATCTTCAACCGCAAACAGGCGGGGTTGTGGTGATCCTTGCACTGATCGCCCTTGAGCGAATGCTGGTGGCGCGCAAGCTCATGTCGGAGGACGTCGTCAGCGACCCATCGACTGATTCCATCCCTACTGTGCGCGACCCCGAGTAGCGTTCGACCTTAGACGGCGAGCCACACGGCGCGCGCCACCGCGGGGTCGACGAGGATCGTCGAGCCGGACGCGCGCACCAGCGCGACGCCGGCGGCGGGCGAGGGGTCGTCGCCGACCCGGACCCGTTCATCCAGCGTGAGCGCCAGCCGATCGAGCACCCGCAGCACGTCGGGGTCGCGGTCACTGATGCGCACGACGATGCCCTCGGTTCCAGCGGGCGCGCGATCGAGGCGCACCGCGTCGGGCCGGATGATCGTGCCGTCTTTGCGAGGAATCAGGTCGCCGTGCGGGTCGCGCGTCGGGTGCCCGAGCTCTGCGTCGATGCGGTCGAGCAGGCGGTCGCTGAGGGCGTGCTCGAGAACCTCGGCCTCATCGTGCACTTCATCCCAGCCGTAATCGTGCCGCTCGACGAGCCACGTCTCGATGAGGCGGTGGCGGCGCAGCATCGCGAGGGCGCGGGCGCGGCCGGCGTCGGTCAGCGTGATCGCGCCGTACGGCCGGTGGTCGACGAGCCCGGCGGCGGCGAGCTTCTTCACCATCTCGGTCACGCTCGAGGGGGCGAGCGCGAGGGCGACGGCAAGCTGGCTCGGCGTGATCGGCTCGGGCTGCCACTCGGTGTGCTGGCAGATCGTCTTCAGGTAGTCGTCGGTGACGGTGGTGGCGACCGTGTCAGACATGGGGTGACCTTACGCTCCGTAGCGCTCGCGCAGGACGGCGGCGAGGGCCGCGAAGGCTCGCGCGCGATGGCTGATGGCGTTCTTCTCGTCGGCGGTGAGTTCGGCGCTCGTGACCTCAAGCCCCTCGGGGATGAACACCGGGTCGTACCCGAACCCTCCCCCGCCGGCGGCCTCGAGTGCCACGCGGCCCGGCCAGACGCCGAGCTCGACGTGTTCGCGGGCGTCGTCGGTGCGGGTGGGGTCGACGAGGGCGGCGGCGCAGGTGAACTGTGCGGCGCGATTCTCAGCAGGCACGTCGGTGAGGTTCGCGAGCAGGTGGCTCACGTTCGCCGCGTCGTCGCGGCTCCCTGAGTAGTGCGCCGAGTCGATCCCGGGCGCCCCACCCAACGCGTCGACGCTGATGCCGCTGTCGTCGGCGATCGCGACGAAGCCCGTGTGCTCGGCCGCGGCGCGCGCCTTGATGAGCGCGTTGGCGGCGAAGCTGTCACCGTCTTCGACCGGGCTCGGCCCGTCGTAGGCGACCAGCTCGAGGCCGGGAAGGGCCGCGCCGAGAATGCGCTGCAGCTCGGCCACCTTGTGCGCGTTGTGGGTGGCGACGACGGCTCTGAGCGTCGGGATGCTCGTCATCAGCGGCCGAGGATCTCGCGCTGCAGGCGGGTCAGCTCGGTCGTGCCGCCCACGGCGAGGTCGAGCAGAGCGTTCAGCTCGTCACGGTCGAAGGGCGCGCCCTCGGCCGTGCCCTGCACCTCGACGAACTTGCCCGACCCCGTGACGACGACGTTCATGTCGGTCTCGGCGCGGACATCCTCGACGTAGGGCAGGTCGAGCAGCGGGACGCCATCGATGATGCCGACGCTGATCGCCGCGACCGAGTCCTTGAGGGCGACGGCCTTCTTGCCGATGAAGCCCTGCGCGCGGCCCCACTCGATCGCGTCGGCCATCGCGACGTAGGCGCCCGTGATCGCGGCCGTGCGCGTGCCGCCGTCGGCCTGCAGCACGTCGCAGTCGATGACGATCGTGTTCTCGCCGAGCGCCTTCATATCGACGACGGCTCGGAGGCTGCGGCCGATGAGGCGCGAGATCTCGTGCGTGCGGCCTCCCACCTTGCCCTTGACGCTCTCGCGGTCCATGCGGCTGTTGGTCGAGCGCGGCAGCATGCCGTACTCGGCGGTGACCCAGCCCTTGCCCTTGCCGGTGAGCCAGCGCGGCACGCCGTTGGTGAAGCTCGCCGTGCACAGCACCTTCGTGCCGCCGAAGCTGATGAGCGCGCTGCCCTCAGCCTGGGCGCTCCAGCCGCGCTCGATCGTGACGGGGCGCAGCTCGTCGGCGGCGCGGCCGTCGGCGCGCTTGCTCGAGCCGAGGCCGGTGGATTCGGCGATCGTGGTCATGGGGTGCCTTTCGGGAGGGGGATCGTGCCGGTCGCGAAGGTCTCGACGTGCGAGACCTCGGGGCCGAGGAAGCGGGCGGCGAGCTGCCGGAACCGCTGCGTGTCGGGGCCCGTCGCCTCGAAGACGTGGCGCGGAGCATCCGTCGCCTGCGACAGGAGGTCGTGCTCGACGAGGCGTCGGTAGACGTCGTAAGCGGTCTCCTCGGCGCTCGAGACGAGCGAGACCTCGGGGCCGACGACGTACTGGATGGCTCCGGCGAGCAGCGGGTAGTGGGTGCAGCCGAGCACGAGCGTGTCGATCTCGGCCTCGCGCAGCGGGGCCAGATACTCGGCGGCGACGGCCATGAGCTCGGGGCCGGTCGTGATGCCGGCCTCGACGAACTCGACGAAGCGCGGGGCCGCGGCGCTCGTGATGACGAGCTCGGGGTCGGCGACGAAGGCGTCGGTGTAGGCGCCCGAGCGGATCGTGCCCTCGGTGCCGATGACGCCGATGCGCTTCGTGCGCGTGCGGCGCACCGCCTGGCGCACGGCGGGCTGGATGACCTCGATGACGGGGATGCCGTGGCCCTGCTCGAACCGCTCGCGCGCGTCGCGGAACATCGCCGCGCTCGCCGTGTTGCAGGCGATCACGAGCGCCTTGACTCCTTGATCGACGAGCTCGTCGAGCACGGCGAGAGCGTGCTCGCGCACCTCCGCGATCGGGCGCGGTCCGTACGGGCCGTTCGCGGTGTCGCCGAGGTAGAGCAGCTGCTCGTGCGGCAGCTGGTCGATGATCGCGCGGGCGACGGTGAGGCCGCCGACGCCGGAATCGAAGACTCCGATCGGCGCGCTGCTCACCCCGAGAGTCTAGAGGTGGCTATCAATACGCCGTGCGGGCGTGCTCCTGCGCGACGACCTGCTCGCGGTCGGAGAGTCGGCGCAGCCCCGCGAGCGGCTGCGCCATGCGGTGATTGCCCCGGATGCGCGGCTCGACCCGGTCGAGGAACGCCCAGTACCCGGCCGTGAACGGGCACGCGTCCTCGCCCAGCCGCTTCGAGGGCGAGAAGCGGCACGAGCCGCAGAAGTCGCTCATGCGGTCGATGTACGCCCCGCCCGACGCGTAGGGCTTCGTCGCGACCAGCCCTGCGTCGGCGAACTGGCTCATGCCGACGACGTTCGCGGGCATCACCCACGGCGTGCCGTCGACGAACGCGCCCTGGAACCACGCCGTGAGCTCGGCCGGGTCGTACCCGCGCTGCAGCGCGAAGTTGCCGAGCACCATCAGGCGCTGGATGTGGTGCGCGTACCCGGTGCGGCCGACCCCGTCGAGCACGTGGCTGAGGCAGCGCGCCTGCACCTCCGACCCGTCCAGTGACCACCACTCGGCCGGGAGCGGCGTCGTCGCGGCGAGGTGGTTGCTGCGCTCGACGTAATCGGGCCCGAGGTGCCAGTACAGGTGCCACACCCAGTCGCGCCAGCCGATGAGCTGCCGCACGATGCCCTCGACGCTGTTGAGCGGGGCGGCGCCGTCCCGGTGGGCGGCGACGACCCTGTCGACGATCTCGAGCGGGTGCAGCAGCCCCAGATTGAGCGGAACACTGAGGCGGCTGTGGGCCATGGTGTCGTCGCCCTGCAGGCTCGCGTCTTCGAACGGGCCGAAGTCGCTCAGCCGCGTGCCGATGAAGTCGTCGAGGGCGGCGAGTGCCTCGTCGCGCGTCGCCGCGAACGCGCGCGGAGCATCCGCCCCCAGGAACCGCACGCCGTCGGCCTCAAGGCGATCGAGCGTCTCGCGCACGCTCGCATCGATGTCGTCCTCGGTGGGCCGCCACGGGTCGGGCAGCCCGAGCGACACGGCACCCTTCGGCGGCCGCTGACGGTTGTCGTGGTCGAAGCTGAACTGCCCGCCGACGGGCTCGTCGCCCTCCATGAGGATGCCGGTTCGCTCGCGGACCTCGCGGTAGAAGCGGTCCATGAGCAGCTGGGTCGGCTTCCTCCCCTCCGCCCACGCCGCGAACGTCGCGCGATCGGTCACGAAGCCCCGATCGGGCAGGATGCTCGCCCCGAGCCGCTCGACGAGCCGGGCCTGCGCCCACGAGGTCGCGCCGACCACCTCGAGCCGCTCACCGGTGAGCCAGCGGGTGGGGTCGGTCACGCTCGAACGCTAGAGCTCTAGGCTGTGCGGGTGACGACAGCGCTGCTCACCGACCGCTACGAGCTGACGATGATCGAGGCCGCGCTGCGCTCGGGTCGCGCGCATCGTCCGTGCGTGTTCGAGGTCTTCGGGCGACGGCTTCCCGGCGGGCGCCGCTTCGGCGTGGTCGCCGGCACGGGGCGCGTGCTCGAGGCGATCGCCGACTTCCGCTTCGGCACCGCCGAGCTCGACTGGCTGAGCGACAACGACGTCGTCGACGACGCGACGCTGCGCTACCTCGCCGACTACCGCTTCACGGGCAGCGTGCACGGCTACCGGGAGGGCGAGCTGTACTTCCCGAACTCGCCGCTGCTGACGGTCACCGGAACCTTCGCCGAAGCGGTCGTGCTCGAGACGGTCGTGCTAAGCATCCTCAATCACGACACCGCCGTCGCCACGGCCGCCGCCCGCATGGTCGCCGCCGCCGACGGGCGCCCGCACGGCGCCCGTTGCGGGGTCGACCGACGCCAGGGCCGCGGTGACGTCGGTGCCGCCGGGGATGCCGTTCTTCACCGCCTC
>JBKHYA010000064.1:0-8323 GCA_046565745.1 Actinomycetes bacterium
CGAGCACGAGGATGATCGCGGTCGTCGTCAGCGGGCCCTCGGGCGCCGTCGCGATGATCACGGGGATGCTCGCGCTCGCGGCCTGCTGGGCGAGGAGGACGAGCCCCACGAGCATCACGAGACCGCCGAGGGTCGTCGTGATGAGGGCCTGCAGCGCGGCGCCTCGGCTGGCCTTGCGGCCCTGGTAGTGACCGATCAGGAGGTACGAGAAGACGCTCGTGAGCTCCCAGAAGACGAAGAGCAGGAAGACGTCCTCCGAGAGCACGAGCCCGTACATCGCACCGGCGAAAGCCGTGAGCGTCGCGGCGAAGCGACCGATGCCCTCGCTCTCGCGCGTGAAGTAGGCGGCGCAGTAGAGGAGGACGAGCGAGCCCACCCCGGTGACGATGAGCGTGATGACCCACGAGAGCGGGTCCATGAGGAGGTCGAGGGTCAGCTGCAGCTGAGGCACCCAGGCGGCGCGCTCGACGAGCGGATCGCCCGCGAGGACGCCGGGGCCCGCGGCGAGCGCGTGGACGAACGCGGCGAGGGGCACGAGCGCCGCGACGGGGAAGACGCGGTTCTTGAGCACCCGCGTGAGCGGGGCGAGCACGAGGGCTCCGAGGCCGAACAGCGCGAGGAGGACGAACATCGGACCTCCCTCGAGTGTCGGTGCGGCACGGGCGGGAGAGGGCTGGCGTCGGTTCCGGCGCTCTCTGCTCCCAGTTTACCGGGCGCCGCCTGAGAACCGCTCGCGCGATCGGAGAAGGTGCTCGAGGGCCGCCGTCATGGCATCGACGTCGGCGACGCGCGCGCGGGCGACCGACTCGGCCTCCCCCACCTTGATGCCGAGATCGTCGGGGCCGAGCGCCGCGAGGGCATCCTCGTCCGTGACGTCGTCGCCGGCGAAGAGGACCGCGTCGGGGGCGAAGCGCTCGACGAGCGCACGCAGGCCGTCGCCCTTGGTGGCGTCGCGCACGGCGAACTCGACGACGTCCCGGCCGTCGCGCACCGTCAGCGCGTCGTCGACCTCGGCGGCCGCGGCGTGCACCGCCTCGGTGAGCGCGCGCACCGCGTCGGGGTCGTCGACGCGGCGGGAGTGCACGGCGAGGCCCGCGGGCTTCGGCTCGATCCAGGCTCCGGGCACGGCGGCGACGACGGGCTCGAGCCGCGATCGCAGCGCGACCACCCGGGCGGCGTCGGCATCGTCGACGGCGGGGCGGGCATCCCCCGCACCGAAGCGGACCTCGAGACCGTGCGAGCCGACGAGCGGCTGGTCATCGGGCGCCTCGCCGACGCGCGCGAGGCTCTCGAGCGAGCGGCCGGAGACGAGCGCGACGACCGTGCCCGGAAGCGCGGCGAGGGCGTCGAGCGCGGTGCGGGCGGCGGGGATGGCTCGCGAATCGTCGGGGTCGTCGACGAGCGGGGCGAGCGTGCCGTCGAAGTCGAGCGCGACGAGGAGCGTCGGCGCTGCGGCGATGCGGTCGAGCTCGGCAGCGAGGGCGGGGTCGACGGCGGGGCGGGACGACGGGTCGTGGGCCGGGGTCATCGCGCTCATGGCTCAGCGGTGCCCGACGTGGCGGAGCGTGTCGAGGAACGTCTGCGACCAGCGCGCGACGTCGTTCTCGCGCACGCGGCGGCGGAGGGCGCGCATGCGAGTCGAGCGCTCGCGCTTGGGCATCTCGATGGCCTGGAGCATGGCCTCCTTGATGCCCTCGATGTCGTGCGGGTTGACCAGGAGCGCGTTGCGCAGCTCGTCGGCCGCGCCCGCGAACTCGCTCAGGATCAGCACGCCGTCCTCGTCGTGGCGGCAGGCCACGTACTCCTTCGCCACGAGGTTCATGCCGTCGCGGAGCGCCGTGACGAGCATGACGTCGGCGGCGAGGTAGAGGGCGACCATCTCCTCGCGCGGGTAGCCGTGGTGCAGGTAGGCGATCGCGGGGTGGCTGATGGTCGAGAAGTCGCCGTTGAGGCGACCGACCGTGAGCTCGATCTCGTCGCGCAGCTGCATGTACGCCTCGACGCGCTCGCGGCTCGGGCTCGCGACCTGCACGAGCGTGACGTCCTCCGTGCTGACGGAGCGGTCGCGCAGGAGCTCGCCGAACGCCTTCAGCCGGTGGCCGATGCCCTTCGTGTAGTCGAGGCGGTCGACGCCGAGCATGATCGTCGTCGGGTTCCCGAGATCCTGGCGGATCTGCCGGGCGCGCTCGACGACCTCCGGGCGGCGGGCGATCTCCTCGAAGCTCTCGACGTCGATCGAGATCGGGAAGGCCTTGGCGATGACCGAGCGATGGCCGCCCGCGCCGTCGGGCACGCGGATCTCGGGGCTGCGCGTGCTGTAGCCGAACAGCCGGCGCACGGCGCTGAAGAAGTTCGCGGCGTCGGAGGAGCGCTGGAAGCCGATGACGTCGGCTCCGAGGAGCCCCTCGGCGATCGCGCGACGCCACGGCAGCTGCGAGTAGATGCCGTAGGGCGGGAAGGGGATGTGGTTGAAGAAGCCGATCGTGAGGTCGGGGCGCAGCGCGCGCAGCAGGGCCGGGACGAGCTGCAGCTGGTAGTCCTGCACCCACACGGTAGCGTTCGGAGCAGCGACCTCGGCGCTCGCGCGGGCGAAGCGCTCGTTGACCTCCTTGTAGGTCTCCCACCACTCGCGGTGGTAGGCGGGGGCCGAGATCACGTCGTGGTAGAGCGGCCACAGGGTGTCGTTGCTGAAGCCCTCGTAGTAGCGCTCGACCTCGCCCGAGGTGAGCGAGACGGGCACGAGGTGCATGTCGTCGGCCTCGAAGGGCTCGACCTCGACGTCGGGCTTGCCGGGCCAGCCGACCCAGGCGCCTTCGGCGGCGCGCATGACGGGCTCGAGCGCGGTCACGAGTCCGCCGGGAGAGCGCTGCCAGCTCGTCGTGCCGTCCGCCCCGATCACCCGGTCGACGGGAAGTCGGTTGGAGACGACGACGAAGTCGAATCGGCCCTCTCGCTGGCTCATGTCTCTCGCTTTCCGCACGCGCGTCTCGTAACGATCACGGCCCGGGGCGCTGTCGCGCTCGGCCGGCTCGATACGGTATCAGCCGAATATCACCGTTTTCTCAGAAACGAGGGGCGGTCGGATGCGTGCGGTCGCGTGCGTAGGGTGAGCGCATGATCCGGGTCGGCATGGGCACCACGAGCGTGCTTCCCCGCCGTCTCGAACCCGCCTTCCTGCTCGCGCGCGAGGCCGGGTTCGACGGCATCGAGGTCATGATCACGAGCGACCCCGCGACGCAGAGCGCTCGCACGATCGGCGCGCTGTCGTCGCGGTACGGGATGCCCGTGCTCAGCATCCACTCCCCCGTGCTGCTCTTCAGCACCCTCGTCTTCGGGCGCGACCCGCGCACGAAGCTCGAGCGCGCCGCCGCCCTCGCCGCCGAGCTGGGAGCGACCACGGTCGTCGCCCACCCGCCCTGGCGCTGGCAGGGTCGGTGGGCCGCGGAGTTCGAGCTCGCCGTCGACCGCCTCGTGCTCGACGTCTCGCACGCGAGCATGGCGCGCGTCTCGACGCTCGAGCTGGCGCGCGCCTGGGGCGATCGTCTGCACCACGTGCACCTGTGCGACGCCGCGGAGCCCGACGCGGGGGGCCGGCTCGTCGACGCGCACCTCGTGCCGGGGCGGGGAGGGCAGCCGGTCGCCGAGCTCCTGCGGCACCTGGTCGCGAGCGGGTTCGCGGGCGACGTCGTCGCCAAGCTCAACACGCGGCACTGCGGCCGCGATGACGCCGCGCGACTGGCCGAGCTGCGCGAGACCGTCGCGTTCGCTCGCGAGAACCTGGCCTGAGCCGCGGGCACGGCGGGTCGTCAGGCGGGGACTACGCGAGGAACCCGCGCAGGAGCGACGCCGTTCCCTCGAGGTGCTCGGCCATCGCGGCCGCGGCGCCGTCCGCATCGCCCGACAGCACCGCCCACACGATGCGCTCGTGCTGCTCGTTCGAGTGCGCGATGTTCGGCGGGAGGAGCGGAATCCGGTCGAGCAGCGTGTTGACGCGCATCCGGTTGTCTGCCAGGAGCGAGACGAGGGTCGGGCTGCCGGCGAGCTCGGCGAGGGTCAGGTGCAGGCGCGAGTCGAGGCGGCGGTACTCGGCCCCCTCGGCGGCGGCGACCTCGCGCATGCGGGTCGCCAGATCATCGCGCTGCGCCGCGGTGAGGGGCGTGGATGCCGCCGCCCGCGCCGCACCGATTTCGAGCACGTCGCGCACGAGCAGGGCATCCCGCACCTCGTCGACCGACACGCGCTCCCCCGGCCCCTCCTCGGGGTGCGGAAGCGGCTCGCGCACGAACGTGCCGCCGTAGCGGCCCCGCCGCGACTCGACGTAGCCCGCCTCGGCGAGCGACTTGATCGCCTCGCGCACGGTGTCGCGACTGACCTCCAGTCGCGCGGCGAGCTCGCGCTCGGGGGCGAGGGCCTCCCCCGGCGGCACGACGCCCAGGCGGATGACCTGCAGCAGCCGCGCGAGGGTCTCCTCGAACGCGTTGCCGCCCCGCACCGGTCGGCTGAAGGCCTCGAGGGCGAGGCCTTCGGGCGGCGGCGCGGGGTCGGTCACGGCATGACCGATCAGAGCGGGGTGACGTACGCGGCGCTGATGCCGCCGTCGACGAGGAAGGTCGAGCCCGTGATGAACGACGCGTCGTCGCTCGCGAGGAACGCTACGGCGGCGGCGAGCTCGTCGGCCTCGGCGAAGCGGCCCTTCGGGATGTGCACGAGGCGGCGCTGGGCGCGCTCCGGGTCCTTCGCGAAGAGCTCCTGGAGCAGGGGCGTGTTGACGGGGCCCGGGCACAGCGCGTTGACGCGGATGCCCTGGCGCGCGAACTGCACGCCGAGCTCGCGCGTCATCGCGAGCACGCCGCCCTTCGAGGCCGTGTACGAGATCTGGCTCGTCGCGCTGCCCATGACCGCGACGAACGAGGCCGTGTTGATGATCGAGCCCGACTGCTGGGCGACCATGTGCCGCAGCGCGGCGCGCGAGCACAGGTACACGCTCTTGAGGTTGACGTCCTGCACGCGATCCCACGCGGGCAGCTCGGTCGTCTCGATCGAGTCGTCGTCGGGCGGCGAGATGCCGGCGTTGTTGAAGGCGATGTCGAGCGAGCCGTACGTCTTCTGGGCGGTGTCGAAGAGCGCATTGACTTGGCCCTCGTCGGTCACGTCGACCTGCACGAAGAGCCCCTCGACCTCGGCCGCGGCGGCCTCGCCCGTCTCGGGGTTCATGTCGCCGATGACGACGCGCGCGCCCTCCGCGGCGAAGCGGCGCGCGGTCGCGAAGCCGATGCCGCTCGCGCCGCCCGTGATGACGGCGACCTTGCCGGCGAGACGCTGGGTGAGGTCGATGGGGGTGATGCTCATGGTGCCTGCTCCTGTCAGCTGTGGGAGAAGAAGACGTTCTTGGTCTCGGTGAAGGCGAGCGGGGCATCCGGGCCGAGCTCGCGCCCGAGCCCGGACTGCTTGAACCCGCCGAAGGGCGTCGCGTACCGCACGGAGGAGTGCGAGTTGACGCTCAGCGCACCGCTCTCGACGCCGCGGGCGACGCGGATGCCCCGGCCGAGGTCGCGCGTCCAGATCGAGCCCGAGAGCCCGAAGATCGAGTCGTTCGCGAGGGCGATCGCGTCGGCCTCGTCGTCGAACGGCAGGACCGAGACCACGGGGCCGAAGATCTCCTCCGTCGCGACGCGGTCGGTGCGGTTCGGCAGGAGGACCGTCGGGGCCATCCAGTAGCCGGGGCCATCGGGAGCGGTGCCGCGGAAGGCGACCGCGACGTCGTCGTCGAGGAAGGCCGCGACGTTCTCGAAGTGCCCCTTCGACACGAGCGGGCCCATCTCGGTCGCCTCGTCGTTCGGGTCGCCGACGCGGAAGCCGCGCACGGCCGGCTCGAGCAGCTCGAGGAAGCGGTCGAGCACGCTGCGCTCGACGAGCAGGCGCGAGCGCGCGCAGCAGTCCTGGCCGGCGTTGTCGAAGACCGAGCCGGGGGCGCCGGATGCCGCGGCCTCGAGATCGGCGTCGGCGAAGACGATGTTCGCGCTCTTGCCGCCGAGCTCGAGGGTGACGGGCTTCACCTGCGCCGCGCACCCGGCCATGACGTGCTTGCCGACCTCGGTCGAGCCCGTGAAGACGACCTTCCGCACCTGCTCGTGCGTCACGAAGCGGTCGCCCACGACCGAGCCGCGGCCGGGCAGCACCTGGAAGAGGCCCTCGGGCAGGCCCGACTCGAGCGCGAGCTCCCCGAGCCGGATGGCGGTGAGCGGCGTCCAGTCGGCGGGCTTCAGCAGCACCGCGTTGCCCGCGGCGAGCGCCGGGCCGAAGCCCCATGCCGCGATCGGCATGGGGAAGTTCCAGGGCACGATGACGCCGACGACGCCGAGCGGCTCGTGGAAGGTGACGTCGAGGCCGCCCGCGACGGGGATCTGCTGGCCGATGAGCCGCTCGGGCGCGCCGCTGTAGTAGTCGAGCACGTCGCGCACGTTGCCCGCCTCCCAGCGGGCGGCGCCGATCGGATGGCCCGAGTTGCGCACCTCGAGCTGGGCGAGCTCCTCGATGTGCGCGTCGACGGTCGCCGCGAAGCGCCGCAGAGCACGGGCGCGGTCGACGGGCGCGAGGGCGGCCCAGGCGCGCTGGGCGACGACGGCGCGCGCGACGGCCGCGTCGACCTCCTCGAGCGTCGTGTGCGCGACCGACCCGATGACGGTCTCGTCGGCGGGGTTGATGAGGGTCGTCTCGCTCACGCGTGCACCCGGCGGCTCTCGGCGTACTCGGCCGCCGCGTCGACGAGGCCCGCGAACAGTCGGAGGTCCTCCGGCGACATCTCGGGGTGCCACTGCACCGCGACGCCGAAGCTCATGCCGTCGACGTCGACGGCCTGGATGATGCCGTCGTCGCCGCGCGCGCTCACCGTGAGGCCCTCGCCGACCGCGTCGAGCGCCTGGTGGTGGTAGCTCTGCGCCGTCACCTCGTCGCCGACGAGCTCGGCGAGGCGCGTGCCCGGCACCGTGATCGCGGGGTTCGGCGTGAAGACGCCGCCGCCCGCGTTGTAGCGCTCGCTGCCGATGACCTCCGGCAGGTGCTGGATGAGCGTGCCGCCGCGCAGCACGTTGAGCACCTGCATGCCCCGGCAGATGCCGAAGAAGGGGATGTCGCGGGCGATCGCGCGCTCCAGGAGCGCGAACTCGAAGTCGTCGCGATCGGTGCGCGGCACGTCGTTCGTCGGGTGCGGGGTCTGCCCGTACCGGCTCGACTCGACGTCCTTCCCGCCCGTGATGATGAGGCCGTCGAGCCCGTCGAGGATGCTGTCGGCGACGGACTCGTCGACCGGCTGGGGAGGCAGAAGGACGACGGTCCCACCGGCGCGCGTGACCGCCTCGAAGTAGACCTTGGGCAGGAACGCGGCGGGGACATCCCACACGCCCGTCTGGGCCTGCTCGAGGTAGGTCGTCAGCCCGATGACGGGTCGGCGGTGACGGTCAGAATCGTTCGAAGCCACGGAAGCGCTCCCAGTCGGTGACGGCCGCGTCATAGGCCTTCTGCTCGACGCGCGCCATGTTGAGGTAGTGGTCCACGACATCCTGCCCGAACGCCGCCTGAGCGATCTCGGAGCCGGCGAAGAGCTCGGCGGCCTCGCGCAGGGTCGACGGCACGCGCGGCTTGTCGGAGCCGTAGGCGTTGCCCGCGAAGGCCTCCTCGAGCGTGAGCTCGTTCTCGATCCCGTGGATGCCCGCGGCGATGATCGCCGCCGTCGCGAGGTACTGGTTGACGTCGCCTCCCGGCACGCGGTTCTCGACGCGCAGGCTCTGCCCGTGGCCGACGACGCGGAGCGCGCACGTGCGGTTGTCGAAGCCCCACGCGATCGCGGTCGGGGCGAAGCTGCCCTCGACGTAGCGCTTGTACGAGTTGATCGCGGGCGCGAAGAACAGCGTGAGCTCGCGCATCGCGGCGAGCTGGCCGGCGAGCCAGTGCTCCATGAGGGGCGAGAAGCCGTGCTCGCGATCGCCGGCCATGACGGGCTCGCCGTCGGTGCCGCGCACGCTGAGGTGGATGTGGCAGCTGTTGCCCTCGCGCTCGTTGAACTTCGCCATGAAGGTCAGCGACTTGCCGTGGCGGTCGGCGATCTCCTTCGCCCCGTTCTTGTAGATCGAGTGGTTGTCGCACGTCGCGATCGCATGCGCGTAGCGGAAGGCGATCTCCTGCTGGCCGAGATTGCACTCGCCCTTGACCCCCTCGCAGTACATCCCGGCGCCGTCCATGCCGAGGCGGATGTCGCGGAGCAGCGGCTCCATGCGCGTCGAGGCCATGAGCGCGTAGTCGATGTTGTAGTCGCTCGCCGGGGTGA
>JBKHYA010000065.1:0-8172 GCA_046565745.1 Actinomycetes bacterium
GCCCATCTTCATGGCGGCGACGCGCTCGGTGACGCGGCGGCCGAACTCGTCCGCGACGGACGACTGGACGAGGATGCGGTTCGCCGCCGTGCAGGCCTGGCCGATGTTGCGGAACTTGGCGAGCATGACGCCGTCGATGGCCTTGTCGAGGTCGGCATCCTCGAAGACGACGAAGGGGGCGTTGCCGCCGAGCTCCATCGAGGTGCGCAGGATGCCGTCGGCGGCCTGCTTCATGAGCATGCGGCCGACCTCGGTCGACCCGGTGAAGCTCAGCTTGCGCAGGCGCGGGTCGGCGATGATCTCGGCCGACAGGGCCCCCGACTTCGCGGTCGTGACGACGTTGACGACACCGGCGGGCAGTCCGGCGTCCTCGAGCGTCTTCACGAAGTACATGGTCGTGAGAGGCGTGAGCGCGGCGGGCTTGATGATCGAGGTGCAGCCCGCGGCGATCGCGGGCGCGATCTTGCGGGTCGCCATCGCGAGCGGGAAGTTCCAGGGCGTGATGAGGAACGACGGCCCGACGGGCGCGTGCGAGACGACGATCTGGCCCGTGCCCTCCGGGTTCTGGCCGAAGCGGCCGGTGATGCGCACGGCCTCCTCGCCGAACCAGCGCAGGAACTCGGCGCCGTAGGTCACCTCGCCGCGCGACTCGGCGAGCGGCTTGCCCATCTCGAGCGTCATGAGCAGCGCGAACTCGTCGGCGCGCTCGATGACGAGGTCGAAGGCGCGGCGCAGCAGCTCGCCGCGCACGCGCGGGGCGGTCGCGGCCCAGCTCGCCTGGGCGTTCGCGGCGGCGTCCATCGCGCGCTTGCCGTCGGCGACCGACGCGCTCGCGATCTCGACGAGCGTCTCGCCCGTGCTCGGGTCGGTGACGGCCATCGTCGCGCCGCCCTCGGCGTCGATCCACTGCCCGTCGATGTAGAGCCCGCGGGGCACCTTGGCGAGGAGGTCTGCTTCGCTGATCATGTCGTTTCCCTGATCTCTCTGTTGCGGGATGCGGTGGTGGCGATCCGCAGGTCGGTTCCGAGGGTGGCCCTACGCGGCGTTCGCGGCAAGGGCCTCGGCGATGACGCCGATGCCCTCCCGCAGCAGCGCGTCGCTAATCGACAGCGGCGGCAGCAGGCGGATCACGTTGCCGTCGGTGCCGCACGTGAGCACGATGACGCCCTGGGCGTGGCAGTGCTTGGCGACGCGGCCGGTGAGGACGGCGTCGGGGCGGCCGTCGGCGTCGACGAGCTCGATCGCCATCATGGCGCCGCGCCCGCGGATGTCGCCGATGCGCGCATCGCGCGACTGCAGCGCCGTGAGCTCGTCGCGGATGATCCCCTCGAGCTCGCGGGCCCGCGCGAGCAGGTCGTGCTCGTCGTAGGCGCGGAGGGCCCCGAGCGCCGCGGCGGTCGCGATCGGGTTGCCGCCGTACGTGCCGCCGAGCCCGCCGGCGTGCGGAGCATCCATGATCTCGGCGCGACCGGTGACGGCCGAGAGCGGGAGGCCGCCCGCGATGCCCTTGGCCATGACGACGAGATCGGGCACGATGCCCTCGTGCTCGCTCGCGAGCATCTGCCCCGTGCGGGCGAAGCCGGTCTGCACCTCGTCGGCGATGAAGACGACGCCGTTGGCGTTCGCCCACTCCTGCAGCGCGGGGAGGAACCCGGGGGCGGGGACGATGAAGCCGCCCTCGCCCTGGATGGGCTCGATGATGATCGCGGCGAGGCGGTCGGCGCCGATCTGGCGGTCCATCATGTGAATGGCGCGCTCGGCCGCCTCGCCCCCGCTCAGCCCGTCGCGGAACGGGTACGACATGGGCGCGCGGTAGACGTCGGGCGCGAACGGGCCGAAGCCCGCCTTGTAGGGCATGGCCTTCGCCGTGAGCGCCATCGTGAGGTTGGTGCGGCCGTGGTAGCCGTGGTCGAACGCGACGACCGCGCTCTTGCCGGTGTAGTGGCGCGCGATCTTGATCGCGTTCTCGACGGCCTCGGCGCCCGAGTTGAAGAGCCCCGTGCGCTTCTCGTGGTCGCCGGGCGTGAGCCGGTTGAGCGCCTCGGCGACCTCGACGTAGCCGTCGTAGGGCGTGATCGTGAAGCACGTGTGGGTGAAGCGGCGCACCTGCTCGATGACGGCCTCGGTGACGAAGGGGTCGGCGTTGCCGACGTTCGTCACGGCGATGCCGGAACCGAGGTCGATGAGGCTGTTGCCGTCGGCATCGACGACGACGCCCCCACCCGCCGCGACAGCGAAGACGGGCATCATCGTGCTCACGCCGGAGGCGACGGCAGCGGTCTTGCGCGCCATGCGCGCCTGCGACTCGGGGCCCGGGATCGCGGTGACGAGGCGGCGCTCCTGCGGAAGCGAGGGCCCGCCGGCGAGGTGCTCGGACGCGGTGACGGTCATGCTCATGACGGCCAGCGTAAGGCGGGGGCTCGCGATCGCGGCTGTCCGCTCAGTACAATGCGGATGCCCGCTCTATACGGCGTGGACATCCCGCTTCTGGAGGGTCGCATGCCCGTCTCCCTGCACTCGCTGCTCGCCGATCGCGACCTCGCCCTCCGCACGGTGTGGGCCGACGAGGCCGCGATCGCGCGACCGTGGGGGTGGGTGCACTCGAGCGATCTCGCCGACCCGACGCCCTTCCTCTCCCCCGGCGACGCCCTGCTCACGACGGGCACGCAGTGGGCCGACGACGACGCGATCGCGCCGTGGGTCGCCCGTCTCGCCGAGCGCGGCGTGCCCGCGGTCGGGTTCGGCACCGAGGTCGTGCGGGCCGGGATCCCGCCGGCCCTGGTGGGGGCATGCCGGGAGGCGGGGATGCCGCTGTTCGAGGTGCCGTACAGCACGCCGTTCATCGCCGTCGCGCGGGCCGTCGCCGACGCGCAGTCGCGCGAGCGCTACGCGCGCCTGCGCTGGACCCTCGAGGCTCAGCGCGCGATCGCCGTCGCCGCCCTCAAGCCCGGCGGGCTCGCCGAGGTCGTCGCCGAGCTCGCCCGCCGCGTCGACGCGCCCGTCGCGCTGCTCGGCACGGACGCCGAGATCGTCCACGGCGGCCCCGTGACCCCGGAGGCGCAGGAGGAGGCGCGGCGCATGCTCGCCGACGCGCGCCGCGCCGCGGTCGTCGCCGACGGCGTCGCCCTGCAGACGGTCGGCCGCTCGGAGGCGCTGCGTGGCGTGCTCGTCGTCGGGGCCGCGAGCCAGCACGACGACGCCGTGCGCGCCGTCATCACGAGCGTCGTCGCGATGACCGGTCTAGCGCTCGAGCAGGACCGCACGCTCGCCCGCACCCTCGACCACCTCCGCACGGGGCTGCTCGCGGCCCTCCTGCGCGGCGAGCGCGACCTCGTCGCCTCCACCTCCCGCGCCCTGTGGGGCGCCCTCCCGGCCGAGCCGCTCACCGTCGCGGTCGTGGATGCGCGCGGAGCGCGTCGGGCCGCCCTCCTCGAGCTGCTCGAATCGCGCGCCGAGCGGGCGCGGGGCGCGGTGTTCCACGCGCGCGACGGTCAGCGCGTCGTCGTCATCGTGCCCGAGTCGGAGACCCCCGTGCTCGACTACCTCGCCGACCGCGTGCGCCTCACGGGCGGCTTCGTGCGCGGCGCCCGCTACGCCTCGCTCGCGACTGCCGTCGACGAGGCCGGGCGCGCGGCCGACCGCGCTCACGCGGATCAGCGGCTCGTCGACTACGCGATGCTGCGCGATGACGGCGTGCTCGCCTCGCTCTCGGGCGACGACACACGACGCATCGCCGCCTCGGTGCTCGCGCCGCTCGACGAGCACGACGCGCGCTCGAGGGACGAGCTCGTGCGCACGCTCAGCGAGTGGCTCGCAGCCGATGCCGTGGCCGAGGCGGCGGCGACCCGGCTGGGCATCCACCGCCACACTCTGCGCGCCCGCGTCAAGCGGGCCGAGCAGCTGCTCGGGCGCGATCTCGGGTCGTTCCCGGCGCGGGCCGAGCTGTGGGCCGCGCTCGTCGCGGCCGGTCGGGCCTGAGCGCAGCATCCGCCCGCCCGTTCGCGCACCACCCCGTTGACGGCGACGGATGCTCGGAGGACAGTGTGCGCATGACCGAGCACCGCGAACCGAAGAAGCCCACCGACCACCTGCCGCCGCGCGACGAGCGCGAGGAGGGCGACGAGCGCACGACGGACCAGCACTATCCGGGCGACGACGGCGCGCAGCCCGACTCGCGCGACGTCATCAGCGATGCCACGGCCGCGCAGCACGAGGGCCCCGACATGGATGGCCTGCCGAAGCTGCCGCCGGGCGCGCGCTGAGCCGACAGGCCTTCGCGCTGATCAGTCGCTGCCGGTCATCCCGAGCTCGTTGAGCGGGCGTCGGTCGTCCGGCGCGGGCAGGTGATCGACGGGGCAGTGCAGGATCCCGTCGCGGCCCGAGTGGTCGACCCGGTGCTCGCTCATGGGGTGCGCGCACAGGGGGCACGCGCTGCGGTTGTCCGAGTGGTTGTCCGAGGTGCCGCCGTGCGGCTCGCTGCCGTCCATGCGCGCATCGTACGCCCGTCGGCGCTCGGCGGCGAGGGGCTCGGCGACGGCGCGTCGATAGACTGACGCCGCACCAGCGGGAGTGGTGAAATCGGCAGACACGCAGGATTTAGGTTCCTGTGCCTTCGGGCGTGAGGGTTCAAGTCCCTCCTTCCGCACGTCGATCTCGACTGCCCCTCCGTCACCGAGGTGCGCGCCGCCCGCCTGACAGGTCGGGATACTGCTCGGCCCCCGGGTCGGGCCCGTGCCGGCGCAGCCAGTCGCGATGCGCGGCCTCGCACGCGCCGCGCAGCGTGCGGCGATAGCCGATGAGCCGCCGAGGCTCGGCGAAGGTGGTCGCGCGATAGCCGCGCTCGCCGCCGATCTCGATGAGACGCACGACCGCGTACGGGCCGGTCTGCGACGCGAGATGCCAGAGCCCGGGCTCCTGCTCGATCGCGGCGAGCAGCGGATGCCAGTGGTTCGCGCGCTGCACCACGGGGCTCCCTCCGGACTCGAATCGAGCAGTCCGGCCACCGCGGCACCAGCGTACGAGCCGGCGCCGACAGCCGCCACAGAACGGTCACCTTCCCGCAAGCCGACGCATAGCCTCAGCGCGGTAGCCTGAGCATCGATCACCGCCGCCCTCTCGACGAACCCGGAGCCGCCATGCTCGCGACCGACATCGGTCTCTTCGACGTGGAGGGGATCATCACGGGCGCCGGCCCCTGGGCCCTGCTCGTCGTGTGCGCGATCGTCTTCGTCGAGACGGGCCTGCTCGTCGGGTTCCTCCTGCCGGGCGACACCCTTCTCGTCATCACGGGCGTCCTCACCTACACGGGCGTGATCCCGCAGCCGATCTGGGTCGTCTCGCTGTCGATCATGATCGCGACGATGGGCGGCGACAACCTCGGCTACTGGATCGGCCGGAAGGCCGGGCCCGCGATCTTCGAGAAGAAGTCGGCCGGCTTCTTCTCCAAGCGCAGCGTCGCCCGCACCGAGGCGTTCTTCGCCAAGTACGGCGGCTTCGCCGTCACGATCGCGCGCTTCATCGGCGTCGTCCGCACGATCGCCCCGGTCGCGGCGGGCGTGGGCCGCATGAACTACCGCACCTTCCTCATCTACGACACCCTCGGCGCCTTCCTCTGGGCCGTCGGGCTCACGGTGCTCGGATGGGGCGTCGCGCACATTCCCGGCGTCGCCGAGGTCGTCACCGAGTACATCGAGATCGTCCTGCTCGTCGTCATCGGCATGGCCCTCGCCGGCATCGGCTACCACGCGCTCAAGGAGCGCCACGAGCGCAAGCAGGAGGAGGCCGCCGAGCGCGCGGGCACGCCGATCGAGGTCGACATCGTCCGCCTCGACGAGCCCGAGCACGACGGTCGTCACGAGGCCCCCGCGCACGCGCGTCACCGCGGAGAGCACGGCGATGCCGCCGACCACGACGAGCCCGAGCACCGTCGCGGCGACCCGCGCAAGCTCGTCGGCAAGCCCGACGGCGCTCACGAGAAGCCCGACGGGCTGCTCTAGCCGAGCATCCGCCCCGAAACGCGCGCAGCGCCCGCAGCAGCCGGCGCGCCGCCCCGCCTACGCGCCCCTCGCGACGAGCACGAGCAGCGTCACGTTGAGCGCGATGAGCAGCCCCGCCGCGACGATCGCGAGACCCGTCGTGAGGCGCGCGTTGACGGCCGAGCCCATGAGCGCGCGATCGGCGGTGAGCCGGACGAGCGGGATGAGCGCGAACGGGATGCCGAAGCTCAGCACGACCTGGCTGAGCACGAGCGCGAGCGTCGGGTCGACGCCGATGATGAGCAGCAGCAGCGCCGGCGCGATCGTGATCGCGCGTCGCACGAGCAGCGGGATGTTCACGCGCAGCAGCCCGCGCATGATCTCGGCCCCCGCGTAGGCGCCGACCGAGGTCGAGGCGAGGCCCGAGGCGAGCAGCCCGATCGCGAACAGCAGGGCGACGGGCTCGCCGAGCGCGGCCCCGAGCGCCGCGTGCGCCCCCTCGAGCGAGTCGGTTCCCTCGACGCCCTCGAGGTTCGCGGCCGCGAGGAGGAGGATCACGACGTTGACGGTTCCGGCGATCGCGAGCGCGATCGTGACGTCGACCTTCGTCGCGCGCAGCACGAGGCGGCGCTCGACTCCGGCCTGGACGAGCCCGAAGCGGTCGCGCGTCAGGGCTGAGTGCGCGTAGATCGCGTGCGGCATGACGGTCGCCCCGAGGATGCTCGCCGCGAGCAGCACGGAATCGGCCCCGTCGAACATCGGTACGAGGCCCGCCGCGGCCTCCGCGGGGTCGGGCGGCCCGATGACGAGCCCGGCGCAGAACCCGACTGCGATCACGAGCATGAGCCCGGTGATGACGCGCTCGAAGGGCTTCGCTCCGCGCTCGGACTGCACGACGAGCAGCAGCATCGACACGACGCCCGTGATGAGGCCGCCGACGATGAGCGGCAGGTCGAACAGCAGGTACAGCGCGACGGCGCCGCCGATGACCTCGGCGACGTCGGTCGCCATCGCGACGCCCTCGGCCTGCAGCCAGTAGCCATACCGCGCCGGCCGCGAGCGGAGCCGCTTCCCGAGCGCCTCGGGAAGGCTCTGCCCCGTGACGATGCCGAGCTTCGCCGACAGGTACTGGATGAGCCACGCCATCACGTTGCCCGTCACGACGACCCACACGAGCAGGTAGCCGAACGCGGCGCCCGCCGTCATGTTCGCGGCGACGTTGCCGGGGTCGAGGTACGCGACGCCGGCGACCATCGCCGGCCCGAGCAGCGGGGCGACGAGCAGGCCGCCCCGAGCGGCCCTCACTGGGCGCGGATCGCGAGGCAGGGCATCCGTCGCATTTTTCGGCATGCCGAAATATTAGGCCCGGATGCCCCGCTCCAGCCACACGGATGCCGCGACGCTCGGCGAGATCACGACGGGGCCGCCCTGCGAGCGCACGATCGCGACCCCCGCCGCGGCGGTCTGCTCGTCGGAGACCCGCAGCGCCGCGTCGAGCGCGATGCCGAGCCGATCGAGCACGCGCAGGGTGTCGGGGTCACGGTCACTGATGCGCACGACGCGACCCGCGAACCCGAGCGGCGCGGCATCGAGGCGCACCGCGTCGGGCCGGGTGAGCGCGCCCGTCGCACTCGGGATGAGGTCGCCGTGCGGGTCGCGGTCGGGGTGCCCGAGCTGCGCGTCGATCGCATCGAGCAGGCGGTCGCTGATGGCGTGCTCGAGCACCTCGGCCTCCTCGTCGACCTCGTCCCAGCCGTAGCCGTGCACGCGCACGAGCCAGGTCTCGATGAGCCGGTGCCGGCGCAGTATCGCGAGCGCGCGCCGCTCGCCGTCGGCCGTGAGCGAGATCGCCGAGTAGGGGCGGTGGTCGACGAGACCGGCGGCGGCGAGCTTCTTCACCATCTCGGTGACGCTCGAGGGGGCGAGGCCGAGACGGGCGGCGAGCTGGCTCGGCGTGATCGGCTCGGGCTGCCACTCGGTGTGCGAGTAGATCGTCTTGAGGTAGTCGTCGGCGGCCGTCGAGGCGGCGCCGCTGAGCGCCGCGCGCACGCCCGATTCGACCATGGCTCCAGGGTACGGGGCCGCGGTTGCCCGACTCGCCGCGTGTCGTTCCGTCACCCGAGATCACGCGTTCGTGGCCAGGTCGGGCAAACCTTCCGGTGGTCTCGCCGCGGATGCATGATCTGGCCGGGACGAG
>JBKHYA010000066.1:0-8101 GCA_046565745.1 Actinomycetes bacterium
CCCTGGTAATGGACCCGCTCAGGAGCGCCGACCGACAGGCGCGTGACGATCTGATCGACCAGTTGGCGCTCGCTGTTGGCCGGAAGGGCGGCGACGAAGCCGACGAGGAGGCCCGTGACCGTGATGCCGAGCTGCGCGCCCGAGAGCATGAAGGATGTCCGCTGCGTGACCTTGAGCGCCCGCGCGGCGGCCTTGTCTCCGGCCTTCGCCTGCGCCGCGAGCTTCACGCGATCGACGGACATGTAGGCGAACTCCTGCGCCACGAAGTAGCCGTTCGCCGCGATGATCACGAGGATCACGAGGATGCCGAGGAGGAGGAGGCCGACCGTCTCGATCATTCGAGACCGCCCGTGCGGGGCAGGGCGCTCAGTGCGCCGGTCGAGCGTCTATGACTGGGGTCGCCGGACGGCGACGAGGGTGTGTCATGAGGCACGGGAGTTCGGGATCTCCAAGCGGGGGTCGGGAACAGACCCAGCGTCGTCAGCGAACCTTGGCGGCGCCTGTGGGAGGCAGCCATGCTGCAGGCGCACCTCCACGCCAGCGGAAGACGACGAGCAGAGCGCCGACCACCACGAACGCTGCAGCGAGGCCGGCGAGCACCCGCGTGTCGGCACCTGTGGCTGCGAGCTGCTCTCCGTCGGGGCTTTCCGAGACCGGCGGCTGCTCCTCGACCGGAGGCTCCTCCTCGACCGGGCCATCGTCGTCGATCGGCTGCGTGACGGTGCCGGACAGCGCGATGTCGACCGACTCTTCGCCCGACGCCGCGGTAATGGTGAAGAACCAGTCACCGAGCACCGCGGGCGTTCCGGTGACCTCACCCGTCGCCGTGTCGAGCTCGATACCCGCAGGCAGTGCTCCGTCGGTCACTGAGAAGACCGTCGCCTCGAACCCACCGACCGTGGCCACGGCGTCTGAGTACGGCACGCCGAGCACGAACGGCATCAGCGCCGTGTCGGTGAAGGCGAGCCGCAGGAAGAGGGACAGCGTTGACTCCTTCTGGATGTTGTAGTCCGATAGCGTGCGGCCCTCTTCGAGCTGCTTCCCGGCAAAGACGAGTCGCTGCTGGTCGGGAGGCGTCCCCTCCTTGTCCTGGATCTTCTGCTTGACGTTGTCGATCGTGTCGCTCGGTTCGACCTCGAGGGTGATGACCCGATCAGTCGGCTCGACCACGACGAAGATCTGCATGGCTGAGGCCGCCGTTGCGCCCACGAGGGTGAAAGCGGAGGCCAGGGCGAGCGAGGCGAGTAATCGGGCAGTCATGCGACGCATGCGCTGATACATCGAGCCCACCTTTCTTCAGCGAGTGTCAGTATGACATTCCGCGGGAGCGTCACGACAGCACCCACTGCCGCACGAGGTCGCGCACGGCCGCGGAACGCCCGCGCACCGCGCCCTCGTCGGCGAACGTCGCGATCGCGCGATCGACCCCGCGCCACTCGAGCAGAGCATCCGGGTCATCGATCGACGGCCGCTGCGTGCCCGGTGCGGCCTTCGCGGCGCCCCGGTGCAGAACGAGGCGGATGCTCCCGTCACGATTCACGCCGGTGGTCACCACGTCTCGGCCATCGAGCGTGAAGCTCGGGGCGTTCCACTTGATCTCCGCGGCGAGCGCCGGCTCCGCGCTGAGGATGAGCGCGCACAGCGCTCGGAGAGCCCGCGCGGCCTCGGCCTGCGGCACCGAGCCGAGGAACTGCTCGATCGCGGGCGGCATCGGCGCAGCATCCGTCATCAGTACGCCCCTTCGCGTCGGGAACCGGTGCCGCCATCATGGCGCACGCACAGTCTGGCCGCGGCGGGAACGCAGACGCGCCCGGCAGTGTTGACCCCAGTGGCCGCCGATCGCGGCCCCGTCGGAAGGACCCGCCATGACGAACCAGTACCGCGCCACTCCCGAGGCGATCGCCCGCCTCACCCCCCTGCAGCGCAAGGTGACGCAGAACGACGGCACCGAGCCCGCGTTCCGCAACGAGTACCACGACAACAAGGCCGAGGGCCTCTACGTCGACATCGTCTCGGGCCAGCCGCTGTTCTCGAGTCGCGACAAGTTCGACAGCGGCACCGGCTGGCCGAGCTTCACGAAGCCGATCAGCGCCGAGGCCGTGACGACGAAGACCGATCGCACGCTCTGGATGAAGCGCGTCGAGGTGCGCTCCTCGGGCGCCGACAGCCATCTCGGGCACGTCTTCGATGACGGCCCGCGCGAGGCCGGAGGCCTGCGCTACTGCATGAACTCGGCATCGCTGCGGTTCATCCCCGTCGCCGAGCTCGAGGCCGAGGGCTACGGCGAGTTCGTCGCCCACTTCACGAACGACAGCGCCGGCACCACGACCACCGCGAACGGAGACCCCATGACCATCGACCTCAGCACCGGCGAGGTCACCCGCACCCCCGGCACCGAGACGGCCGTCCTCGCGGGCGGCTGCTTCTGGGGCATGGAGGATCTGATCCGCAAGCAGCCCGGCGTCATCAGCACGCGCGTCGGCTACACCGGCGGCCGCAACGAGAACGCCACCTACCGCAACCACCCGGGCCACGCCGAGGCGGTCGAGATCGTCTTCGACCCGACGAAGACGACGTACCGCGACATCCTGGCGTTCTTCTTCCAGATCCACGACCCGTCGACGAAGGATCGCCAGGGCAACGACGTCGGCTCGAGCTACCGCTCGGCGATCTTCCCGCTCACCCCCGAGCAGGAGCACGTCGCGCGCGAGACGATCGCCGACGTCGACGCCACGCGCCGCTGGCCCGGGCCCGCCGTCACGACGATCGAGAAGGCGGGACCGTTCTGGCAGGCCGAGGAGGAGCACCAGGACTACCTGATCAAGCACCCCAACGGCTACACGTGCCACTACCCGCGGCCCGGCTGGGTGCTGCCGCGGCGTGACGAGGCGGCGGCGAGCTAGGCGCTCATCACGAGGGCGGGGCGGGCGGATGCTCGCCTCGCCCTCGTCGTGGGGCAAAGTCGATGTGCTCTAGTTCCGTCTGCGCAACGCAGCCGCAAGTGGTGCGAGCTCGTTATCGAGGATGTCGCGGACCAGGGACGGCTCGACCCGGAAGTACTCGTGGATCACCACGTTTCGAAGGCCGGCTATCGCGGCCCACGGCACATCCGGCATGTCGGACTTCGCCTCGTCGGGCAGAGATCGGACCGCCTCGCCGATCACGGCCAGATTGCGCAAAATGGCCTCGTATGCCATTAACGCGATCGGCGAGCGCGCATCATCGAGATACGCGCGGTACTCGATGCAGCGATCGATGGCGGCCAGGATGTCCGAGAAGCGCTCGTCGACTGATCGGCTCACAGCGCGACCGCGTCGCGGCGGACCGTTGTCGACACCGGATCTCTGAGCAGTGCTCCGGTCACGACATCGACGCGCACTCCGAGAATTCGGCTGAATTCCTCGCCGATACCCGCGATCCGAAGCAGCGAGTTGCCGCCATCCGCATCGAGATCGACAAGGATGTCGAGATCGCTATCACTTCGAGCGTCGCCTCGTGCTACGGACCCAAAGATCCGGGGGTTGGTGGCGCCGTAACGGCCGAGAACGGCATCGAGCGCCACGCGATTCGACTCAATTGCTGCGCGCAGCGATAGCGTCTCCTCCGTCACCGAGCTCATGCCGCCCAGGGTACTCGCGCATGTGGGCGATTGTCCGCTTTGGCGCATGCCTCGAGAGTCACACGACCTCCGGCGACGTAGGGTGTGCTCGACCGACCCGGAGGACTCACCGATGCACGAGATCACCTGCCCGCACTGCAGCAAGGCGTTCACCGTCGACGAGGCCGGCTACGCCGAGATCCTCAAGCAGGTGCGCGACCGCGAGTTCACGCAGGAGCTCCACGAGCGGCTCGAGCTCGCGGCGAAGGAGAAGCAGACCGAGATCGCCCTCGCCGAGGCGACCCTCACGGCCAAGTTCGAGCGCGACGCGGCCAAGAGGCAGACCGAGCTCGAGCACGCCGCCGCCGAGCGGCAGGCCGAGATCGAGCGCCTCAAGGCCGAGCTGCGCTCGACCGAGACGACGCAGAAGCTCGCCGTGAGCGAGGCCCTCGCCGCCGTCGAGCGCGAGCGCGACGCCCTCAAGAGCGACCTCGAGAAGGAGGTCGCGCAGACCCACGCCGAGGTCGAGAAGCTCAAGGCCGAGCTGTCGGCCGCCGACGTCGCCCGGCAGCTCGCCCTCGCCCAGGCGACGAACGCCCTCGAGAAGGAGCGCGACGACCTCAGGCGCGACCTCGAGCTGCGCGCCACCGAGCAGAAGCTGCTCGAGGCCTCGCTCAAAGAGCAGCACAGCACCGAGGTCGCCCTGCTGCAGCAGACGATCGAGACGTACAAGGACTTCAAGGCGAAGCAGTCGACCAAGATGCTCGGCGAGACCCTCGAGCAGCACTGCGAGATCGTCTTCAACCGCGCTCGCGCCGGCGCGTTCCCGCGCGCCTACTTCGAGAAGGACAACGACGCGAGCGGCGGCACGAAGGGCGACTTCATCTTCCGCGAGTCGAACGAGGAGGGCGTCGAGATCATCTCGATCATGTTCGAGATGAAGAACGAGGCCGACGCGACGGCGTCGAAGAAGAAGAACGAGGACTTCTTCGACAAGCTCGACAAGGACCGCACCGCGAAGGGCTGCGAGTACGCCGTCCTCGTCTCGATGCTCGAGCCCGACAGCGAGCTCTACAACGAGGGCATCGTCGACGTCTCGTACCGCTACCCGAAGATGTACGTCGTCCGCCCGCAGTTCTTCCTGCCGATCATCACGCTGCTGCGCAACGCGGCCCTCAGCACCGAGCAGGTGAAGAGCGAGCTCGCCCGGGTGCGCGAGCAGAACGTCGACATCACCAACTTCGAGGAGCGCTTGAAGGTCTTCAAGACCGGGTTCGCCCGCAACTACACGCTCGCCTCGGACCAGTTCGGCGAGGCCGTGAAGCGCATCGACGAGGCGATCAAGGACCTCGAGAAGGTCAAGGATGCCCTCATGAAGTCGGCGAACAACCTCCGGCTGGCGAACGACAAGGCCGACGGTCTCACCATCAAGTCGCTCACGCGCGGCAACCCGACGATGGCGGCGAAGTTCGCCGAGCTCGAGAAGGGCGAGGTCGCGGTCGCCGAGGTCGACTGACGCGGGGTGGTCAGTCCACGTGACGGATCCGGCCGGCGTCCTCCCAGATCGTCAGGGTCGACCCCGCCGCACCCGCCTCGCGTAGGCGTCGAGCGCGGCGAGCACACCGGGCTGCGCCCACGTTCGCCCTCGGCTCCGTCCCGACGTCTCCACGAGCACCTCCCGCCTCACGAGAGTGTCGATGGCACGCTTGGCCGCGACATCGTTGAGCCCGAGCGTGCGCACGAGGTACCCCGAGGTGATCACGGGCTGGCTGACGAGCAGGGGCAGCACCCGGCGGGCGGCGGCGTCGCTGCGCACGCCGTCGAGCCGGGAGTACGCGTCCTCCAGCGCGTCAGCCAGGTCGTCGATGAGGTGGATGCCCGTGGCCGCCGCGAAGAGCGCCGCACCCGCGAAGCGGCGTGCGATGGGCTCCGCATCCCCGGCGCGGTAGGCCGTCAGCGCGTCGAAGTACCCCTCGATGTCGGCGAGGAGTCCGGAGGAGAGCGGGACCGTGCTGCGCGTCACGGCACCCTTGGCCTTCAGCATGGCCTGGGCGAGCGCTCGACCCGTGCGTCCGTTGCCGTCGACGAACGGGTGGATGGTCTCGAACTGCGCGTGCGCGACGGCGACGTGCAGCAGCACCGGCAGGTCGTTCCGGTCGACGAACCGGACGAGGTCCTCCATGGCGGCCGGCACGCGTTCGTGGTGAGGTGCGACGAAGTCCGCGGTGAGCGGACCCGCGCCGCCGGGTCCGATCCAGACGAGCTCGTCCCGCCATCGCCCGGCATGCTCGGCCATGCCCTCCTGGTGGCGCATCAGCGCCTCATGCATCGTCAGGATGGTCGACGCGTCGAGTCGACCGGCCATGGCGAGCGCCGCTTCCATCGCCCGAACATTGCCGACGACGGTGCGACTGTTCGCCCCGCTTGCTTCGCCCAGTTCGGCGAGCGCGAGCTGCCGCGCCGAACTCGTGAGGTTCTCGATCTGCGAGCTCGATGCGCTCTCAGAGCGCAGCAGGATCGCTGCCATGGGCCCGAGAGTCGCATCACCCGCCCCGAGGCGTCGGTCGGCGTAGGTGTCGAAGTCGATGAGGGCGCTGGTCGCATCATCCAGCTCCGATAGCAGCGCGCCGCCGATCGTCGGTAGCCATGCAGCGAGTTCGATCGGGATGATCGACTCGTACTCGCCGGTCTGACGATCGAGTTCGCGACGCGAGTAGTAGCCCGTCTCGCGCGGTTGCCACGTGCGGCGCTCCCGCGCCGCGACGGGAACCCTCAGACCCTCAGGAAGTGAAACCATACGGCCATCTTATTTACACTTAACTATTTAAGTGTAAGTACTGCAACCGATTTGTCTGCGTTAAAGCAGCTCGTCATCCTCGTCGCCTCGGTCATCGCTCGCGCGCGACGTCGCCGACACGGGCCGCTCGCCGACGGCGGTGCCGGGCTTCACGCCGGTCCCGGGCGCGTGCTTGTCGCGCTCGATGACGAGCCACTCGGGCATCTCCTCGAGCAGCGCCTTGATCTCGGCCGTCATCATCGAGTCGCTCACTCCCCCGCGCGCGAGCGCCGAGTTCGAGACGCCCAGGCGGCGCGCGACCTCATCGCGCGGGTGCGGGCCCTCGCGGCGCAGCGACGTCAGCCACTCGGGCGGATTCTCCTGCAGCTCCATGAGCGCGGTGCGCGAGATCTGCGCCTCCTGGAACTCCGCGGGCGTCGCCGGCAGGAACACGCCGAGCTTCTTCGCGGCCGTCTTCGGGCTGAGCAGCTGCTCCTTCGGGGGCTTCGGCTGCTGGCGGCGGTCTTCGCGGGGCGCATCGGTCATACCCCGAGCGTAGGCGACCCCAGCGCCCGCCCGCCTCGCCGGTAGCCTGAGCCCATGCCCGAACCGCGCCCCGAGCCCCTGCGCGTCGCCTTCGTGCCCGGCGTCACGCCCACCAAGTGGGAGCGCATCTGGCGCGAGCGCCGCCCCCGCGGTCGCCTCGACCTCACCCCCATGACGCAGACGGATGCTCTCGCCGCGTTGCACGACGGCACCGCCCACATGGCGCTCCTCCGCGACACCGCCGCGACCGACGACTGGCACGCCATCCCGCTGTATCGCGAGGCCGCGGTCGTGGTCGCCCCCAAGGAGTCGCTCGTCGCCGACCTGGCCGCGCCTGGGCTCGAGGATCTCGCGGATGAGACGGTTCTGCCCGTCGACCTCCTCGACGGCACGGGCGAGGATGCCGTGGCGCTCGTCGCCGCGAACGTCGGCGTCGCGGTCATGCCGCAGTCGGTGGCGCGCGCGCAGTCGCGGAAGGACGTCGTTGCGCGACTGCTCACCGGCGCCCCGGACACGGGGATCTCGCTCGTCTGGCCGATCGACGACCCGCACCCGCTCGTCGGCGAGTTCATCGGGATCGTGCGGGGGCGAACGGCGAACAGCTCGCGGTGACCGGGCGGCGCCTCAGACCACCCCGAGCGCGAGCATCGCGTCGGCGACCTGAGTGACCCCGGCGATATTGGCGCCGGCGACGTAGTCGTCGGGCACCCCGTACTCCTCGGCCGTCTCGAGGCACCGGTCGTGGATCTGCCGCATGATCTCGGCGAGCCGCTGCTCGGTGTGCTCGAAGCTCCACGAGTCGCGTGACGCGTTCTGCTGCATCTCGAGAGCGCTCGTCGCCACACCTCCCGCATTCACCGCCTTGCCGGGGGCGAAGAGGATGCCCGCCTCGCGCAGCACGCGAACGCCGGCCGGCGTGGTCGGCATGTTCGCACCCTCGGCGACGACCTTCGCGCCGTTCGAGGCGAGCGCCCGCGCTCCGCGGTCGTCGAGCTCGTTCTGCGTCGCGCACGGCAGCGCGATGTCGCACGGCACGTCCCAGATCGAGCCGCCCGCGACGTAGCCGACCTCCCCACCTCGCTCGTCGGCGTACTGCGAGATGCGACCGCGACGCACCGTCTTGATGTCGGTCAGCAGCTCGAGGTCGATGCCCCGGGCATCCACGACATAGCCACCGGAAT
>JBKHYA010000067.1:0-8057 GCA_046565745.1 Actinomycetes bacterium
CGGTCGAGTCCACGTTCACTACCCAGTCCAGCCGGCCCGCGACGTCAGCCTCGGCCAGCAGAGCGGCGTGGATCTTGTCCCAGGTGCCATCGGCGGAGAACTGCCGGTGCCGCCGCCACACCGTCTGCCACGGACCGAACTCCTCGGGAAGATCCCGCCACGGCGTCCCGGCCCGATAACGCCAGATAATCGCCTCGACCACCTGCCGATGATCCCGCCACGGCCGACCACCTCGAGGGTTGACAGTCGGCATCAACGGCCCGATCCGAGCCCAATCCGCATCCGAGAGAACCTGCGATCGCACCATCCGTTCAGGATGCCGCAACAGCCATCACGCACATACGAGACACGCCCTAGTTGCCGCCCTCCATGAGCTCGACCTCGATGGGCTCGAAGCCCTCGCCGAAGACGTCGACGCCCTCCTCATCGAGCTCGGCGAGAGCCTGCTCGATGTACTCGTTCGTCCAGACGCCCTCGCCGGGCTCCTCGGTGATGAGGCTCGCGCCCGACTCGTTGACGGCGCTCAGCGCGGCCGCGACGGTGTCGTTGAAAGCGCCCTCGTCGATGTAGCCGATGCCGTTCGGAGCCGGCCAGATGAGCTTGTTGGTCTCGTTGACCATCCACAGCTCGTGGCTCGGGCCCCAGCCGGAGCCCGCGTCGATCGTGATCTGCGCGGCGTCCTCCGGGTTCTCGGCGGCGTACACCCAGCCCTTGATGACGGCCTTGAGGAAGGCGACCGTGGTCTCCTGGTACTCCTCGTCGCTCTCCAGGCGCTCGGTGTCGGCCCAGATGGCGTCCTGCAGCATCGCGCCGACGGTGTCCTCGTAGCTGATGACGTTGAGGTCATCGGCCGTGTACAGCTCACCCGTCTCGGGGTTCACCGTCTCGAGCACCTGCGCGTACTCGTTGTACGTCATCGCCTGCGCCGCATCGATGTCGCCGGAGAGGAACGCGTTCATGTTGAAGTCCTGCGTGATGATCTCGACGGTCGACGAGTCGAGGCCCTCCTCCGCCATGGCCGCGAAGATCTCCCACTCGTTGCCGAAGCCCCACGAGCCGATCTTCTTGCCCTCGAAGTCGGCGACCGACTCGATGCCGCTGTCGGCCCACGCGACCTGCAGCGTGCCCGAGCGCTGGAAGATCTGCGCGATGTTCGTGACGTTCGCGCCGGCCTCGATCGACCCGAGCACCTTCGGCACCCAGGCGATCGCATAGTCGACGTCGCCGTTCGCGAGGGCGTCCTGCGGCACGATGTCGCCGCCGGAGGGGATGATCTCGACGTCCAGGCCGGCCTCCTCGAAGTAGCCCTGCTCCTGAGCGGCGAAGTAGCCGGCGAACTGGCCCTGCGGCAGCCACTGCAGCTGCAGCTTGACCTCGGTGAGCTCGCCGTCGGAGCCGCCCGAGCCGCCGTCGGAGCCTCCCGTGTCGGCGGCGCAGGCGGAGAGTGCGAGCGCGGCCGTAAGGCCGAGCGCGCCGATCGTCGCGAAGCGACGAGTGCTGTGGATCATGTCGTGTCCTTTCAGTGATTCCCGGGTGGTGTGGTGCGGGGTCTGGTGGTCAGGAACGGCGGTGCTCCCGCGTCAGCCGCGACGCGAGACGGCGCGCTCGATGGCGAGGGCGACGAGGTAGAAGGCGAGGCCGAGCACGATCGCGGCGACGACGTACGCCCAGGCGCGGGCGTACGCGCTCGAGGCCGCCGAGGTCGAGATGAGCCCGCCGAGACCGCCGCGCGGGCCGCCGAAGTACTCGGCGACGAGCGCCGAGATGACGGCGAGCGACGATGCGAGGCGGATGCCCGTGAAGGTGAAGGGCGCGGCGGTGCGCAGCGTGATGGTCTTCATGACCTGCCACGGCGTCGCGGCGTAGGCGCGCATGAGGTCGCGATGCACGGGGCGCGTCTGCCGGAGCCCCCGCGCGGTGTTGATGAAGACCGGCACGAAGGCGGCGAGCGCCGCGATGAGCTGACGGCCGGTCTGCGCGTCCGCGCCGAACGCCGTGTTGAGCACGGGAGCGAGGGCCACGATCGGCACGACCGCGAGAGCGGCGACGATCGGCGCGAGCATCCCGTCGACGAGGCGCGCGGCGGAGGCCAGCAGCGCCGCGACGATGCCCACGATCGTGCCTGCCAGGAGTCCGATGAGCGCGTTGAGACCCGTGAGGCCCGCGGCGCTCGCCATCGACGGCGCGAACGCGGCGATCTCCTCGCCGATCGCGGCGGGGCTCGGCAGGAGGTAGGCCTCGATGAGGCCGCTCCCGGCGAGCAGTTGCCACAGCACGATGACGACGGCGCCGAGGATGACCGGCGCGAGCACGCGCTCGGCCGTGCTCGGCGCGCGCTCGACGGCGGGAGCGGCCCGGCCCGGCCTCGCTCGGCTCGTGGCGGTCGCGCTCATCGCGTCTCGACTCCGCGCGGCCCGGTGACGGGAGCGCCGTGGAGCGCCTCGCGGACAGCCGTGATCATCTCGAAGAAGGCGCCGTCCTCGCGCAGGTCGTCGGCGCGGTCGGCCGCGCGACCGAGGCGCATCGGCACGATGTCGGCGATGCGGCCGGGGCGGGGCGACATGACGACGACGCGGTCGCTCAGGTACACGGCCTCAGGGATGGAGTGGGTGACGAACACGACCGCGGCGCCCGTCTCGGCCGCGATGCGGAGCAGCTCGGTCTGCATGTACTCGCGCGTCATCTCGTCGAGGGCGCCGAAGGGCTCGTCCATGAGGAGGAGGGCGGGCTTCTCGGCGAGTGCGCGGGCGATCGCGACGCGCTGCTGCATGCCGCCGGAGAGCTGGTCGGGGAACTTCTGCGCGAAGTCGCCGAGGCCGACGAGCGCGACGAGCTCGTCGACGCGCGCGGCGCGCTCGGCCGGCCCGACGCCGTGCAGCTCGAGCGGGAGGGCGATGTTGCCGGCGACGGTGCGCCACGGCAGGAGGCCCGCCTGCTGGAAGGCGATGCCGTAGCGCTGATCGAGCCGCGCCTGGTGGGCGCTCGTGCCGAAGACCTCGACGGTGCCCGAGGTCGGCGAGTCGAGGTCGGCGATGATCCGCAGGAGGGTCGACTTGCCGCAGCCGGAGGGGCCGATGAGCGAGATGAACTCGCCGGGGGCGACGTCGAGGTCGATGCCGCTGAGCGCGACGACCTCGCCCTGCTTGGTCGAGAACGTCTTGTCGACGCCCCGCGCGCTCACGGCGGACGTGATGGTGGTGGAGATCGGGGTGCTGGTGGGGGTCATTGCGTCGCCTCCGCGCGTCGGTAGTTCCGGAAGATGAGGCCGAGGATCGCGACGGATCCCGCGGCGATGAGCCCGAGCGCGACGGCGCCCGCGATCGGGGCCCACGCCTTCGCCGGGTCGCCGCTCGCCTGGCCCGCGTACTGGATGATGAGTCGGCCGATGCCGCCCTGCAGGCCCGTCGAGACCTCGGCGACGATCGCGCCGACGACGGCGTTGGCGGCAGCGAGCCGCAGCGCCGGCAGCAGGTACGGCACGGCGGCCGGGAACCGGACGCTGCGCAGCGTCGCCCACCAGCCGACCGAGTAGGTGCGCAGCAGCTCGAGGTGGATCGCGTCGGGCGCCTGCAGCCCGCGCAGCGCGCCGACGGCGACGGGGAAGAATGCGAGGTAGCTCGCGATGACCGCGACGCTCATCCAGTCCTGCCACTCGAACGCGCCGATCTCGATGCGCGAGCCCCAGCTGCGCACGAGCGGCGCGAAGGCGATGAGCGGCACCGTCTGGCTCAGCACGATCCACGGGAGCATCGCGGACTCGGCGAGGCGCCAGCGCTGCATGACGAGCGCGAGCGCGATGCCGACGACGACGCCGACGACCCAGCCGGCCGCGGCGATGCCGAGCGTGAGCGCCGCGGCGAGCACGATCTCGAGCCACAGCGGACGCGCGCCCTCGGCGCGCGTCACGGGTTCGAGCAGGCGGGTCGCCATCTCCCACACGTGGGGCATCGCGAGGTCGCTCGTGCGGGGAAGCACGCGGGCGTCGCCGATGACGACTCCGTCGGCCGGCCCGATCGCCTTGTAGAGCTCCCAGACGACAGCGAGCAGCAGCAGGCCGAGGAGCCCGTAGCCCCAGAGCCGCAGGCGGGCGCCGCGATCGCGCGCGCGCCGGCGCGGCGGCGTGAGGGCGATCGCGGCGTCGGTCACGCCTTGGCCCGCTTCGTGCCGCGCAGCGCGGGGATGACCGTCTCGCCGTAGACGCGCAGCGTCTCCTCCTTGTTGTCGTGCTGGAGGTAGCCGGCGAACTGGTCGACCCCGAGGTCGCGGAGCGCCTCGAGCTTCTCGATGTGGTCGTGCGCCGAGCCGAGCACGCAGAAGCGGTCGACGATCTCGTCGGGCACGAAGTCGACGTGGTCGTTGCCGGCCTTGCCGTGCGTGTTGTAGTCGTAGCCCTCGCGTCCGGCGATGTAGTCCGTGAGCGCCCGCGGCACCTCCGAGCCCTCGCCGTGCTTGGCGACGATGTCGGCGACGTGATTGCCGACCATCCCGCCGAACCAGCGCGTCTGATTGCGCATGTGATCCCAGTCGGTGCCGATGTACATGGGCGCGGCGACGCAGAACTTCACGCTCATGGGGTCGCGCCCGGCGTTGTCGGCGGCCGTGCGCACGGTCTCGATCATCCACTTCGCGATGTCGAGGTCGGCGAGCTGCAGGATGAAGCCGTCACCGACCTCCCCCGTGAGCTTGAGAGCGAGGGGCCCGTACGCGGCGACCCACACCTCGAGCTCGCTCCCGTGGCTCCACGGCAGCTGCAGCATCGCGCCGTTGTACTCGACGGCGCGCGAGTTGCCGAGCTCGCGGATGACGTGGATCGACTCCCGCAGCTCCTTGAGCGTCGTGGGCTTGCCGTTCGTGACGCGCACGGCCGAGTCGCCGCGCCCGATGCCCACGACCGTGCGGTTGCCGTACATCTCGTTGAGCGTCGCGAAGACGCTCGCGGTGACCGTCCAGTCGCGCGTCGCGGGGTTCGTGACGAACGGGCCGACCTTCACGCGGTGCGTCTCGGCGAGGATCGCCGAGTAGATGACGTAGGGCTCCTGCCACAGGATGTGGCTGTCGAAGGTCCACACGTGGCTGAAGCCGTACTGCTCGGCGAGCTTCGCGAGGTGGACGGTGCGGCTGGCGGGCGGGTTGGTCTGGAGTACTGCTCCGAAATCCATGGATGCTCTTCTCTCGATGCTTCGGAGGCTCAGACGAGGTACTGGCTGAGGCCGCGGCGCAGGTACTGACCGTGCCCGGCCCGCCCGTGGAAGGCGTCGTCGCGGATGACGACCGAGCCGCGCGAGATGACCGTATCGACCTTCCCGTCGATCTCGAAGCCCTCCCACGCCGCGTGGTCCATGTTCATGTGGTGCTTGCGGCCCGTCGGGCGGCCCTCGTCGTCGACCGGCATGCCGATCGAGGTGTGGCCGTTCGGGTCGTAGACGACGACATCGGCGTCGGCACCGGGGGCGATGACGCCCTTCTTGCCGTAGAGGCCGAACATGCGCGCGGGCGTCGTGCTCGTGATCTCGACCCAGCGCTCGAGCGTGATCTGTCCCGTCACCACGCCCTGGTACATGAGGTCCATGCGGTGCTCGACCGAGCCGATGCCGTTGGGGATCTTCGAGAAGTCGCCGAGGCCCAGCTCCTTCTGGTCCTTCATGCAGAACGGGCAGTGGTCGGTCGAGACCATCTGGATGTCGTTCGTGCGCAGCGACTGCCACATGTGGTCCTGGTGGCCCTCGGCGCGCGAGCGCAGCGGCGTCGAGCACACCCACTTCGCGCCCTCGAAGGCGCCGTACTTCTCGCTCACGGCCCCCAGTTGCTCCTCGAGCGAGAGGTACAGGTACTGCGGGCAGGTCTCGCCGAAGACGTTCTGGCCGATGTCGCGCGCCGCGGCGAGCTGCTCGACGGCCTGCTTGGCGCTCACGTGCACGACGTAGAGCGGCGCCCCGGTGAGGTTCGCGAGCATGATCGCGCGGTGCGTCGCCTCCTCCTCCATCTGCCAGGCCCGCGCGACGCCGTGGTAGTACGGGTCGGACTTGCCCTTGGCGAGCAGCTGCGCGACGAGGACGTCGATCGCGGGGCCGTTCTCGGCGTGCATCATCGTCATGAGGCCGTGCTCGGCGGCGACCTGCATCGCGCGGAGGATCTGGGCGTCGTCGGCGTAGAAGACGCCGGGGTACGCCATGAACATCTTGTAGCTCGTGATGCCCTCGTCGATGAGCTTCGGCAGGGCATCCAGCGAATCGTCGTCGACGCCGCCCACGATCTGATGGAACCCGTAGTCGATCGCGCAGTTGCCCGCGGCCTTCTCGTGCCAGGCGCTCAGCCCGTCGAAGACCTTCTGCCCCGCCGTCTGCACGGCGAAGTCGATGATGCTCGTCGTGCCGCCCCATGCGGCGGCGATCGTGCCGGTCTCGAAGGTGTCGATCGCGGCGGTGCCGCCGAACGGCAGCTCCATGTGGGTGTGGGCGTCGATGCCGCCGGGGATGACGTACTTGCCCGTCGCGTCGATGACGTCGTCGACGGAGGCGGCGAGGTCGTGGCCGAGCAGGGTCGAGCCGGGCTCGAGCACGGCGACGATGCGCTCGCCGTCGATGAGGACGTCGGCCGGGCCGCGCCCGGTGGCGCTCACGACCGTTCCGCCCGTGATGAGGATGGTGCTCATGGTGCTCCTTCGGGTGCGGGCGGACTTACGGGCGGGTGGTCGCGGTGTAGGAATCCGGCCGGCGGTCGCGGTAGAACTGCCACGAGTTGCGCACCTCGCGGATGAGCCCGAGGTCGATGTCGCGCGTGACGATCTCGGTCTCGTCCTGGCTCGCGACCTCGCCGACGTAGTTGCCGCGCGGGTCGACGAAGTACGAGCTGCCGTAGAAGGTGACCGCGAGGTCGCCGAACTCGTCGCTCTCGGTGCCGATGCGGTTGTTGGCGCCGATGAAGTACTGGTTCGCGGCGGCCGCGGCGGGCTGCTCGAGCTCCCACAGGCGGTTCGAGAGGCCCGGCTTCGTCGCGCTCGGGTTGAAGACGATCTCGGCGCCGTTGAGACCCAGCTCGCGCCAGCCCTCGGGGAAGTGCCGGTCGTAGCAGATGTAGACGCCGACCTTGCCGACGGCGGTGTCGAAGACGGGGTAGCCGAGGTTGCCGGGGCGGAAGTAGAACTTCTCCCAGAAGCGGTCGAGGTTCGGGATGTGGTGCTTGCGGTACTTGCCGAGCACCGTGCCGTCGGCGTCGACCACGACGGCGGTGTTGTAGTACACGCCCGGCATGTCCTCCTCGTAGATCGGAAGGACCATGACCATCTTGAGCTCCTTCGCGAGCGCGGCGAAGCGCTGGACGATGGGGCCGTCGGCGGGCTCGGCGTAGTCGTAGTACTTGGCGTCCTCGATGATGCCGAAGTACGGGCCGTAGAAGAGCTCCTGGAAGCAGATGATCTGCGCTCCGTCGGCGGCGGCATCGCGCGCGAACTGCTCGTGCTTCGCGATCATCGACTCCTTGTCACCGGTCCAGGTGGTCTGAGTGATGGCGGCGCGGATGACTGACATTGATGAAACCCCTTCTCATCGTTGAACTGGGGTCAGTGTGCGGTGCGAGCGTTTCCGGCTCGTTTCGCCCAATGACGCGTGGGTAAAATCTAGGCCCGCGGATGCGCGCGTGCACAGGGGCGCGCACGAACGAGCACGCAGGGCTCCCGGGTTAGCGTGGGGGCATGCGGATCACTGTGCTCGCGGGCGGCGTCGGAGGAGCGCGCTTCGTGCGCGGCGTGCGCGAGGAGGTCCGTCGGAACCGGCCGGGAGCATCCGTCGACGTCATCGTCAACACGGGCGACGACTGGTGGCTCGCGGGCCTGCGGATCACGCCCGATCTCGACTCGATGCTCTACACCCTCAGCGGCCAGAACGACGAGGAGCGCGGCTGGGGCCGCGTCGGAGAGAGCGAGCGCGTCTCGGCCGAGCTGCGCGCCTACGGCGTGACGCCCGAGTGGTTCACGCTCGGCGACCTCGACCTCGGCACGCACATCGCGCGCACGGCGTGGCTGCGGGCGGGCGAGTCGCCCTCGGAGGTCGTGGCGCGCC
>JBKHYA010000068.1:0-7584 GCA_046565745.1 Actinomycetes bacterium
GCGGCTCGAGACCTACTCGGTGCCGGTGATCGGGCTCGGAACGACGGTCTTCCCGAGCTTCTGGCTGCGCGAGAGCGCCTTCACCCTCGACTGGGCGGTCGACGACGAGGCGCAGGTCGCCGCGGTCATGGCCGCGCACGACGCGCTCGGCCACCGCCAGGGCATCGTCGTGGCGAACCCCGTCCTCGCCGACAAGGCCTGGGAGCCCGAGGAGCACGACCGCGTCCTCGCCGAGGCCTTCGCGCTCGCCGACGCGGCCGGCGTCACGGGCAAGGCCGTCACGCCGTTCCTCCTCGGCACGATCGTCGAGCTCTCCGGCGGGCGCAGTCTCGAGGTCAACCTCGACCTCGCACGCAACAACGTGCGCGTCGCCGGCCGCATCGCGACGGCCTGGGCCGCGCGGCAGTCGGCCTGAGCGGCCGGGCCTCCGCCGTGACCGGGTCGCGCGCGCTGCTCGTGGGCGACGTCATCGACGACATCATCGTCGTGCCCGCCGGCCCGATCCGGCCCGACACCGACACGACCTCGCGCATCACCCGCCAGCCGGGCGGGAGCGCGGCGAACACCGCTGCGTGGCTGGGCTGGCTCGGAGCAGGCGTCGACTTCGTGGGCCGCGTCGGCGCCGGCGACGCCGACCGCCACGCGCGCGAGCTCGCCGCCGCGGGGGTCGCCGCGCACCTGCACGAGGATCCCGAGCGGCCGACCGGCACGATCGTCATCCTCGTCGAGGGGCAGCAGCGCTCGATGCTCACCGATCGGGGCGCGAATGCGACGCTCGACCCCTCCCAGGTGACGGATGCCCTGCTCGCGACCGCGGGCATCCTGCATCTGACCGGGTACTCGCTCGTCGACGCGCTCTCGGCCCGCGCGCTGCGCGAGCTCGTCGACCGCGCTCACGCGCACGGCGCGAGCGTCTCGCTCGACCCCAGCTCGACCGGGTTCATCGCCGACTACGGCGTCGTGGAGTTCAGGTCGGCGATCACGGGCGTGGACGTGCTGCGGCCGAACCTCGACGAGGGGCGCCTGCTCGCGGGGCTCGACGCGGGCGCACCGCCCGCGCTCGTGGCCGAGGCGCTGCTCGACCTCGCGCCGGCCGTCGTGCTCACGTGCGGGGCCGCGGGCGTGACGATCGCCGAGCGCCGCGCCGGCGAGGGTGCGCGGGTCGCGTCGCTCGACGCCGAGCGCGTCCCGACGGTCGACCCGACCGGGGCCGGCGACTCGTTCACGGCCGGCTTCCTCGCCGCCCGCCTCGCCGGAGCCGACCTCGCCCACGCCGCGCGCGAGGGCCAGCGCGTCGCCGCGATCGCCGTGAGCCGCATCGGCGGTCGCCCGCCCGCGCGCTGAGCCGCATCGGCGGTCGCCCGCCCGCGCGCTGAGCCGCATCGGCGGTCGCCCGCCCGCGCGCTGAGCCGCATCGGCGGCCGTCCCGCCCGGTCGAACTCGCGCCGCCCGCCCGAGCCCGCACCGCGCGGTGCCCGCGTGCGTCGCCGGCCCGAAGGTCCCGCACTGTCCCGAAGAGCGTATATCGGGCAGTCGTTGAGGCCTCCCTGGCGAGCCGGCTTAACGAGTGCCCGATAGACGACGATGCGGACCATCTGGCGCGCCGCGCCGTAAGGAGTCGCACGATTGAGCCCCTTCGGCGCGAATGAGCCCGAACGTTCGGGCTCACGTGCGACTTTCCGGCTCGACCGCGGCCGGGGCGGGGTCGAGGGGTCGCCTAGCGCCGCGCCGACGCCGACGCCGACGCCGACGCCGACACCACCGCGCCCGCGCTCGCCGCGATGACGAGCGCGATCGCGGCGAGCTGCAGGAACGACAGAACCTGCCCGAGCACGATGAGCCCGGCGAGCGCGGCGACGACGGGGCCGAGGCTCGAGAGCACGCCGAAGACGCGCGTCGGCATGGTCTTGAGCGCGATGAACTCGAGCGCGTACGGCAGCGCCGACGTCATGAGCGCGATCCCCGCGAACACCGCGAGCAGCATCGGGTCGGCCACGACGGCCGATGTCGCCGACCCCGCGCCGAACGGCACGACGATCACGGCCGCGACGACCATCGCGACGGCGAGGCCGTCGACTCCGCGCACGCTCGTCGCCCCGAGCCTGGCCGAGGCGAGGATGTAGAGGGCCCAGAAGGCGGCGGCCCCCGCGGCGAGGGCGATGCCCGCGATCGCGACGGCGCCCTCCGAGTCGAGGGCGAGCATCCCGACCCCGACGGCCGCGAGGGCGACCCACAGGAGGTCGCGTGGTCGGCGCGTGCCCGCGACGGCGACGGCGAGCGGGCCGATGAGCTCGACCGCGACGGCGACGCCGATCGGCACGCGCTCGATCGCGAGGTAGATGAGGCTGTTCATGCCCGCGAGGCCGATGCCGAGGGCGATGACGCCGATCCACACGCGGCGGGTCCAGCCGCGCACCGAGGGCCGCAGGACGACGACGAGGATCACCGCGGCGAAGAGCAGGCGAAGGGATGCGGCGCCGAGGGCGCCGACCTCGGCGAAGGTCGTTCCGGCGAGCGCGTTGCCGAACTGCACCGAGACGATCGCCGCGAGGGCGAGCGGGAGGGGGCCGAGGCGCCGCTGCCGCGCGTCCGGAGCGGGCGCGTCCGGAGCGGTCGCAGCTGCGTCGGAGGTCACTCGTCGAGTATGCCGCCCGCGCGCAGAACCGCCCCGCTCCGAGGTGGGAGCGGGGCGGTTCCGGGGTGCGTCGGCCGCGCCCGAATCGCGGCGACGCTGGTCAGGGGGCGACTAGTCGGAGCTGGCCGGCGAGGCGACCGAGGCGGCCGACGCGGGCGAGACCGGCGAGGCGACCGAGACCGGCGAGACCGGCGAGGCCGGGGTCGCCGGGCTGACCGGCGACGCGACCGAGACGGGCGAGGCGACCGAGGCGGGCGACACGGGCGTCGCGGGCGAGATCGGCGAGACGGGGCTCGCGGTCGTCGCGGGCGACGGGGTGACGATGCTGTCGCTCGTGATGTCGAAGGTCACGTCGGCGCTGCCGGTGCCGTTCGAGACGTCGTCGGTGGTCGACAGGCCGGGGAGGCGGGTGTCGTCGCTCGTGAGGCTCATCTCGTTCGCGGTGGCGACGGCGCCTCCGGCGATGACGCCGAGCCCGAGGGCGGAGGCGGCTCCGACGGCGAGCCAGGTCTTCTTCTGCATGGTGCTCTCCTTCATTCGGTTCGGGTCTGTGGGGGGAGGGGCTGGCCTCCCGATGACTCAAGACTCGGGGCCGCGCATGAGACGCGAAGGAGACGCGGGTGAGAGGGTTCTCATCCGCGGGCGTGGTCGCCGACCGACGAGCGCGGTCAGCGCAGGGAGTCGCGCGCCTGCTTGGCGGCCTTGACGGCCTCGTACGCGTCGAGGGCAGCCTGCCGCGACTCGCGCAAGTCCACCATGGGCGACGGGTACTCGTCGCTGCCGGCCTCCGGAACCCAGCGGTGCACGTACTCGCCGCGGGAGTCGAACTTCTTCGCCTGCAGCTCGGGGTTGAACACCCGGAAGTACGGCGCCGCATCGGCCCCCGACCCCGCGACCCACTGCCACGACGCGGCGTTGCTCGCCTCGTCGGCGTCGACGAGCGTGTCCCAGAACCACTCCTCGCCCGTGCGCCAGTCGATCTGCAGGTTCTTCGTCAGGAAGCTCGCGGTGATCATCCGCACGCGGTTGTGCATCCAGCCCGTGCGCCACAGCTGCCGCATCCCCGCGTCGACGATCGGGATGCCCGTTCGCCCGTGCCTCCATCGGTCGAGCTCGTCCGCCCCGGGCGTCGTCCACGGGAACGCGTCGAAGTCGCCCCGGTAGTTGCGCGTCGCGAGGTCGGGATGGTGGAAGAGGATGTGGTAGCTGAACTCCCGCCAGCCGATCTCGCTCAAGAACTTCGCCCGGTTCTTCGCCGCCGCCGCGTCGAGGCCGCCCCGCATCCGGTGCCACACCTCGAACGGGCTGATCTCGCCGAAGCGCAGGTGCGGGCTCAGCATGCTCGTCGCGCGCAGGCCCGGTTCGTCGCGGCGGTGGTAGTCGGCGAGCACGTCCTCGGCGAACTCCTCGAGCCGGTCGTGCGCGCCCGCCGAGCCGGGCGTCCACGTCTCGCGCAGACCCTCGGCCCAGTCGGGGCGGGTGGGCAGCAGAGTCCACTCGGCGAGTTCGTCGCCGCCGGGCGCGACGCCGTCGATGCGCGTCGGCGCCGGCAGGGGCTTGCGCGGCTCGGGGCGGCTGAGGCACGCCTTCCAGTAGGGGGTGAAGACGCCGTAGGGGCCGCCGGCGCCGGTCGTGATCGTCCACGGCTCGAACAGCAGCGAGGCCTGGAAGCTCTTGGCCTCGACGCCGTCGTCGGTCAGGCTCGACTTGAGAACGGCATCCGTCTGCTTCGCCGCCCCGTAGCGGCGGTTCCAGTAGACGGCGTCGGCGCCGGTCTCCTCGATCAGTGAGCGGATGCTCGGCTCGGCCGCCCCGCGCCGCAGGGTCAGCGCGCCGCCGAGGTCGGCGAGCTCCTCGCCGAGCCGCTCGAGCGAGTGGTGCAACCACCACCGGCTCGCGCCGCCGAGCGGGCGCACGCGGGGCGACTCCTCGTCGAGGAGGTAGAGCACGACGACGGGCCGGCCGCGCTCGACGGCCGCCGTGAGCGCCGGATTGTCGGCGATGCGGAGGTCGTCGCGCAACCACACGATGCTCGGAGCGCCTGACATGGTGATCAGGCTAGGGGGAGGCAGGATAGCCTCACTGAGAGGTCACCGATGGTTCACGAGACACCGCCCTCCCCGGGCGCTTCCGCCGCCGAGCGGCTGCCGAGCGAGCCGGGCCGCGGTGAGCGCGGCCCCGATGTCTACCGGTACCCGGAGCCCAAGTCCGCCGATCTCGCCGCGCGGCACGCGTGCATGACCGCCGTGATCGACCTCGTCGACGAGCTGGGCGTCCGAGCACTGCTCGCCGGCAATATCGTCTTCCCGCCGAACGGACTCGGCGCGCCTGAATTGCGGGCCGCGTTCAACCTCGTCGTCGACCCCGCCACGTGCCTCGAGCTCGCGGAGGCGCTCCTCGCCCGCGGCTGGGCGGCGGCGCGCGTGCGCTGGTTCGGCATACTTCCGCCGGCCGTCATCGCTCTGCAGGAGCCGCGCTCGGGAACTCTGCTCAATCTGTTCCCGCTCATCCCGGGCTTCTTCACCGACCCGCAGACCGTCTTCGAGCACGCGTGGGGGTACCGCGGCGAGATGATCGTCTTCGATCGCCGCGTGCCGATCACCGATCGGCTGCTCACGATGGTGCTGTCCGTGCACGACAACCTCGGCCCGCGCGCGGCGGCGCCGCGCCCGGAGTCGGAGACCGGCCCGCTCATCGACCGCTTCGCCGCGCTCATCACGAACGACGAGCTCGAGCGGCTTCCGCGCCTCGTGCGCGGCGTCGGGGCGGAGGGCGTCATGCGGCGGCTCTTCGACGGGCTCGGCCTCCCGCCCGCGGCGACGCGGCTGCCGTCGCGGAACTACGCGCGGGCCCGGTACGGCATCTCGGGTGCGGGAATCCTCGCCCGCCTGCTGCTGCGGGCGATCGAGTCGAGCCCGGGCTACCCGGGTCTCATCACGCGCGACGTCTGGATCGCGCGGCGGTGGGCCCTGCTGCGACTGCCGAGCGAGCTCGCCGGCACCGCGGTGTTCATCGCTCGGGCGCGACGCGCTCGCCGTCGTCTTCTGCGCTCGGGGCTCGGCGCGACCTAGCCCCGCAGGCGGCGGCAGAGGTCGGCGAGCTGAGCGAGCTCGGCCGGAGCGAGTGATGCGCCCACGCGGCGCGCGATCGAGTCGGCGTGGACGACGGCGACGCGCTTGAAGAGCTCCCAGCCCTCGTCGGTGAGGGCGACGATCGTGCCGCGCGCATCCGACTCGTCCGGGAGCTTCTGCACGAGCCCGCGCACGGCGAGCCGGTCGATGAGCCGCGAGACGCTCGGCTGGCTGAGCAGGAGGTGGGGGATGAGGTCGCGGATGCGCATCCGGCGCTCGGGGGCGCGACTGAGGTTGAGCAGCACGTCGTACTCGGTGAACGAGATCTCGGTGGTCGGGAACTCCGCGGTGAGCTGCCGCAGCACCGAGACCTGGGCGCGGAACAGCGCCTCCCAGGCGTCGATGGCGAGCGACTTGTCGGTCATGGCTCAACTCTATGCACACGCATGCTCGTGCGGGTCGACGACATGACAAAGGCCCGGTCGCCGAGGCGAGCGACCGGGCCTTTCCCTTGCACCAAGAGTGTCCTGCAATCACATTCCGCGGTAGCTGCCACAGCAAACAACTAACGCTCGATCAATGTATAACGGTGAGGTAACGGTGTCTAGTTATCTGTTCGTTATTTTTTCTGCGAGATCACCCAGAGAGCGTCACGGGCGCTGCGTCGGGCGGTTCGGGTCGACCGGGGGGAGCTTCTGCGTCGGGTCGGCGGCGCTCGCCGTCGTCGGGCGCGTGGCCGTCGTGCCGGTGCTCGGGCGCGTCGGGGTCGAGCTGCTCGACGAGCCGGAGCGCAGCTCGTCGGCCTTCTCACGCAGCTGGTCCTTCGCGCTCGGGCTCGAGCTGGCCTCCTCCTTGATGCGGGGAGCCACGGCCTCGGCCTTCGACAGCCAGCCCTCCCAGCGCGCCTGCATCGGCTTGATGAGGCCGCCGCCGGCGCCGACGATGATCACGCCGCCGATGATCGCGAGCACCGTGATGAGCACGGGCGTCGTGACCGTCGTGGCGATGTCGACCTGGTTGAGCGCCGCGGTGATCCCGAGGAAGAGGATGAAGATGCTCGCGATGTTCGCGATGACCTTCCCGTACGAGAGCCCGCCGAGCATCCCCTGGATCAGGGTCTTCGCGCCGGCCGCGATCGCGGCCGCGACGATGATGATGATGATCGCGACGATCACGCGAGGCAGGAAGGCGATGATGCCCTCGAGCAGGTCGCTCACCGGGTTCGGCCCGAAGACGCCGAAGGCGAACTGCAGGACGAAGAGGACGAGCGTGTAGTAGACGATCTTCGAGATGATGTCGCTCGCGTCGAACTTGGATCGGTCGAGCGCCTTCTTCACGCCCCCGCGCTCGACGAGGCGGTCGAAGCCGACGCGCTCGAGCAGCTTGTCGAGGCCCTTCGCGATGAGTTTCGCGACGATGAGGCCGACGACGAGGATGATGATGAAGAGAAGGAGCTTGGGCAGGAAGTCGATGACATTCGCGAGCCCGTCTCTGACGATGACGTTGACGTCGTTCATGGGAAGCCTTTCGATGAGTGCTGTGCTCATCGAGAGTGCCCCCCGAACGGGGGGAGCGGGCAGGGGCTTGCGCGCGACGGGATCGTGGCCCACTATCGCGCGCACGCTGCGGGGTCTTTCTGCCCTGGTCGCTCCGTCGGGCCCGGCATACCCTGGAGGCGTCGGCGAGGATGCCGCGATGCCAGGAGGGCAGAGCCATGATGTGGTTGGGCGATGGATGGATGATGGGGTGGGCCTGGGTGCTGGGTGTGATCGTCGTCACGGGTCTCGTGATCGGCGCGGTCGCCCTGGCCGTGATGCTCGCTCGCCCGCGAAGCGGAGGCCCGCACGGAGGGTCGGAGCCGAGTGCGGTCGGCGCGAG
>JBKHYA010000069.1:0-7519 GCA_046565745.1 Actinomycetes bacterium
GACAGCCGCTCGAGGCCCGTGTAGGCGACGGAGGAGTCCTGCCAGACCTGCGTGAGCGGGCCGCGGGTGTGATCGCGATCCATCGGGAGGGTGATGACGGCGACGCGCTCGTGGCCGAGCTCGGCGAGGTGCTCGGCGAGGCGGCGCATGCCCGCGCGATTGTCGATGTCGACCATGGGCAGCCCCTGGCGCGGCTCGGCCTCGACGCCGATGAGCGGCACCTGGCGCTGGCTCAGCACCCGAACCGCGGGGTCGAGGTCGGTGCTGCAGCCGAGCAGGAGAGCGGCATCCATCGGGGCGTCGCGCAGGCCGCCCTCGGCGCGCTCGAGGCTGTCGGTCAGCAGCAGGAGGCTGTAGCCGGCGTTGCCGATCTCGTCGGCGATGCCGTCGAGGAGGGTCACGACCATGGGGTCGCGGAAGGCGACGCGGATGCGGTCCTCCATGACGACGGCGATGATGCCGCTGCGGCCGGTGCGGAGGCTGCGGGCGCGCGGATCGGGCCCGCCGTAGTCGAGCTCGCGGGCCGCGGCGAGCACGCGCTCGCGGGTCTCGTCGGCGACGGGGCCCGCGCCGCTGAAGGCGAGGCTCGCGGTGGAGGCGCTCACTCCGGCGCGCGCGGCGACCTGCGCGAGGGTCGCCCTCGTGCCGTCGCCTGGGGGGTTTGCCGGGGTCGCCATCGGCTGTTAGCGTAGTCGAACTCGGGTGTCGAATCGATTCGATCGATGGATGCTCGGGGCGCGGTCGCGCGAACTCCGCCCCCGCGCCTCCTTTCGCCTCACCACCCCCTCGTTCCGAAAGGTCCCGCGTGAGCTCGCCGACCACCGCTCCCCGCCTCGCGCCCTGGCGCTTCGCCGTCTTCGCGGTCTTCGCGCTCAGCGGCATCACCATGGCGACCTGGGTCGCGCGCACGCCCGCCATCCGCGACGCGCTCGACGTGCGGACGGACGAGTTCGGCATCCTCATCTTCGGCATGGCCGCCGGGTCGATCGTCGGCCTGCTCGGGTCGAGCCACATCATCGCCCGCCTCGGCACGCGCCGGGTCATCCTGCTCGGCATCATCGCGACCTCGCTCGCGCTCATCGGTCTCGGCATCGGCGCCCAGACGCTCGGCAGCTACGCATTCGTGCTCGGCTCGCTCATCGTCTTCGGCGCGGGCGCGGGCATCACCGACGTCGCCATGAACGTCGAGGGCGCGGGCGTCGAGCAGGCGCAGGGCCGCGCGATCATGCCGTGGTTCCACGCGTCCTGGAGTATCGGCACCGTCATCGGTGCGGCCGCCGCGGCCGGTGTCGCCGACCTCGACGTCGGCGTCGACTGGCACGCCGGCGTCGTCGGGGTGCTGCTCATCGTCGCCGTCCTGTTCGTCGTGCGGCTGCTGCCGCGGGACGAGGTGCTTCCGGGCCTCGACGATGACGGGCCGGGGCCGCAGCGCACCACGTGGCAGGAGCGCCTGTCGATCTGGCGCGAGCCGCGCATCCTGCTCATCGGCCTCATCGTGCTCGGCATGGCCTTCGCGGAAGGGTCGGCCAACGACTGGCTCGCTCTCGCCGTCGTCGACGGCCGCGGCGTCGACGAGGCGACCGGAGCCCTCGCGTTCGGCATCTTCGCCGTCGCGATGACGACCGGCCGCATCGCCGGAGTGTGGGTGCTCGACCGCTTCGGCCGCGTGCCGGTGCTGCGCGGGTCGGCCGTGCTCGCCGCCGCGGGGCTCGCCGTCGTCATCACGGTCGAGCAGCCGGTCATCGCCGCGCTCGGCATCTTCGCCTGGGGGCTCGGGTCGTCGCTCGGCTTCCCCGTCGGGATGTCGGCCGCCGCGGACGACCCCCGCCGCGCCGCGGCCGCCGTCGCCGCCGTCGCGACGGTCGGGTACTTCGCCTTCCTCGTCGGGCCGCCCGTCATCGGGTTCCTCGGCGAGCAGATCGGGCTGCTCAATGCGCTGTGGGTCGTGCTCGTGCTCATCCTCGTGGCAGCGGTCGCGTCGGGGGCGGCGCGCGAGCGCGGGGCTTCGGCGGGCGCGGCTTCGGGCGGGGCCGGCGCGAGCGCACCTGCTGCCGAGTCGCGCGAGGCGAACGCGGGCTGAACTCCTCCGCGGCACCTCCCCCACGGTGCACAACTCAGGAAGGCCACCGCCCCCGCTCCCCTGATCTCAGGGTCCTTGCGCTCGCGCGAGCCGTCGGTTCCTGAGTTGTGCGACCACCACAGCGCGAGCGGGCCCCGCGGTTTCCAAATGCAGTCACCAACGGCCCTGACGTCGCTGTTTACAGGGCGACCGCGCCCACCACGCACGCCTGTGCCTGCATTTGGCATCGGAGCGGCGGCAGGATGAGCGCATGAGCTCACCGACCTCGCCGCCCGCCGCCTCCCTCTCCGGCGCGCCGCTCCCCGGCGCACCCCTCCCCGCCTCGCTCGACCTCGCCGGCCGCACCGCGCTCGTCACCGGGTGCGGCTCAGCCGAAGGCATCGGCTTCGCCGCGGCTCGCGAGCTCGCCGAGCGCGGCGCCCGCGTCGTCATGACCGCGACGACCGACCGCATCGAGCAGCGCGCGCAGGAGCTGCGGAACGACGGGCACGACGCCCACGGCGTCGTCGCGCGGCTCGAGACCGAGAGTGCGGCGCACGCCGCGATCGACGCGATGCGGGCGCTGGGGGCCGAGCCGGACATCCTCGTCAACAACGCCGGCATGGTCGCGGTCGGCGAAGAGATGCCGCGCGGCGACATCGGCATGAGCATCGACGAGTGGCGCAGCGCGGTCGACGTGAACCTGACGAGCGTCTTCCTGGTGACGCGCGCCGTCATCGGGCGGATGCGCGAGCGCGGGTGGGGCCGCGTCATCACGGTCGCCAGCACGACGGGCGCGGTGCAGGCCGCGCGCGACGACCTCGGGTACGCGACCGCGAAGGCCGGAGCGCTGGGCCTCACGCGCGGGCTCGCGATCGACGAGGCGCGGCACGGGATCACGGTGAACGCGGTCGCTCCCGGGTGGATCGCGACGGCGTCGCAGCTCGAGCAGGAGGCCGTCGAGGGCGGGCTCGTCCCGGTCGGGCGCAGCGGTCGGCCGGACGAGGTCGCGAGCGCGATCGCGTGGCTCGCCTCCCCCGGCGCGAGCTACATCACCGGGCAGCTCATCGTCGTCGACGGCGGCAACTCGGTGGCCGAGGAGCGCCGCCCCGGGCTGTGGGGATGAGCGGCACCCGCCGCACCTAGACTCGACCCTCGTGCGCCTCGTGATCGCTCGCTGCTCCGTCGACTACGCCGGGCGCCTCAGCGCGCACCTGCCGCTCGCGACGCGCCTGCTCATCCACAAGAACGACGGCAGCCTGCTCGTGCACTCCGACGGCGGCTCGTACAAGCCGCTCAACTGGATGAGCCCGCCGTGCACCCTCGCCGTCGAGGAGCCCGACGACGACCAGCGCGCGGCCGGCGTCATCGAGCTGTGGCGCGTCACGCACGCGAAGACCGCCGACATGCTCGTCGTGAGCGTGCACGAGGTGCTGCACGAGACCGCGCACGACCTCGGCCTCGACCCCGGCCTGCAGAAGGACGGCGTCGAGGCGCACCTGCAGAAGCTGCTCGCCGAGCAGATCGAGCTGCTCGGCCCCGGGCACGCGCTCGTCCGCCGCGAGTACATGACGGCGATCGGTCCCGTCGACATCCTCGCGCGCGACGCCGAGGGCGGCTCGGTCGCGGTCGAGATCAAGCGCCGCGGCGGCATCGACGGCGTCGAGCAGCTCACCCGCTACCTCGAGCTCATGAACCGCGACCCGCTGCTCGCCCCCGTCGCGGGCGTCTTCGCGGCGCAGGAGATCGCCCCGCAGGCGCGCACCCTCGCGGAGGACCGCGGGATCCGCTGCCTGCTGCTCGACTACGACGCGATGCGCGGCCTCGACGACGGCATTCCGCGGCTGTTCTGAGCGCCGCCCCGTAGGCTCGAGCCGATGACCTCTGCAGCCGACGCCCCCCGCCCGCCGTTCACGGCGATCCTCCTCGACCTCGACGGAACGATCACCGACTCGGCGCCCGGCATCACCGACACGCTCGCCTACACCTACGAGCAGCTCGGGATGGCCGTGCCGGCATACGACGAGCTCCTGCGCTGGGTGGGCCCGCCGATCATGGACTCCTTCCGCGACCTCGCCGGAATGGACCAGCCGACCGCCGAGCGCGCGCTCGAGATCTACCGCGCCCGCTACCTCGACCGCGGCGCCTACGACTCGACCCTCTACCCCGGCATGGGTCTGCTCGTGCGAGACATCGCCGACGCGGGCATCCCGCTGAGCCTCGCGACCTCGAAGCCCGAGCTGCCGGCGACGCTCATGCTCGAGCACTTCACGATCGCCCAATGCTTCACCGTCATCACGGGAGCCTCGGCCGACGAGACCCGCAGCGAGAAGGCCGACGTCGTCGAGGAGGCCCTGCGCCGCCTGCGCGACCTCGACGTCTCGCTCGACAACGTCGTCATGATCGGCGACCGCATCCACGACATCGAGGGCGCGGCCGAGCACGGCGTGCCGACGATCGCGGTCGAGTGGGGCTACGGCACGGATGACGAGCGCGACCACGCCGCGCTCGTCGCGTCGACGACGGACGAGTTGCGATCGCTGCTCGGGCTGCCCGCCGCGGTCGAGCCCGCCGCCTGAGCCGCGCCGCGCACAGCCGCAGCCGCAGCCGTAGCCGTAGCCGTAGCCGCAGCCGCAGCGAACTTGCTACCGCGCGAGCCGCTCGACGATCGCGCCGAAGAGCCACGGCATCGCGCGCGCGGCCGGCACGATCGCCGGGCGGGCGGGCGAGCTCGCGAGTCTCACGAGCCCCTCGGTGAGCAGCCGGAAGTCGCGCGTCGACCGCGACCACGCCCGCTCGTATGCCGGCAGGTCGTCGCGCGCCAGGCAGTCGGCGAGCACCTCGGCCTGCGCGAAGCCGACGCGCATCCCCTCGCCCGTGATCGCGTCGACGTAGCCGGACGCGTCGCCGACGAGCGCGATGCGCCCGGTCGAGCGGGAGACGGTTCGCTGGCGGAGCGCGCCGGCGCCGCGCAGCTCGGAGGCGACGGCGACCCCCGCGAGGCGCTCGCGCAGCCCGGGATGCGCGGCGATCGCGGCCTCGAGGTCGACGCCCTTCGGGCCGAGCACCGCCACGCCCACGGTCGTGTCGTCGACGGGCGTGACGTAGAGCTCCCAGTCGAGGCCGTAGAGCACCTCGACGTCGTCGCTCCACGGTGCGATCGCGTAATGGCGCCGCAGGCCGAACCGCTTCATGCCGCCATCGGCATCTCCGAGCCCCGCCTCGCTGCGGACGCGCGAGTGCAGTCCGTCGGCGCCGACGAGCCACCGCGCCCGCAGCCCGTTGACCGAGACCCCGAGGTCTTCGTGCACGAAGTGCTCGACCTTCTCGGGGCGCAGCTCGATCCCGCGCGCCGCGACCGCCGCGCGCAGGCTGGCGCTCAAGGCGGTGCGGCGCACGCCGCGTCCCTCTCGAGAGCGATAGCGATGCGTGACCGCGCCCCGGGCATCCTCGTACCGTATGCCTCTGATCGCATGACCCGGCGGGTCGACGTCGAGACGGTGCAGCGCGGCGAGCCCGCCCGGCATGATGCCCTCGCCGCACGCCTTGTCGATCTGGCCGGTGCGCGGTTCGAGCACGACGGCCTGCAGGCCGCGGCGCTCGAGCTCGAGGGCGAGGACGAGCCCGACCGGGCCGCCGCCCGCGATCACGACATCGACGTCGGTCGGGATCATGAGGCGGTGCGCAGCGCCGCGAGCGCGCGGTTCTCGACGGGGATGCGGAAGCCGAGGAGCAGCACCGCGTTGAGCACCGTGAACACGAGCGCGGTCACCCACGCGGTGTGGACGAGCGGCAGCGCGACGCCCTCGATCGCGACGATCCAGTAGTTGGGGTGCCGGAGCCAGGCGAAGCGGTACGGGCCGCGCGTCACGCGAGTCGCGCCCGGCACGACGATGACGCGCGTGTTCCACTGCTCGCCGAGCGAGGCGATGACCCAGTAGCGGCCGGCCTGGCAGAGCAGGGCGACGACGAGCATCGGCCAGCCGAGCGCGCCGATGAACGGGCGATCGAGCAGCACGACCTCGGCGACGCACGCGACGAGCAGCCCGGTGTGCAGGAGCACCATGCACGGGAAGTGCCGCTGCCCGTGCTCGACCCCGCCGCGCGCAAAGGCCGCGGCCGCGTGGCGCTTCGAGATGACGAGCTCGACGAGGCGCTCGACGCCGGTCGCGAGCACGAGCAGCGAGTAGAGGATGACGCTCATGACCACTCCAGGAGGACGAGCTCGGCGGTGACGCCGGGGCCGAGGGCGAAGAGCACGGCGCGCGTGCCCGCGGGCTGGTCGCCGACCGCGGCGAGCACGTGCAGCACGGCGGCCGACGAGAGGTTGCCCGTGCGCGCCATGACCTCCCACGAGGTGTCGAGCGCGGCGGGCGGCAGGTCGAGCGCGGCCGTGAACGATTCGAGGATGCGGGGCCCGCCCGGGTGGGCGATCCACCGGTCGACGTCCGAGCGCTCGATCCCGGCCTCCGCGAGCAGCGCGTCGACCCCCGCGGCGAAGTGCCCGTCGATGAGCGCCGGCACGCCCGCGGCGAGCATGAGCGTGAACCCGGTCGAGCCGATCTGCCAGCCGATCATCTCCGAGCTGTCGGGGTAGAGCGCGCTGCGGCTGCCGATCACACGCGGCCTGCTCGCCCCGGCGGCGACGGCCGCGGGGTGCGCGTCGCCGGTCATGACGACCGCGGCGGCCCCGTCGCCGAAGATGCCCGTGCCGACGACGTTGGCCATCGACTGATCCGACCACTGCAGCGTGAGCGAGCACAGCTCGACGCTCACGAGAAGGGCGACCCCCGTGGGATGCCCGGCCAGGTAGTCGGCGACGCGCGCGATCCCGGCGGCGCCGGCCACGCATCCCAGCCCGAAGCTCGGCACGCGCTTCAGGTCGGAGCGGAACCCGAGCGAAGTCGCGAGCATCGCGTCGAGCGAGGGAGCCTGCACGCCCGTGACGGTCGTGAAGAAGAGGTGGTCGACGTCTTCGACACGGAGGCCGGCCTCGGCGAGCGCCGTGGTCACCGCGCGCTCGACGAGCGGCAGCGCGAGCTCGAGGAAGAGCGCGTTGGTCTCGCTGAACGAGTCGAGCTCGCGGTAGCGGTCGAGCGGAAGAGCGAGATGCCTCGTCGTGATGCCGCTCGCGGCATGCACGCGCTCGAGCACCGAGCGCGCGGCGCGGTCGCCCGAGAGCCGGCCGGCGAGCTCGGCCGTGATCTCATGCTGCTCGTGCACGTTCTCGGGCAGCACGGGCGCGACGGCGAGGATCCGGGGCATCCGCGCATCATTCCACGCGGGCCTCCGGGTGCGCCCAGCCTCGGTGTGCACTCCCGGCGACGGCCGCGAACCACCTCCGCGTCGGGTGCACTCACGATGTAGAGGAGTGACGAAAACCCTTTACGTCACTCCTCTACATCGTGAGGGAGCGGGCTCCGGTCGTCGTAGTCTCGAGCTATCCGTGCGCGACGACGC
>JBKHYA010000070.1:0-7429 GCA_046565745.1 Actinomycetes bacterium
AATCCGCATCCGAGAGAACCTGCGATCGCACCATCCGTTCAGGATGCCGCAACAGACCCCACCGGCTTGCGAGACACGCCCTAACCGAGCCGCGTCGCGATGCTGACGGCACCAATGATGACGAAGGAGAGCCCCACGACGATGAACGGAATAAGGGCCCATCGGAGATTGCTCGCGGTGTATATGCGCTCGGAGACACGTTTGCCGAACATCGGCGTCCCCGTCCGACGGAAGAGACCGACCAGCGACTCCGGCCGCTTCAGGCCATAGATCCCGAGGGCAACGAACCCAAGAGAGACGATCATCCACACGACCGTGAAGAACAGAGACCCTTCGTCCAACGTCGTCCCCCCCGGTAAGACGACGAAAGCCCCGCGGTCAGGCGGGGCTTTCGTGAGGTAGCAGTTAGCTGTTGCCGAAGTTCTTGAAGCGCTGGTTGAACTTCTCGACGCGACCGGCCGAGTCCATGATGCGCTGCTTGCCCGTGTAGAACGGGTGCGAGGCCGACGAGATCTCGACGTCGATGACGGGGTACTCCACGCCGTCGAGCTCGATCGTCTTGTCGCTCGACACGGTCGAGCGCGTGAGGAAGGTCTCACCCGACGCGAGGTCGCGGAACACGATCGCCTTGTACTCGGGGTGGATGTCAGTCTTCATGAACGGTTCCTTGGATTCTCTGTTCAGCGGGGTGCCCCCGCTGCGGGCAGGTTGATGGGCAGGCGAAGGGCGAACCTTCGAGGCAGACTCTCAAGACTAGCAGAGCGCGGCCCGGAGCTCGGGTCCGGTCAGGCGCCGCGCGCCGCGTACCGGTCGCCCTCGCGGCTGACCTGGAGCGGAATCCCGAAGGCCTCCGTGAGGTGCTCGGCCGTGATGACCTCGTCGATCGGCCCGGCCGCGGAGACGCGGCCCTCCGCGAGGAGCAGCGCGTGGGTGAAGCCGGCCGGGATCTCCTCGACGTGGTGGGTGACCATGACCATCGCCGGCGAGTCGGGCGAGCTCGCGAATCTGCCGAGCAGGAGGACGAGCTCCTCGCGCGCGCCGAGGTCGAGGCTCGCGGCGGGCTCGTCGAGGAGGAGCAGCTCGGGGTCGGTCATGATCGAGCGCGCGATCTGCACGCGCTTCTGCTCGCCGTCGCTCAGGCTGCCGAACCGGCGGTCGGCGAAGCGCTCGAGGTGCCACTCGCGCAGCACCCGGCGGGCGCGGCGCTCGTCGACGTCCTCGTACTCCTCGTTCCAGCGACCCGTGACGGAGTGCGCGGCGGTCATGACGACGTCGAGCACGCGCTCGTCGGCGGGCACGCGCCGCGCCATCGCGGTCGAGGCGAAGCCGATGCGCGGGCGCAGCGAGGCGAGGTCGGAGTGCCCGATCTCCTCCTCGAGCACCGTGACGCGACCGCTCGTCGGGTGGAGGTTCGCCGCGGCGAGCTGCAGGAGCGTGGTCTTGCCGGCGCCGTTCGGGCCGAGGACGACCCAGCGATCGGTGTCCTCGACGTTCCAGCGGATGCCATCGAGGATGGCGGCGCCATCGCGGCTGAGGGAGACATCGTCGAACTCGAGAACGCTGGCCATGATGCGTCCAGCCTAGACGAGCAGGCTCGCGTAGAGCGCGCGTGTCCGTTCCGCGATCGCTCCCCACGCGAAGTGCTCCTCCGCGCGGGCGCGGCCCGCGCGACCCATGGCCGCGGCGCGCTCCGGGTCGCTCACGACCTCGCCGAGGACGGCCGCGAGATCGGCGACGAACTTCGCCGGATCGACGGGGATCCCGGTGCCGTCCTGCACCTGCTCGATCGGCACGAGGCGACCGGTCTCGCCGTCCGCGACGACCTCGGGGATGCCCCCGGTGGCGGTGCCGACGACGGCGACGCCGCAGGCCATGGCCTCGAGGTTGACGATGCCGAGCGGCTCGTAGACGCTCGGGCACACGAACGTCGTGGCGTGCGACAGGACGGCCGCGAGCTCGCGCTGCGAGAGCATCCGCTCGATCCAGACGACGCCCGTGCGCTCGGCCTGGAGCGCGGCGACGCCGTTCTGGACCTCCCGGAGGATCTCCGGCGTGTCGGGCGCGCCCGCGCACAGCACGAGCTGGACGTCCTTCGGCAGCGACCGCACGGCCTCGAGGAGGTACGGCAGGCCCTTCTGGCGCGTGATGCGGCCCACGAAGACGATCGTCGGGCGGTCGGGGTCGATGCCGAGGGTGCGCACGAACTCGTGGTCGATCGTCCGCTGCCAGCCGTCGAGGTCGATGCCGTTGTGGATGACGCCGACCTTCTGCTCGTCCAGCTGCGGGTAGCAGCGCAGGATGTCGCGACGCATGCCGTCGCTCACGGCGATCACGGCATCCGCCGTCTCGAACGCCTCGCGCTCGATCCAGCTCGAGATCTTGTAGCCACCGCCGAGCTGCTCGGCCTTCCACGGCCGCAGCGGCTCGAGGCTGTGGGCGGTGACGACGTGCGGGATCCCGTGAAGCATCTGCGCGAGCTGGCCCGCCGCGTTCGCGTACCAGGTGTGCGAGTGCACGATGTCGGCGCCGTCGACGTCGTCGGCGATCGCGAGGTCGACGCCGAGCGTCGCGAGGGCGGGATTCGCCGAGGACAGGGCGCCGGGCACGAGGTAGGCGTGCGTGTCGGCCTCGTTGCGCGGCGCGCCGAAGCAGCGGACGCGGACATCCAGAGCGTCGTGCCGGAGCGCGCGCACGAGCTCCGCGACGTGGACTCCCGCCCCTCCGTAGACCTCGGGCGGATACTCACGGGAGATGACGTCGACGCGCATGGTGATGACGCTAGTACAGCGCCTGTGCGTCGCCTACTGTGGGGGCATGGCGACCCCCAAGGTGTTCGGAATCGTGCTCGCTGGCGGCGAGGGGAAGCGGCTCATGCCGCTCACGGCAGACAGGGCGAAGCCCGCCGTGCCCTTCGCGGGGGGCTACCGCCTCATCGACTTCGCGCTGTCGAACCTCATCAACTCGGGGCTGCGCCAGATCGTCGTCCTCACGCAGTACAAGAGCCACTCGCTCGACCGGCACGTGTCGCAGACGTGGCGCCTGAGCGGCATGCTCAACGCCTACGTCGCCTCGGTTCCGGCGCAGCAGCGCCTCGGCAAGCGCTGGTTCTCCGGCAGCGCCGACGCGATCTTCCAGAGCCTCAACCTGATCCGCGACGAGAAGCCCGACATCGTCGTCGTGGTGGGCGCCGACCACGTCTACCGCATGGACTTCACGCAGATGATCGATGCGCACATCGCCTCCGGTGCGGGCGTCACGGTCGCCGGCATCCGCCAGCCGATCGAGCTCGCCGACCAGTTCGGCATCATCGAGACCGACCCCGCGAACCCCTCGCGCATCGCCGCCTTCCACGAGAAGCCGAAGGAGGCGGTCGGCCTCGCCGACGCCCCCGACCAGGTGCTCGCCTCGATGGGCAACTACGTCTTCGACGCCGACGTGCTCATGGACGCCGTGACGCGCGACGCCGAGCTCGACAACTCCGCGCACGACATGGGCGGCGACATCGTCCCCGACTTCGTGAACCGCGGCGAGGCGTTCGTCTACGACCTCAACCACAACGACGTGCCGGGCGCGACCGAGCGCGACCGCTTCTACTGGCGCGACGTGGGCACGATCGAGTCGTTCTTCGACGCCCACCAGGACCTCATCGCCGCCCTCCCCGTCTTCAACCTCTACAACACCGATTGGCCGATCTACACGCAGCAGCTCAACATGCCGCCGGCGAAGTTCGTGCGCGACGGCGCGGGCTCCACCGGGCACGTGATCGACTCGATCGTGTCGCTCGGCTCGGTTCTCTCGGGCGCCCGGATCGAGCGCAGCGTGCTCGGCACCTGGGTCACGGTCGAGTCCGCCGAGGTCACCGATTCCGTCATCTTCGAGCGCACGACGATCGGCGCGGGGGCCATCGTCCGGCGGGCTATTCTCGACAAGGAGGTCGTGGTCTCCCCCGGCGCGCAGGTCGGCGTCGACCATGCCGCCGACCGAGCCCGCGGCTTCACGGTCACCGACACCGGCATCACGGTCGTCGGGAAGGGCATCCGCATCGAGTGATCGGGCGCGTGCGCCCCCGACGAGGAGTGCCCGCCCCATGACCCGCTTCCTCGTCGTCCTCGACGTTGACTCCACGCTCATCGAGCAGGAGGCCATCGAGCTCCTCGCCGACGAGGCAGGGTCGGGACCCGCGGTGGCCGCCATCACCGACCGAGCGATGGCCGGCGAGCTCGATTTCGCCGCATCGCTCGCCGAGCGCGTCGCGACGCTCGCAGGCCTCGATGACGGATGCTGCGCCCGCGTCGGCGCCCGCATCACCCTCACCGCCGGGGCCCGCGAGCTCGTCGAGGCCGTCCACGCCGCCGGCGGGGCCGTCGGCGTCGTGTCCGGCGGGTTCCACGAGCTGCTCGACCCGATCGCCGCCGAGCTGGGGCTCGATCACCATCGCGCCAACCGGCTCGAGGTCGTGGAGGGCCGCTTCACGGGCCGCACGCTCGGGCCCGTGATTGACGCCGAGGCGAAGGCGATCGCCCTGCGCGAGTGGGCGGCCGAGCGGGGTGTGCCGCTCGCCCGCACCGTCGCCATCGGCGACGGCGCGAACGACCTGCGCATGCTCGAGGCCGCGGGGCTCAGCGTCGCCTTCGCCGCGAAGCCGATCGTGCGCGAGCGCGCCGACGTCAGCCTGGTGCGCCGCGACCTGCGCGACGTGCTCCCGCTGCTCGGCCTGCGCGGCTGAGCCCGCGCAGTTCGAGTGGGGGCTAGTGACCCATCCCGAGGCCGCCGTCGACGGGGATGACCGCGCCGGAGATGTAGGCGGCGTCGTCGCTCGCGATCCAGGTCACGACCCGCGCGACCTCCTGCGGGCTCGCGAATCGGCCGGCGGGGATGGAGTCCTTGTAGGCCCGCTGCTGCTCCTCCGGGAGCTCGGCCGTCATGTCGGTCTCGATGAAGCCGGGAGCGACGACGTTGGCGGTGATTCCGCGGCCGCCGAGCTCGCGCGTGATCGAGCGGGCCATGCCGACGAGGGCGGCCTTCGACGACGAGTAGTTGACCTGCCCGGGCGAGCCGTACAGTCCGACGACGGACGAGATGAGGATGATGCGGCCGAAGCGCGCCTTGAGCATCCCCTTCATGGCCCGCTTCACCGACCGGAACGCACCCGTGAGGTTCGTGTCGACTACCTGCTGGAAATCGTCGTCCGACATGCGGAGGAGGAGGGTGTCGCGCGTGATGCCGGCGTTGGCGACGACGACCTCGATGGGGCCGTAGGCGTCCTCGACCTCGCTGTACGCGGCGTCGAGCGATGCGGCGTCGGTGACGTCGGCGGAGACGGTCAGCGCGCCCTCCGGACCGGAGCCGGAGCGGGCCGTGACCGCGACGCGGTGCCCCTGGGCCAGGAACTCCTCGGCGATCGCGAAGCCGATGCCGCGGTTGCCGCCGGTGATGAGAACGGTGCGCTGAGTGGTCATGAGCACCAAGCCTATTAGCAGGGTTCGAACCAGTGATCTCGCAGGCGACGAACGTACACTCGAGACCTCATGAAGCAGCCGACCGGCGCAGCCATCACCAGCCTCCCGTCCTCCCCGACCGACGAGCGGCGCACACGCATGATCAAGTACTCGGTGGCGATGGCCGTGCGCCTCGTCTGCATCGGCGCGTGCTTCATCACTCCCGGCTGGTGGCTGCTGATCCCCGCGCTCGGCGCGATCATCCTGCCGTACTTCGCCGTCGTCGTCGCCAACAATGTCGCGCCGAACGACGGCCGCGCCGTCGAGCGACCCGGCCAGCTGCTCGCCTACACGCCGCACGGCCCCACGGCGTGATCTCCCTGCCCGGTGAGATCTCCGGAACGCGGTGCTCGCGCAGCGGGTGCCGCGCCGAGGCGACGTGGGCGGTCAACTGGCGCAACCCCCGGATCCACGGGCTCGAGCGCGTCAAGGTGTGGCTCGCGTGCGACGAGCACCGCGACTTCCTCTACGACTTCGTCGCCCAGCGCTCCTTCCCCGTGACGATCACCCCGGCGGGCGTGGTCGTCGACTCGCTTCCTGATCCGGGAGAATCGTCGGCGTGAGCATCCTGAGCCTGGCCCTGCAGCGCCGCTGGCTCGGCTGGCTCGGCCTCACGACCCTCTTCGCCGTGGTCTGCGTCGGCCTCGCCCAGTGGCAGTGGCAGCGGCGCGTGGAGATGGTGGCCGAGATCCGTGTCGTCGCCGAGAACTGGGATGCGGCGCCCGTCGCCCTCACCGAGGCGCTTCCCGACAGCGGGGCCCTCGACCCCGAGCTCGAGTGGCAGCCCGTGACGCTCGAGGGCGAGTACCTCGTCGACGAGCAGCTGCTCGTGCGCGCGCGCCCGCTCAACGGCCGGCCCGGGTTCGAGGTGCTCACGCCGCTGCTGCTCGACGACGGCACCGTCTTCGTCGTCGACCGCGGCTGGCTGCCCGTCGGCTCGGAGCAGGACTACCCCGACGTCGTGCCCGCTCCTCCGAGCGGGCGCGTGGAGGTGCTCGTGCGCCTCAAGCCCGGCGAGCCCGAGCTGCGCGGCCGCGGCGCCCCCGAGGGGCAGATCGCGACCATCCACCTGCCCGATGTCGCTCAGAGGGTCGAGGCCGGCGACGTCGTCACCGGTGCGTACGGCCTCCTCGACAGCGAGTCCCCCGCGCCCGACACGCGCCCGGTGGCCGCGACGCGCCCCGTGCCCGACGAGGGGCCGCACCTGAGCTACACCTTCCAGTGGTACGTCTTCGCCCTCATGGGCTTCATCGGCTACGGCTGGGCGCTGCGGAAGGAGCGCCAGCGCATCGTCGCCGAGGAGACCGGGGTGCCGACCCCGCAGCGGGTTCGCAAGCGGGCGAGCGACGCCGATGAAGAGGATGCCCTGCTCGAGGGTCGCTAGGCGCGATCAGGCGAGCGAGATGAGCTCGGCGTAGTCCTTCGTCCAGAGATCCTCGACGCCGTCGGGCATGATGAGCACTCGCTCGGGGTTGAGGGCCTCGACCGCGCCCTCGTCGTGGCTGACGAGGATGACCGCGCCGGAGTAGTTCGCGAGAGCCCCGAGGATCTCCTCGCGGCTCGCCGGGTCGAGGTTGTTCGTCGGCTCGTCGAGGAGGAGCAGGTTCGCCTTCGACACGACGAGCATCGCGAGCGAGAGGCGGGTCTTCTCGCCGCCGGAGAGCACTCCCGCGGGCTTCGCGGTGTCGTCGCCCGTGAACAGGAACGAGCCGAGCACCTTGCGCGCCTCGAGCTCGGTGATCGCGGGCGAGGCCGACATCATGTTCTGCAGCACGCTGCGCTTGACGTCGAGCGTCTCGTGCTCCTGCGCGTAGTAGCCGACCTTGAGGCCGTGGCCGGGCTCGAGCTGGCCGGTGTCGGGCGCGTCGACGCCCGCGAGGATCCGCAGGAGGGTCGTCTTTCCCGCGCCGTTGAGGCCGAGGATGACGACC
>JBKHYA010000071.1:0-7392 GCA_046565745.1 Actinomycetes bacterium
ACCTCGACGTCGACGCCGAGCGATCGTGGGTCCTCCGCGCGCCCCTCGTCGACATGGGCGTGCTCGTCGCGCTCGCGGTCGTGGGCGTCCTCCTCGGGTCCCTGCGGGACCCGCGCCGCGGCGCGCTCGCGGCGCTCGGCGGCTTCGTCGTGCTCGTGACGCCCCAGGCGAGCGTCGTGCGCGCCTCCGTCATGGCCGCGGTCGTCCTGCTCGCGCTCGCGAGCGGCCGCGCGGGCCGCGGGCTGCCCGTTCTCGGCGCGGCCGTGCTCGGGATCCTCGTGCTGACCCGTTGACGGCGCGCGACTACGGCTTCGCGCTCTCGGTGCTCGCGACCGGCGCGCTGCTCGTGCTCTCGGGTCCGCTCGCCGAGCGGCTCGCGACGATCATGCCGCGCGCGATCGCGCTCTGGATCGCCGTGCCGCTCGCCGCCCAGCTCGCGTGCCAGCCCGTGCTCGTGCTGCTCGCGCCCGAGCTGTCGCTCGTCGGCGTCGTCGCGAACATCCTCGCCGCGCCCGCCGCCCCGGTCGCCACGATCGTCGGAATGGCGGCGTGCCTCGCCGCGCCCGTGCTGCCCTGGCTCGCCACCGCTCTCGCGGCCGTCGCGTGGGTGCCGGCGAGCTGGATCGCGGGGATCGCGCAGGTCACGAGCGGCCTGCCGAGTGCGACGGCGCCGTGGCCGGAGGGCGGGATGGGAGCGCTCCTCCTCGCGGGGCTGACCGTCGGGGCGCTCGGCGCCGCGGGCATCCCGGCGCCGTGGGGAAGCCGGCGGGCACGGGCGCGAGCGGGTCTCGTGACGGCGGCGGCGCTGATCGCGATCGTCGGTGCGACGGCGGGTGCCGACGCGATCGGGCGGCTCGGCATGCCCCGCGACTGGGTCATCGCCCAGTGCGATGTGGGGCAGGGCGATGCCGTCATCGTGCGGTCGGCGGGGATGGTCGCGCTCACGGACACGGGCGTCGAACCGGAGCCGCTCGCCGCCTGCCTCGCGGAGCTCGGCATCGCGCGTGTCGACCTGCTCGTGCTCACGCACTTCGACGCCGACCACGTCGGCGGTGTCGAGGCCGTCGTCGGGCGCGTCGGCACCGTTCTCGTCGGCCCGACGGACGGCGCGCGCGACGAGGCCATCGTCGACGCCCTCGTGGCCGGGGGAGCGGCGGTGGAGAGCGTGACAGCGGGGGGCTCCGGTCGGCTCGGCGGCTACGGCTGGAGGGCGCTGTGGCCCCCCGACCATCGCGGCGTCTCGCCCGGCAACGACGCGAGCCTCGTCCTCGAGTGGCGCGGCGACCCGGCGTGCGCGTGCCCGAGCATGCTCGCGCTCGGCGACCTCGGCCGCGGCGCGCAGGAGTCGCTGCGGGAGAGCGTGCGCCTCGCGCCCGTCGACATCGTCAAGGTGAGCCACCACGGCTCGAACGATCAGGATCCGGAGGTGTACGCCGAGGCGCGCGCGACGCTCGGACTCATCGGCGTCGGGGCCGACAACAGCTACGGGCATCCGACGACGGAGGCGCTCGCGATGGTCGCCGACGCCGGGGGAGCGACGCTGCGCAGCGACCTCCACGGGCTCGTGCTCATCGCGCCCGCGGAGGGCGGCGGAGGGTGGCGGGTGTGGACGCAGCGCGGGGCGGCGGAGGCGCCGGGAGCGGCGGCCGCCGCGGAGGAGGTCGGTGGCCCGGACTAGGCTGAGGAGCGCTGCCGGCGGGCCGCCCGCACGGCCGGATCGGCGGTCGGGAGCGCGACCGCGGCATCCGCTCACCGCCCTCGAGGAGGACCATGCCCGCACCCCGCTCGCGCGCCGCCTCGAGCGCGAAGGCGCCGTCGGCGAAGGCGAAGGCGTCGATCCCGCAGCTGTCGTGGCACGAGATCCGGCCGGCGCCGGTCGTGCTCGTGACCGGGCCTGAGGCCTTCCTCGCCGATCGTGCGAGCCGCGTGCTGCGGGATGCCCTGCGCGCGCAGGACGCGAGCCTCGAGGTGCACGATCTGCGCGCCGACGGCTACGCGCCCGGCGAGCTGCTCACCCTCGCGAGCCCGTCGCTCTTCGGCGAGCCGCGGCTCATCCGCGTCGAGAACGTCGAGAAGTGCAACGACGCCTTCCTGGAGGACGTGCTCGACTACCTCGCCTCGCCCGCCGATGACACAGTCGTGCTGCTGCGGCATGGCGGCGGGATGCGCGGCAAGAAGATGCTCGACGCGATCCGGTCGGGCCAGGGCTCGGGCATCGAGATCGTCTGCACCGAGCTCAAGCGCGACTCCGATCGCGCCGACTTCGCCGCCGCCGAGTTCCGGCACGCGGGCCGCGCGATCGCGCCCGCCGCCCTCCGCGCGCTCGTCAACGCCTTCTCGGACGACCTCGCCGAGCTCGCGAGCGCGTGCCAGCAGCTCGTCGCCGACACCGAGGGCGAGATCACGCCGCAGACGGTCGAGAAGTACTACGGCGGGCGCGTCGAGACGAACGCCTTCGCGGTCGCCGACGCCGCGATCGCCGGGCAGCACGGGCAGGCTCTCGCGCTCCTGCGGCACGCGATCGCGACGGGGGCCGACCCCGTGCCGATGGTCGCCGCGTTCGCGATGAAGCTCCGCACGATGGCGAAGGTCGGCGGCTCGCGCGGCTCCGGCGGGCAGCTCGCCGGCCAGCTGGGCCTCGCACCGTGGCAGATCGACCGCGCGCGCCGCGACCTGCAGGGCTGGACGGAGGAGGGGCTCGGCCGCGCCATCCTCGCCGTCGCCGACGCCGACGCGCAGGTCAAGGGCGCGGCCCGTGACCCCATCTACTCGCTCGAGACCCTCGTGCGCACGGTCGCGGCCCGCGGCCTCTCGCCGGTCTGACCCGCGCGCCCGAGCCGCACGCCCGAGCCGCCCGCCTGAGCCGCGCGCCCGGCCCCGCGAGTGCGTCCGCGAACGACCACGCCCCGCTCGCCGATGGCGGAGCGGGGCGTCGAGCGGATGCAGCTGGGGCTAGAGCGCGCCGACCTGCTTGGCGATGGCCGACTTGCGGTTCGCCGCCTGGTTCTTGTGGATGACGCCCTTGCTCGCGGCCTTGTCGAGCTTCTTCGTCGCGACGACGAGAGCCTCGGCGGCGGCGGCCTTGTCGCCCGCGGCGACGGCCTCGCGCGTGCGGCGCACGGCGGTCTTGAGCTCGCTCTTGACGGCCTTGTTGCGCTCCTGCGCCTTGAGGTTGGTCTTGATGCGCTTGATCTGCGACTTGATGTTCGCCATGACTGTCTTTCTTCGATGCGGTCGGTGTGAGTGTGGCGGCCGGGGGTGGGGTGCCGTGCGAACGCGCTCGATGATGAGCGCAACCGCTGTGGCGAAATCCCAGCCGCAATCCGTGTCGGAAGAGAGAGGGCTTCCTGACACGCAAGCCAACAGGCAACATTACCAGCAGGCGAGCGCCCGCGACAATCGCGCGCGGGGCGCGTCGCGCGAGGCGCGCTCGAGGCGACGGGCGCGGATGCCCGGCCCCGGGCATCCACTGCGTGATCGCGCTCGGCGACGGGCGTGGGAGAATGGCGCGACATGTCTCCTCGCGCCCTCACGCCGCTCGCCCCGGCGGCCACCGACCCGACGCTGATCCGCAACTTCTGCATCATCGCGCACATCGACCACGGCAAGTCGACGCTCGCCGACCGCATGCTGCAGATCACCGGGGTCGTCAGCGACCGCGACATGCGCGCGCAGTACCTCGACCGCATGGACATCGAGCGCGAGCGCGGCATCACGATCAAGAGCCAGGCGGTGCGGATGCCCTGGGCCCTGCCGGTCGAGGGCGCGAAGCCGCAGACCTTCGCCCTGAACATGATCGACACCCCCGGCCACGTCGACTTCACCTACGAGGTCAGCCGCAGCCTCGCCGCGTGCGAGGGCGCCATCCTGCTCGTCGACGCCGCGCAGGGCATCGAGGCCCAGACGCTCGCGAACCTGTACCTCGCGCTCGAGAACGACCTCACGATCATCCCCGTGCTCAACAAGATCGACCTGCCGGCCGCCGACCCGGACAAGTACTCGCGCGAGCTCGCGCAGCTCATCGGCGGCGACCCGGCCGACGTGCTGCGCGTGAGCGGCAAGACGGGCGAGGGCGTCGAGGCGCTGCTCGATCGCGTCGTCGAGCTCATCCCCGCTCCCGTCGGCGACCCGAAGGCGCCCGCTCGCGCGATGATCTTCGACTCCGTCTACGACGCGTACCGCGGCGTCGTCACCTACGTCCGCATGATCGACGGGTCGCTGAGCCCGCGCGAGCGCATCCAGATGATGTCGACGCGCGCGACGCACGAGCTGCTCGAGATCGGCGTCTCGAGCCCCGAGCCCGTTCCGAGCAAGGGCCTCGGCGTCGGCGAGGTCGGCTACCTCATCACGGGTGTGAAGGATGTCCGCCAGTCGAAGGTCGGCGACACCGTCACCAACGCGCAGAAGCCGGCCGCGAGCGCCCTCCCCGGCTACACCGACCCCAAGCCGATGGTCTTCTCGGGGCTCTACCCGATCGACGGCAGCGACTACCCCGTCCTGCGCGAGGCGCTCGACAAGCTCAAGCTCTCCGACGCCGCACTCAACTACGAGCCCGAGACCTCGGTCGCGCTCGGCTTCGGGTTCCGCTGCGGGTTCCTCGGCCTCCTGCACCTCGAGATCGTCACCGAGCGCCTCGAGCGCGAGTTTGGCCTCGACCTCATCTCGACCGCGCCGAGCGTGACGTACGAGGTCACGACCGACGACAAGAAGCACTTCACGGTCACGAACCCGAGCGAGTTCCCGACGGGCGCGAAGATCGCGAGCGTGAGCGAGCCCATGGTGAAGGCCGCCATCCTCGCCCCGAAGGACTACGTCGGCACGATCATGGAGCTCTGCCAGAGCCGCCGCGGCAGCCTCATCGGCATGGACTACCTCGGCGAGGACAGAGTGGAGATCAAGTACACGATCCCGCTCGGCGAGATCGTCTTCGACTTCTTCGACCAGCTCAAGAGCAAGACCGCCGGCTACGCGAGCCTCGACTACGAGCCGACGGGCGACCAGGAGGCCGACCTCGTGAAGGTCGACATCCTCCTGCAGGGCGAGGCGGTCGACGCGTTCAGCGCGATCGTGCACCGCGAGAAGGCCTACGCCTACGGCGTGCTCATGACCGAGCGCCTCAAGAAGCTCATCCCGCGCCAGCAGTTCGAGGTGCCCATCCAGGCCGCGATCGGCGCCCGCATCATCGCGCGCGAGTCGATCAGCGCGATGCGCAAGGACGTGCTCGCCAAGTGCTACGGCGGTGACATCACCCGCAAGCGCAAGCTCCTCGAGAAGCAGAAAGAGGGCAAGAAGCGCATGAAGATGGTGGGCCGCGTCGAGGTGCCGCAAGAGGCGTTCATCGCCGCGCTCTCGGGCGACGTCGAGAAGGCCAAGGAGAAGAAGTAGCGGTGGCCCGCCGACCGCTCGAGCAGCGCACCGTCACCTACGGGTCGGTGGGCGGCACGCAGGCCGTCGACCTGCTCCAGTACCCGCCGAAGGGCTACCGCCCGCTCGAGGTGCGCGGCCGCGTCGGCCACGGCGACGCGCGCTGGGAGCACGCCGTCGAGGAGCTCCTCACGGGCGGTGTCTACCGCGGTGCGGGTCTCGCGGTCCGCATCATCCCCGCTGCCGGCGACCAGGATGCCGCGCACTACCTCCCCGTGAGCTACGACGAGAGCGGCCAGCCCGTGGCCCCCGCGACGCTCGAGGTGCCCGACGACGAGTTCGCGCCCTCCGGCGAGCGGTACGTGCGCCCCGGCGACACCGTGATCGTGGGTCCCGCTCTCGGGCAGCGCATGCTCTATCCGCTCCCGGGGCGGGTGGTGCTGCGCGAGGAGGGCCCCGATCGCGTGCTCTACGCCGTCGGCACCCTCCCCGGTCATCCGCTCTCGGGGGAGGAGTCCTTCCTCCTCGAGCGCGTCGCCGACGGCGGCATCTGGCTCACCGTGCGCAGCTTCGCGCGCGCTGCCGGCCCCGGCTGGGCGCTCGCGAACCCTGCGCTCGGCGTCGCCCGCCGACGCATCGCCCAGCGCTTCCTCCGGGCGCTCTCGGCGCCCATTCCCGGCGCGGGCCCGCTGCCCTCGCAGAGGCTCGCCGTCGAGGAGTCGACGACGGGGTCGAGCGCCGACGACGCGCCGGCGATCGAGCGCGCCGAGGGTGACGTCGACCCTCAGGATTCCTGACCTACGCTGAACCCGTGACCGAGGAACTCCGCCCGACCGCGTCCGGCATCGGCCGCGTCCTCGTCGTCGTGTACGCCGTCCTCGCGCTCGCCGCGACCGGCCGCTCGGGCTACCAGATCGCGACGAAGTTCGCCGAGGCGCCGATCGCCTACTCGCTCTCGGCGATCGCCGCGGTCGTCTACGTCGTCGCCACGGTCGCACTCGTCGCGCGCGGCGCGACGGCCTTCCGCGTCGCGGTCGTCGCGATCGCCTTCGAGCTCGTCGGCGTGCTCGCCGTCGGCGTCGCGAGCCTCCTCGACCCCGCGCTCTTCCCCGACGACACGGTGTGGTCGCGCTTCGGGCAGGGGTACCTGTTAATCCCGCTCGTGCTCCCCGTGCTCGGGCTCCTGTGGCTGCACCGGGTGCAGCGGGCACGCCGCTCGACCGCGACCGCGACCTCCGCGCCCGCCCGGAGCAAGGCCGCCTCGTGAGCGATGCGCGCATCCTCGACGGTCTCGACGCACTGCCGCTCGACGACCGCCGCTCGATCGTCACGATCGGCAAGTTCGACGGCGTCCACCGCGGCCACCGCGCCGTCCTCGACGGCATGCGCGAGCGCGCGGGAGACCGGCGCGTCGTCGTCGTCACCTTCGACCGCCATCCCGCCGCGGTGCTCGCCCCCGACCGCGCGCCGACGCCGCTGCTGAGCGTCGCCCAGAAGACGGAGGCGCTCGTCGGGGCCGGTGCCGACCTCGTGGTCGTGCTGCCGTTCACACGCGACCTCGCCGCGCAGACCCCCGACGAGTTCGTGCGGTCGGTGCTCGTCGACGGGCTGCGCGCCGCCGAGGTGGTCGTCGGCTCCGACTTCCGCTACGGCGCCCACGGCGCCGGCACCGTCGACACGCTCCGCGCCGAAGGCGAGCGCTTCGACTTCACCGTCGACGTGCTCGACGACGTATGCGTGGTCGACGGGCAGCGCGTGTCGTCGACGAGCATTCGCGAGGCGCTCGATGCCGGCCGCCTCGAGGAGGCGACGGATGCCCTCGGGCGCTACCCGCGCATCCGGTCGCTCGTCGTGCCGGGCCATCAGCGCGGCCGCGATCTCGGGTACCCGACCGCGAATCTCGCGCACAACGCCGAGGGGTACATCCCCGCCGACGGCGTGTACGCGACGTGGCTGCTCGTCGACGGCGAGCGCTACCCCGCGGCGACGAGCGTGGGCAACAACCCGACGTTCGGCGACGTCGCCGAC
>JBKHYA010000072.1:0-7300 GCA_046565745.1 Actinomycetes bacterium
TCGTCACGATGCTCGACGGCGAGAAGAGCATCCCGCAGCTGGCTCAGGAGGTCGCCGACCTTCTCGCGGTGCCGGAGGGGCGCGATCTCGCATAGACTGGGCCGCTGAACTTCGGCGAGGAAGAGCGTGAGCTCTTCGTGATCGACGCGGTGGGCAAGGCACCAGGTCTTTCCTCACGCGCTTGTGCGTTCGAGTCGACAATCACGACCGGGTCCCCAGGGCCCACTGACATTCAAGGAGTCCGGCATGTCCGAGAACACCCACCTCGCAGCGGAGGTGCGCTCGAGCTTCGGCAAGGGCGCCGCTCGCAAGATCCGCGCGACCAACAAGATCCCCGCCGTCATCTACGGCCACGGCACCGAGCCCCGCCACGTCACCCTCCCGGGTCACGAGACGGCGCTCCTGCTCCGCAAGAAGAACGTCGTGCTCACGCTCGACATCGAGGGCGACGAGCAGCTCGCGCTCGTCAAGGACGTCCAGAAGGACCCGGTGCGCCAGCTCATCGAGCACATCGACCTCATCGTCGTCCGCAAGGGCGAGAAGGTCGTCGTCGACGTCCCCGTGCACCTCGAGGGCGAGAGCTTCGCCGGCACCATCGCGATGCTCGAGCACACGACCCTCACGGTCGAGGCCGAGGCCACGCACATCCCCGAGAACCTCGTCCTCTCGATCGAGGGCCTCGAGGAGGGCACGCAGATCCACGCGGGCCAGGTCGAGCTCCCCAAGGGCACGACCCTCATCACCGACCCGGAGGCGCTCGTCGTCGTCGTGTCGACCCCGCAGCTCGACACGACCTCCGACGCCGACGGCACCGCCGATGAGGCCGCCGAGGGCGACGAGGCCGAGGGCGCTGAGGGCGACGAGGCCGCCGAGGGCGCCGAGGGCGACTCCGCCGAGGCCGCCGAGTAGGCATCATTTTCGGATTCACGAGGCGTCAGGCACCTCCGGCCGTGGCCGACAACGTCTGGCTCGTAGCCGGGCTCGGGAACCCCGGGCCCGGCTACGCCGGCAATCGGCACAATGTCGGCCAGATGGCGCTCGACGAGCTCGCGCAGCGGCTCGGCGGGAGGTTCTCGCGCCATAAGTCGACGACGATGCTCGCCGAGGTGCGCCTGCGCCCCGGCGGCCCGAAGCTCGTGCTCGTCAAGCCGCTCAGCTACATGAACACCTCCGGCGGGCCCGTCTCGAGCGCGGCCAAGTACTTCGGCGTCCCGCCCGAGCGCGTCGTCGTCCTGCACGACGACCTCGACCTGCCGTTCGAGTCGATCAAGCTCAAGGCCGACGGCGGCCACGGCGGCCAGAACGGGGTGCGCGACATCATCAAGGCGCTCGGCACGCAGGAGTTCCCGCGCGTCCGCATCGGCATCGGCCGCCCGCCCGGCCGGCAGGATGCCGCCGACTACGTCCTCAAGGACTTCCCGGCCGCCGAGAAGGCCCGCCTGCCGTTCCTCCTCGACGACGCCGCCGACGCGGTCGAGCTGCTCGTCGAGCAAGGGCTGCTCGCGGCGCAGCAGAGGTTCCACGGCCCGCGCGCCTGAGCCGCGCCGCCACCCCGCACCCCCCGGCCACCCCGCGCAACCCCCAGCCGCCCGCGCGTACACTCACTTCAGTGAGTCTCGAGCGGTTGATCCCGGCCCTGTCGCGCGCCCGCACGCTCCAGGAGGCGCTCGAGGCCGCGCGGGTCTCGACCGATTTCTCGGTCGTCGAGGGCCTCCGCGCTCCGCTCCTGGCGAGCATCCTCACCGCTCGCGACGCCCCGCAGTGCCTGCTCGCGATCACCGCGACCGGCCGCGAGTCGGAAGGGCTCATCGACGCGCTGCGCTGCCTGCTGCCCGACGCGACGATCCTCGACCTTCCCGCGTGGGAGACCCTGCCCCACGAGCGCCTGAGCCCGAGCGCCGAGACCGTCGGCCGCCGCATCCGCACCCTCCGGGCGCTCGCGCAGTGGGCGGATGCCCCCACCGGCCACCTCGTCGTCGTCGCCTCCGTGCGCGCGGCCCTGCAGCCCCTGCCCACGGGTCTCACGAGCATCGAGCCCGTCGTCCTCGCCGCGGGCGAGCGCGGGCACGAGCTCGCCCCCACGGTCGAGCGGCTCATCGACCTCGCCTACGCGCGCGTCGACATGGTCACGCGCCGCGGCGAGTTCGCGGTGCGCGGCGGCATCCTCGACGTCTTCCCCGCGGTCGCCGAGCACCCCGTCCGCATCGAGTTCTTCGGCGACGAGGTCGAGCAGCTGCGCGAGTTCTCGGTCGCCGACCAGCGCTCGCTGCCCGAGGTCGTCGAGCGCATCGAGCTGCCGCCGACGCGCGAGCTGCTGCTCACCGAGAGCGTCAAGCAGCGCGCTCGAGAGATGCAGCACGAGTTCCCGAGCCTCGCGCAGATGCTCGCGAAGATCGGCGAGGGCATCCCGGTCGAGGGCATGGAGAGCCTCGCCCCCGCGCTCGTCGACGAGCTCGTGCCCCTCACGCACTACCTCCCGGCCGGCGCGTCCGTCGCCGTCCTGAGCCCCGAGCGCGTCGCGAGCCGCGCGACGACCCTCGTCGAGACGAACCGCGAGTTCCTGTCGGCGGCGTGGCACGCCGCCACGGCCGGAGCCGAGGCGCCCATCGACCTCGACGCGGGCGACTTCCTCACCGTGAACGGCCTGCGCGCGGCATCCGGCGACCGCCCCTGGTACACGATCAGCGCGTTCGACGCCGACGACCCGGATGTCCTGCGCATCGACGCGACCGAGCCGCCCAGCTTCGCCGGCATCGCGGGAGGAGCCGTCGACCACGTCGTCGACCGCGTGCGCGACGGCTGGGCCATGGTCGTCGTCGCGGGCGGCGCGGGCCTGCTCGAGCGCGCGAGCGACGTGCTCTCCGAGCAGCAGGTCGCCGCGCGCATCGTCGACGAGCTGCCCGACCCGCTCGAGCCCGGCGTCGTGCACCTCGTGCGCGGCAGCGTCGAGCACGGCTTCGAGCTGCCCGAGCTCAGGATCGGCCTGCTGAGCGAGACCGAGTTCTACGGCCGCGCCGTCGGCTACGACTCGCGCCAGCCGAAGAAGCTCGCGAGCCGCCGCAAGAACGTCGTCGACCCGCTGCAGCTCAAGACCGGCGACTTCGTCGTCCACGCGACGCACGGCATCGGGCGGTTCCTCGAGCTCGTGCAGCGCGAGGTGTCGACGGGCGGCGGGCGCAGCGCCGTGAAGAGCACGCGCGAGTTCCTGCTCATCGAGTACGCGCCCTCCAAGCGCGGCTACCCGGGCGACAAGCTCTACGTGCCGACCGATCAGCTCGACCTGCTCACGCGGTACGTCGGCGGCGAGGCGCCCGCGCTCAGCAAGATGGGCGGCAGCGATTGGGCGGCGGCGAAGGGCAAGGCGCGCAAGGCCGTCCGCGACATCGCCGTCGAGCTCGTCAAGCTCTACTCGGCCCGCATGTCGAGCCGCGGGCACGCCTTCGCGCCCGACACCCCGTGGCAGCGCGAGCTCGAGGAGGCGTTCCCGTACGCCGAGACCCCCGACCAGCTCACGACCATCGACGAGGTCAAGCGCGACATGGAGTCGCCCATCCCGATGGATCGCCTCCTCGCGGGCGACGTCGGATACGGCAAGACCGAGGTCGCCGTGCGCGCCGCGTTCAAGGCCGTGCAGGGCGGCAAGCAGGTCGCGATGATCGTGCCGACGACGCTGCTCGTGAAGCAGCACATGGAGACCTTCGCCGACCGCTTCGCCGGGTTCCCGGTGCACGTGCGCGCGCTCAGCCGGTTCCAGAGCGACAAGGAGGCGAAGGAGACGATCGAGGGCCTCGCGCGCGGGACGGTCGATGTCGTCCTCGGCACCCATCGCATCCTGAGCCAGGGCGTGACGTTCAAGGACCTCGGGCTCGTCATCATCGACGAGGAGCAGCGCTTCGGCGTCGAGCACAAGGACGCCCTCAAGAAGCTCAAGACCAACGTCGATGTTCTCGCGATGTCGGCCACGCCGATCCCTCGCACTCTCGAGATGGCCGTGACGGGCATCCGCGAGATGTCGACTCTCGCGACGCCGCCGGAGGACCGCCACCCGATCCTGACCTTCGTCGGCCCGTACAGCGACAAGCAGGTCGCCGCGGCGATCCACCGCGAGCTGCTGCGCGAGGGGCAGGTGTTCTACGTGCACAACCGCGTGTCGAGCATCCAGCGCGTCGCGAGCCATCTCGCCGAGCTCGTCCCCGAGGCGCGCATCGCCGTCGCCCACGGCCAGATGAGCGAGTCGCTCCTCGAGCAGGTCATGGTCGACTTCTGGGAGCGCCGCTTCGACGTGCTCGTCTCGACGACGATCATCGAGACGGGCCTCGACGTCGCCAACGCGAACACGCTCATCATCGACCGCGCCGACAAGTACGGGCTGTCGCAGATGCACCAGCTGCGCGGGCGCGTCGGCCGCGGCCGCGAGCGCGCGTACGCGTACTTCCTCTACGACGAGCTCAAGCCGCTCACCGACACCGCGAACGACCGCCTGCAGACCCTCGCCGCGAACACCGACCTCGGCGGCGGCATGCAGATCGCGATGAAGGATCTCGAGATCCGCGGCGCGGGCAACCTCCTCGGCGCGGAGCAGGCGGGCCACATCGCGGGCGTCGGCTTCGACCTCTACCTGCGCATGATCGGCGAGGCCGTGAGCGCGTTCCGCGGCGATGCGGCCGACGAGCAGACCGAGCTGCGGCTCGAGCTGCCGGTCGACGCGCACATCCCCGAGGAGTTCATCGAGTCCGAGCGCCTGCGCCTCGAGGCGTACCAGAAGCTCTCGGCGGCGGCGGGCCCCGCGAGCCCCGATGAGGCGCTGGATGCCGTGCTCGACGAGCTCACCGACCGCTACGGCGACCCGCCGCAGCCGGTGCTCGCGCTCCTCGCCGTGTCGCGTCTGCGCCGCCAGGCCCAGGCGCTCGGACTCAGCGACGTCGTCGTCATGGGCTCGAACCTCCGCATCGTCGGCAAGGAGCTCCCGGACTCGCGGCAGCTGCGCCTGCAGCGCATGTACCCCGGCTCGAAGTACTTCGGTGCGCAGAAGGTCGCGACGATGCCGCTGCCGAAGGATGCGAGCGACGACGACCTCATCGCCTGGGTGGGCTCGGCGCTCACGAACCTCTACGCGACGGAGCCGGCGCCGTCGGCCTCGTCGTCCTGAGCGGCGCCTGAGCGATCAGTCGGCTCACCGAGCGTCACGGCGGCGAGGGGCGGTGGGAATCGCCGCGACCCGGGCACGCGATGCACGTCGTACACGGCGACGGGCACGAGGACGAGCGTGCGCAGGTCGAGCAGCGCGTGCAGCACGATCGCGACCACGATGCTGCCGCTCAGCACGTAGGCGGCGGTCAGCAGGAGCCCGACGACGAGCGTGCCGACGACGCCGGGCACCCCCTGGTAGGCATGCAGCGCCGCGAACAGCAGCACCGCAAGCCCGAACGCGCTGAGCGGCTCGCCCGTCACGACGAACAGCAGGGCAGGCAGACAGAGCCGGAACAGCAGCTCCTCGACCACCCCCGCGTTGACCGCCAGCGCCGACGCCCAGCCGAGCTCCGGCCGGTTGCGGGGCAGCAGCGCGGCGATGTCGCCGATCATCACGACGCCGCCCTCGCGGCGGGCGGAGCGCACGCCCACGATCGTGAGCGACACGGCGAGGGCGACGGCGAGCGCGAGGACGAGCATCCCGACCGGGCTCTCGAACCAGCCGATGACCGCCGCGACCCCGCCGACCGATCGGGCCGCCTCGAGGACCGACCCCGTGAGCGGATGCACGACCACGGCCAGCACGATCGCCGAGCCGCCGAACAGGAGCATCGACTCGATCAGCCAGCGCCGCATCATCGCCTGGCGCTTCGCGGTCGAGCGGTAGCGGCGGAAGCGGGAGTACTCGCGGCGGTCCTTGCGGATCGCCCGCCAGATCAGGAGCGCGACGAGCCCGAGCGCGACCGCGAGGGCGATGCCGCGGCTGAGCGGGTCGTCGGGGGTGAGCACGGGGCCATCCTCGCAGGGGCGGATGGACGGATGAGCGGAGGGGCGGGTGATGGGCGCCGGATGGACGGCTGGCGGATGATCGGCTCGCGAGCGGTCGCCTCCCAGACAGCGGTGCCAGCATGAGCCGACCGCGCGCCGCGGCACCCTGCACGCCGCGCACTGCACGCCTCACAGCACGCCGCCCGCGGCCCCGCACGAAGGAGCGACCCCTGAGCACTGCCGACGTCGGACTCCGCTCCTCGCGCGGCCCGATCCTGCTCTCGCTCATGGTCACCACGGGCCTCGTCGCGATCGACGCGACCATCCTCGCGACCGCGGTGCCGACGCTCGTCGACGAGCTCGGCGGGTTCGAGCAGTTCCCGTGGCTGTTCTCGATCTACCTCCTCGCGCAGGCGGTCTCGGTGCCGATCTACGCCAAGCTCAGCGACGTCGTCGGGCGCAAGCCGATCATCCTCACCGGCATCGGGCTGTTCCTCGTCGGGTCGATCCTGTGCGGCCTCGCCTGGAGCATGCCGGCCCTCATCGCCTTCCGCGCCGTGCAGGGCCTCGGCGCCGGCGCGGTCGGTCCGATGTCGATCACGATCGCGGGCGACATCTACTCCGTCGCCGAGCGCGCCAAGGTGCAGGGCTACATCGCGAGCGTGTGGGGAGCATCCGCCGTCATCGGGCCCCTGCTCGGCGGCCTGTTCGCCGAGCTCGACGCGTGGCGGTGGATCTTCTTCGTCAACATCCCCCTGTGCCTTCTTGCGGGGTGGATGCTCATCCGCCACCTGCACGAGAACGTCGAGCGCCGCACGCACCGGGTCGACTACCTCGGCGCGGTGCTGCTCACCGCCGCACTCGCGCTGCTGCTCGTCGGAGTGCTCGAGGGCGGCCAGGCCTGGGAGTGGCTCTCGTGGCAGAGCGCGGTCGCGTTCGGCGGCGGGGGAGTGCTGCTCATCGCGTTCGGGCTCACCTCGTACGTGCCGACCTACCTCGAGGGGTCGATCGGGGTCTCGCCGCTCATCGCCGGGCTCGCGCTCGGAGCGCTCACGATCGGCTGGCCGATCTCGGCCGCGCAGTCGGGGCGGCTCTACCTGACGCTCGGGTTCCGGACCACGGTGCTCATCGGCATGGTGCTCGTCATCGCGGGGCCGGCCGTGCTCGCGGCGTCGGCCGCCGTGCCCTCGGTCGCGATCGTCGCGATCGCGTGCTTCATCAGCGGGCTCGGGATGGGGCTCGTCGCGACGCCCTCGCTCATCGCGGCGCAGTCGAGCGTGCCGTGGAACGAGCGCGGTGTCGTCACCGGCACCAACCTCTTCGCCCGCTCGATCGGCAGCGC
>JBKHYA010000073.1:0-7142 GCA_046565745.1 Actinomycetes bacterium
GCGGCTCCGGTGACCGACGGCGGCAGCGCGACGCTCGTGAGCTCCGAGTGGCTCGGCCTCTCGGCAATGGTCTTCGACGGCCTGCCCGAGCTGAGCGCCGACGAGGCCTACGCCCTGTGGTACATCACCGACGGCCAGCCGACTCCGGCCGGCCTGTTCACGGTCGAGGAGAACGGCGAGGTCGTCCAGGTGCTCGAGGGCGCCTTCGAGGCCGGAACGATCGTCGGCGTGACGGTCGAGCCGAGCACGGGCAGCCCCGCGCCGACGACGACGCCGATCGTGGCGATCCCGACGGAGGCCTAGGCCGCCGCACCGAATCACAGCACCGCGCAGCGCTGTAGCATCACGAAGGGCCCGGGAGGATCTCCCGGGCCCTTCGTCGTGCGGTGCGGCGGTCTATCCGAACTTGCCGGAGACGTAGTCCTCGGTCGCCTTGACGCTCGGGTTCGAGAAGATGACGCGCGTGTCGTCGTACTCGATGAGCTTGCCGGGCTGACCGGTGCCGGCGATGTTGAAGAAGGCCGTGCGGTCGCTCACGCGCGAGGCCTGCTGCATGTTGTGCGTGACGATGACGATCGTGTAGTCCTGCTTGAGCTCCTCGATGAGGTCCTCGATGGCGAGGGTCGAGATCGGGTCGAGGGCCGAGCACGGCTCGTCCATGAGGATCACCTCGGGCTCGACGGCGATCGCTCGCGCGATGCAGAGGCGCTGCTGCTGGCCGCCGGAGAGACCCGAGCCGGGTCGGTCGAGGCGGTCCTTGACCTCGTTCCAGAGGTTGGCGCCCTGGAGCGACTTCTCGACGAGGTCGTCGGCGTCGGACTTCGAGATGCGCCGGTTGTTGAGCGTGACGCCTGCGAGCACGTTGTCGCGGATCGACATCGTGGGGAAGGGGTTCGGCCGCTGGAAGACCATGCCGACCTGGCGGCGCACGAGCACGGGGTCGACGCCGGGGCCGTAGAGGTTGTTGCCGTCGACGAGCACCTCGCCCTCGACGTAGGCGCCGGGGATCACCTCGTGCATGCGGTTGAGCGTGCGGATGAACGTCGACTTCCCGCAGCCCGAGGGGCCGATGAAGGCGGTGACGCTGCGGGGCTCGATGACCATGGTGATGTCCTCCACGGCCTTGAACTTGCCGTAGTAGACGTTGAGGTCGTTGACTTCGATGCGCTTGGACACGTGGGTGCGATTCCTATTCCGGTGGGCGGGTCAGCGGCCGAGCTTGGGGGCGAACACGCGCGCGACGATCCGCGCGGCGAGGTTCAGCACCATGACGATGAGGATGAGCGTGAGCGCGCCGGCCCAGGCGCGGTCGAGGAACGCCTGCGTGTCGACGCCCTGGTTGGCGTAGGAGGTGAACACGAACACCGGCAGCGACTGCATGCGGTCGTTGAAGAGGTCGTAGTTCATGCTCGAGGTGAACCCCGCGACGATGAGCAGCGGCGCGGTCTCGCCGATGACGCGGGCGATGGCGAGCATGATGCCCGTCGTGATACCCGCGATCGAGGTCGGCAGGACGACCTTGAGCACGGTGAGCCACTTCGGCACGCCGAGCGCGTACGCGGCCTCCCGGAGCTCGTTGGGCACGACGCGCAGCATCTCCTCGCACGACCGCACGACGACGGGGATCATGAGCACCGAGAGCGCGACTGCCCCCGCGAAGCCCATGCGGACGCCCGGCCCGTAGAAGATCGCGAAGAGCGCGAAGGCGAAGAGCCCGGCGACGATCGACGGGATGCCCGTCATGACGTCCACGAAGAACGTGATCGCCCGCGCGAGGGGGCCCCGCCCGTACTCCACGAGGTAGATCGCGGTGAGCAGCCCGATCGGGATGGAGATGATCGCGGCGGTGCCGGTCATCAGGAGGGTGCCGACGATGGCGTGCACGGCGCCGCCGCCGTCATCGGTCACGTTGCGCATCGAGGAGGAGAAGAACTCCGGATCGAAGCGGGCGAGACCGTTCGCGAACACCGTGATGATGAGCGACACGAGCGGGATGATCGCGACGACGAAGGCTCCCGTCACGAGAGCGGTCACGAACCGGTCGGTCGCCTGGCGGGCGCCCTCGACCTGGCGGCTGATGACGACGATCATCACGAGATAGATGAGAACGCCGACGAGAACGGCGCCGACGGGATTGAAGCCGTCGGTCATCCCGGCCGTGGCGAAGAGCCAGAACACGGCGGCCGAGACGGCGAGGCTCACGCCGAGGATGATCCACGGCGCGCCGCGGCCGAGGCGGCCGTGGGTGAGCTGATTGGCGGAGTCGGTCGTGCTGGGGCGCGCGGTGTCGATGGCCACGGTCAGTTCGCTCCTGAGAAGTCTTTGCGGCGGTTGACGATGTAGCGGGCGATCGAGTTCACGACGAGCGTGATGACGAACAGGATGAGCCCCGTCGCGATGAGCAGATTGACGTTGACGCCGTAGGCCTCGGGGAAGCTCAGCGCGATGTTCGCCGCGATCGTCGACGGGTTCGTCGACTGCAGGAGCGCGAAGGTCACGATTCCCGTGGGCGAGAGCACCATGGCGACGGCCATCGTCTCGCCGAGGGCGCGCCCGAGCCCGAGCATCGCGCCGGAGATGATGCCGGGGCGGCCGAACGGCAGGACGGCCATCCGGATCATCTCCCAGCGGGTCGCGCCGAGGGCGAGAGCGGCCTCCTCGTGGAGGACGGGGGTCTGCAGGAAGATCTCGCGGCAGATGGCCGTCATGACGGGGAGGATCATGACGCCGAGGACGATCGCGGCGGTGAGGATCGTGCGGCCGGTGCCCGAGACGGGGCCCGCGAAGAGCGGGATGAAGCCGAGCGAGTCGACGAGCGAGGAGTAGACGGGCTGCACGGCCGGGGCGAGGACGAGGATGCCCCAGAGCCCGTAGACGACCGAGGGCACGGCGGCGAGGAGGTCGACGACGTAGCCGAGGCCCTGCGCGAGCCGCCGCGGCGCGTAGTGCGAGATGAAGAGCGCGATGCCGATCGAGAGCGGCAGGGCCATGAGCAGCGCGAGGGCCGCCGACCAGAGGGTGCCGAAGACGAGGGGCCAGACGTAGTCGAAGAGGCTCGCGGGCGAGCCGCTGAAGTCGGCCGGGTCGGCGACGAAGGCGGGGAGGCTCTGGCCGACGAGGAAGAACGCGACGGCGGCGAGGATGATCAGGATCGCGACGCCCGAGTACAGGGCGGAGCCGGAGAAGACGCGGTCGCCGAGTCGCTGCTTCGCGGTCTTCGTGGGCGTGGCCTGTGCCGCGGGGGGAGCCGTGGCGGTCATAGGTCGGGCTCCTTCGAGGGGGTGGCAGTCATGGGGGAGTTCTCTCTCACGACGATGGGCCGCGATCACGAGGACGCGGCCCTAGTCTGACGGGCGGCGGGTACCAGGGCAAGACGACCTCAGTACCCGCCGCCGTCACGGGGCGGTGCTAGCTGATGACCTCGATCGCGGCGGTCACGCGCTCGAAGAGCTCGGCCGAGATCGGCGCGGAGCCGGCGCCCTCGGCCGCGGTGGCCTGGCCCTGCTCGGAGGCCATGTACGTGAAGTAGGCCTTCACGAGCTCGGCCTGCGCGGCATCGTTGTAGGTCTCGCAGCCGACGAGGTAGGCGACGAGCACGATCGGGTACGCCGCGCTGTCGGGCGTGCGGTCGAGCTCGATGCTCAGGTCGAAGTCGGGGCGACCCTCGACGAACGGCGACGCGTCGACGACGGCGGCAGCGGCCTCGGGCGAGAACGGCACGAACTCCTCGCCGATCTGCACCGCGACGGTGCCGAGGTCGCCGGCGCGCGAGGCGTCGGCGTAGCCGATGGTGCCGGTGCCGCCGGTGACGGCGTCGACGACGCCCGAGGTGCCCTGAGCGGCCTCGCCCGACTCGAGCGGCCAGACGCCGTCGGCCTCGTAGGTCCACACCTCAGGAGCGGCCTGGGCGAGGTAGTCGGTGAAGTTCTCGGTGGTGCCCGAGTCGTCCGAGCGGTGGACAGCCGTGATCGCGAGGTCGGGGAGCTCGACGCCCTCGTTCAGCTCGGCGATCGCCGGGTCGTTCCAGTTGGTGATCGTCTCGGCGAAGATGCCGGCGATGACCTCGGCGCTCATGTTGAGCGAGTCGATGCCGTCGAGGTTGAAGATGACCGCGATGGGCGAGATGTAGAGGGGCAGCTGCACGATGCCCGAGTCGGGGGCGCACGAGGCGAAGCCGCCCGCGGCGACCTCCTCGTCGTTGAACGCGCGGTCGGTGCCCGCGAAGTCGCTGCCGCCGCCGAGGAAGGTCTCGCGGCCCGCGCCCGAGCCGGTCGGGTCGTAGTTGATGGTGACGCCGTCGTTCTCAGTCTGGAACTCGGCGATCCAGACCTCCTGCGCCGCGCCGACGGCCGACGAGCCGGCGCCGACGAGCGTGCCCTCGAGGGCGGCCGCGCCGTCCTCGGTGGGCTCGGGGGCGGTGCCCTCGTTGGCGGCGCATCCGCTCAGCACGATGGCGCTGGCGGCGATGAGAGCGGTGAAGCCGCTCGCACGCGTGATGTTCACTGTGTTCCCTTCGGGGATCGGTGACGGGTTCTGCGCGGCGCAAGGGGGCCGCACGAGCTCCGACGCTACGAAGCGCTGGTGTCCACCGTCGTCCTCGTCGGTGAACGGAAGGTGAACGAGCGGGGAACGCTAGAGCCCCGACGAGTGCGTCTCGACCGCGACGAGCCACGGCGTCTCGCTCTCGAGCGAGAAGTGCAGCACCGAGTACTCGCCCGTGCCGAGCGACGCGCTGCGCCGCAGGTCGCGCGTGACCGTGGCGCCGCCGAGGGATGCCGCGGCCTCGATGATCTGCGGGATTACCGGGCCGTGCGAGCACAGGACGACCGACTGGCGCTTGGCGATGCGCTTGGCGACGGCCGCGCTCACGCGCTCGCCATCGCCCGTCCACGCGTCCTGGCTCAGCGTCGTCGACGCCTTGACGTCGAGGCCCGTGATCGCGGCGGTCGGCCCGATCGTCGACAGGCAGCGGGCCGCGGTCGACGACACGAGCCGCTCGGGGCCGTAGGCGGCGATGCCGCCGGCGACCGCGAGCGACTGCTCGATGCCGCGGTGCAGGAGCGGCCGCGTGTGGTCGGGGCCGTCCCACTGCTCGGGCGGCATGGCCTTGCCGTGCCGCAGCACGACGAGGGCGAAGGTGCGCGCGTGGCCCGCCTCGACCTGCGCAGCGAAGCGGTCGAGCACGTCGGCGTCGTGCTCGTACGTGAGGTGCTTGGAGGCCTTCGCGATCGGCAGCCATTCGAGGGCGAGAATCTCGCCGTTGGCCTCGTAGGTGTGCCGCTCGGCGGCACCCGGGTCGACCTCGGCCGACCAGTAGTGCACGATCTTCGGCCGCCCGTTGGGAAGGGTGTACTCGACGGCGCCGAGTGGCGCGCCGAGGTCGACGTCGAAGCCCGTCTCCTCCTGGATCTCGCGCACCGCGGTCTGCGGCAGCGTCTCGCCCGGGTCCACCTTGCCCTTGGGGATCGTGACGTCCTTGTGCTGGGTGCGGTGGACGAGCAGCACCCGCACCTTGCCGTCGACGAGCTTCCACACCACGGCGCCGGCGGCGACGACGGCGTCGGTCGCGGCCTCGCCCCGGGCATCCGCCGGGGTCATCGGGTGCCGCCGAGCCGACGGCGCGCGGTCACGGTGGTCATGACCACATTCTGCATGTCGGCGAGCGCGCGGCCCTTCTCGTCGCGGTGGCGGCGCTCCCATTCGCCGTCCGGCCGCAGCGCCCACGCGCTCGTGGCATCGCTCATCGCGAGGTCGAACATCGCGTCGACCTGGGCGAGGTGCAGCGGGTCGGTCAGTCGCACGAGCACCTCGATGCGGCGGTCGAGGTTGCGATGCATCATGTCGGCGCTGCCGATCCAGACGTGCGGCTCGCCGCCGTTGCGGAAGGAGAACACGCGCGAGTGCTCGAGGTAGCGGCCGAGCACGCTGCGCACGCGGATGTTCTCGCTCGCCCCCTCGAGCCCGGGCACGAGCGTGCAGATGCCGCGCACGACGATGTCGACCGGCACGCCCGCATTGCTGGCGCGGTAGAGCGCGTCGATGATCGCCTCGTCGACGAGCGAGTTCACCTTGATGCGGATGCCCGACTCGCGCCCCTCCTTCGCGGCCTTGATCTCGCCGCTGATGCCGCGGAGCAGCCCGCGACGCAGGTAGCGCGGGGCCACGAGCAGCCGCTTGTACTTCTTCTCGATCGCGTAGCCGGAGAGCTCGTTGAACAGACGCGTGAGGTCCTTGCCCACCTGGGGGTCGGACGTGAAGAGCCCCAGGTCCTCGTAGATGCGGCTCGTCTTGGGGTTGTAGTTGCCCGTGCCGACGTGCGAGTAGTACTTGAGCTCGCCGTTCTTCTCCTGCCGCACGACGAGCGCGAGCTTGCAGTGGGTCTTGAGGCCGACGAGGCCGTAGACGACGTGCACGCCGGCCTTCTCGAGCTTGCGCGCCCACTCGATGTTGTTCTGCTCGTCGAAGCGCGCCTTGATCTCGACGAGCGCGAGCACGGCCTTGCCGGCCTCGGCGGCGTCGATGAGCGCCTCGACGATGGGGCTGTCGCCGCTCGTGCGGTAGAGCGTCTGCTTGATGGCGAGGACGTTCGGGTCGCGCGCCGCCTGCTCGAGGAAGGCCTGGACGCTCGTCGCGAACGACTCGTAGGGGTGGTGGACGAGCACGTCGGAGCGCCCGATCGCGCGGAAGAGGTCGGGCGTGGCGTTGGGCTCGCTCGGCTGCAGCTGCAGCGGGGTGACGGGCACGTGCTTGGGGTACTTGAGGTGCGGCCGGTCGATCTTCGAGATCTCGAACAGCCCGCCGAGGTCGAGCGGCGCGGGCAGGCGGTAGACCTCCTGCTCGGTGATGCCGAGCTCGCGCACGAGGAGGCCGAGCGTCAGGTCGTCCATGTCGTCGGTGATCTCGAGGCGGATGGGCGGGCCGAAGCGGCGACGGAGGAGCTCGCGCTCGAGCGCCTGGATGAGGTTCTCGGTCTCGTCCTCCTCGATCTCGACGTCCTCGTTCCGCGTGACGCGGAACTCGTGGTGCTCGAGGATCTCCATGCCGGGGAAGAGCTCGCCGAGGTGGTTCGAGATGAGGTCCTCGAGCGTGAGGAAGCGCTGCAGCCCCGAGCCGTCGTCGGGCAGCGGCACGAAGCGCGGCAG
>JBKHYA010000074.1:0-7050 GCA_046565745.1 Actinomycetes bacterium
GAACCGGGCCCATCAGCACGGCACGAACCTGCCCCGCACCACAGGGGGCAGCGTCGAATTACAAGAATCTGCGCAACGAACCTGATGATCACGCAATCGGCCGGTCACGGGGTGGGTTGACGTCGAAGATCCACCACCTCGCCGACGGTGGCGGTCGCCCCTTGGTGGTGCTGGTCACTCCAGGGCAGAGCGGAGATTCCCCGATGCTGCCGGTGCTGCTGGACCACCTCAAAGTCGCACGACCCGGGCCCGGCAGGCCACGCACGCGACCCGACGGGCTCCGCGGCGACAAGGCCTACTCCTCCCGCGGGCACCGGCAGCTGCTGCGCTCCCGCGGGATCACCGCCACCATTCCCGAACCGCGAGACCAGATCGCGCACCGGAAGAGACGCGGCTCCCAGGGCGGCCGACCGCCCGGGTTCGACGCGGAGGACTACAAGGGCCGCAACGTCGTGGAGGGTTCGTTCAGCGTCCTGAAGCAGTGGAGGGGGCTTGCGACCCGTTACGACAAACTCGCCGTCGTCTATCGCGGAGCCGCCGTGCTCACTGCCATCATCCGATGGCTCAAAGGCTTACGAGACACGCCCTAAGTGCATGCGAACGCGCCAAACTTCGAAACGCCATTGACACCCAACGCGGCAGCGAGGATAGTTCGCGTCATGAGAACTGTGACGTTCGCTCAATCCGCAGTTCGACGACCATCGAGGGTCGCGCGAATCTGCACGGGGGCCATCCTCGTTAGCCTGCTGAGTGCGGCATCGATTGGAAGCCCGGCCGCCGCGCAACGATCCGAGGGTCCGACCGCAGGTGTCGCCTTTACCCAAGCGTCAGTCAGCGAGGCGGAGTTGACGGACCTAAAGATGGTCGGTGATGCGCTCGGGATCAGCTTCGAGGACGCCCAAGACCGATTCGCGGGTCAAGAGCTATTTGCTGCGGCGGTAGACCGCATCAGACTAGAAGATCCAATGAGATTCTCAGTGGCTCACTGGACCGGAGGCAGCGAATCGCAGGCGAGGATCTTTTTTGTCGGCCAACCAGCAAAAGCCACCATGGACCTTATCGCGGCGCTTCCGATCAAGACCGAAGTCGATATCACCGGGATTGCGCCGGAAACAGATCTTGTTTCCGCGCAAGCCATTGCACGGCAGAAAGTGGCTGCGCTACCGGGCGTAGCAGCGGCCGATTCCGTCGTTGATGACTACTCAGGTCGTATACTAGTTCGTTACGAGTTGCTGCCAGGATTCTTCTCCCCCGACTTTACGGCCGTGTTCGATCTCATCTCGAAGCAGGTGAGTCTGCAAGCTGCCGATGCCATCGACATCGAACTCGCACCGGTGCCTAAGTCACGCGAAGCTGCAATTGTAGGGGGAAATCCCATCGGATTATGTACTGCCGCTTTCACAGTGACTAGTAACGGGGTTCGAGGAGTAACAACCGCGGGTCACTGCGCGAACAGCACGTACACCTACGGCGGCCTCAGCGCTCCATATCAAAATCAGGCCGCTCCGGCGGCGGGCGATTTGCAGTGGCATAGCCTGAACGGGACGATCACGAACAAGATCCGCTATACAAGTGGAGGAGGCGAGCGTAGTGTCACCAGCGCATCAAATCCGGTGACCGGATCGGCAATTTGCTACTGGGGAAAGACCACCGGTAATCGATGTGGCACAGTTACCGCGATCAATTACTGTGACAGCTCGGGCTATTGCCTTCTGTTTCGCTATGGGCCCTCCACTGTTGAACCAGGCGACAGTGGAGGTCCGTGGTACTACGGAAACGTGGCAAAGGGTGTCACAAGGGGCTATTTGACGAACGGCCTCGGCGCGCGGATTGACGATATTGCGACTCGGATTGGCGCATTGAGTCTCTTGAGTTTAGTCGTGAAGGTTACGCCTTGAAGATTGATTCCTATATCCCCGCAATTTTCATCCTTTCGATCTGCCTCGCGCTTGGAGGGTGCACAAGCGATAAGATGCAAGATTCGCGATTGATCGTTTCTGAACGCGATGCGGAAATTGTGATGACCGCTCAAATTGATGGAACTCTCACCATCACTTCCGGGCTGTGTTTCGGCATCGAAACAGCCGAGGGTACGTACACCGCGGTCTTCCCTGCAGGGACCACCGCTATGGAAGACGCACTGACGATTCCTAGACTCGGGACGATTCACGTAGGAGAAGAACTCGTAAGCGGGGGCGGCTTTGTCTTGCTTGCTGATACTGACGTCACGATTCCGGACCCGTGCCAGACGAACGAGATCATCCTTCTCACCCCGTCGTGAGCAGGACGGGCGGCTCAGACGCGGGTGGGCCAGCCGCGGTCGGCCGTGAAGCGGTGGTCGCGCTCGCGACGCATGTAGTCCTCGAACGAGTCGCACTGCTGGTCGTGCCACGATACCTGCGCGCCGTGGAGCGCCGCGAGGTCCTCCGGCAGGGCGTCGAGGTGCTTCCGGGCGAGAGCCTGCGCGACCCGGCCCGCGGCGATCGCGTCGGCCGCCGCATCGTGGGCGCCCGTGAGCACGACGCCGTAGTGCGCGGCCGCGGCCTCGAGCGTGCGCTTGCCGCGGCGGTACCGGTCGACGGCCTTGTCGATCACGAGCGGGTCGACCACGGGGGCGGGGGAGGCGAGCGGCTCCACGCCGTGGCGTCGGGCCTCGTGCTCGAGCAGGCTCAGATCGTAGGCCGCGTTGTAGACCACGAGCGGCAGGGGGCGGGCGAGGAGCGCGCGCAGAGCATCCACGATCTCGGCGACGACCTCACGGGCGGGCCGGCCCTCCGCACGGGCGCGCTCGGTCGTGATGCCGTGCACCGCGGTCGCGCCTGCCGGGATCTCCACGCCCGGATCGGCGAGCCACGACCACGACTCGAGCTGCTCGCCGTCAGCGCCGATCACGCCGATGTGGGCGGTGACGATGCGCGACGTCGTGACGTCGACGCCCGTCGTCTCGAGGTCGAAGACGGCGAGGCGATCGCTCCAGTGGCCTGCTCCCGGCTGGTTCATGCCGCGAGCCTAGGCGTGAGCACCGACGCCGAAGCCTCCGCCGCCGTGGTGCGGGTGCGGGTCGCGATCGCCGACGTGCAGCCAGTAGAAGCTCTGCGTCGCCATCGTGAGCGTCACGTGGCCGTTCTCGTCGACCGAGGGGAAGTCGGCGCCGCCGAAGAGATCCCACAGCGGCGCACCCTCGAAGCCCGACATGTCGATCGTCGCGGCGACCGGGTTGTGGGCGAACGAGAACACGCACAGGATGCGCTCGGGCGCGTCGCCGAGGTGCGTGCCGCTCCCGGCGTACTCGCGCACGAACGCGAGCACCGACTCGTGGTTGGTCGGCAGGATGCGGATCGACCCGAGACCGAAGGTCGGGTGGGCCTTCCGCACGTGGATGACGTTGCGGATCCAGTGCAGGAGCGAGCGCGACTGCGCGAGCTGGCTCTCGACGTTGATCTGGTTGTAGTGGTACACGAGCGACTGCACGACCGGCAGGTAGAGCTTGCCGGGGTCGGCGTGCGAGAAGCCCGCGTTGCGGTCGGGCGTCCACTGCATGGGCGTGCGCGAACTGTCGCGATCCGGCAGCCAGATGTTGTCGCCCATGCCGATCTCGTCGCCGTAGTAGAGGAACGGGCTGCCGGGGAGCGAGAACAGCAGCGCGTGCGCGAGCTCGAGCTCGGCGCGCGAGTTGTCGAGCAGCGGCGCGAGGCGGCGACGGATTCCGATGTTGGCGCGCATGCGCGGGTCGTAGGCGTACCAGCCGTACATCGCCTGCCGGTACTCCTCGCTCACCATCTCGAGCGTGAGCTCGTCGTGGTTGCGGAGGAACACGCCCCACGCGGCGCCGTCGGGCGCGTTGATCTCCTCGCTCAGCTGGCGCTGCAGCTCGGTCGCCTGCTGGGAGCGCAGCGCGTAGAAGATGCGCGGCATGACGGGGAAGTCGAAGGCCATGTGGCACTCCGGCGCCTCCTCCGAGCCGAAGAACTCGACGACCTCGTGAGGCCACTGGTTCGCCTCGGCGATGAGCACGCGGCCCGGGTACTCCTTGTCGACCATCGCGCGCATCTTGGCGATGAACTCATGGGTCGCGGGCTCGCCCTCGCCGTTGCCCTCATCGGTCTCGTAGAGGTAGGGGATGGCGTCGAGGCGGAAGCCGTCGACGCCGAGGTCGAGCCAGAAGCGCACGACGTCGAAGAGGGCCTCGTGCACGGCCGGGTTCTCGAAGTTGAGGTCGGGCTGGTGCGAGAAGAAGCGGTGCCAGTAGAACTGCCGGCGCACGGGGTCGAACGCCCAGTTCGACTCCTCCGTGTCGACGAAGATGACGCGCACGTTCTCGTACTTCTCGTCGGTGTCGCTCCAGACGTAGAAGTCGCCGTACGGTCCCTCCGGGTCCTCCCGCGACGCCTGGAACCAGGGGTGCTGATCGGAGGTGTGGTTGACGACGAGATCGACGACGATGCGCATGTTGCGCTCGTGCGCCTTCGTGACGAGCTCGCGGAACTCCTCGATCGTGCCGAACTCGGGCAGGATCGCCGTGTAGTCGCTCACGTCGTAGCCGCCGTCGCGCAGCGGGCTCTGGAAGAACGGCGGCAGCCACAGCGCATCGATGCCGAGCCACTGCAGGTAGTCGAGCTTCGAGATGAGACCGCCGAGGTCGCCCGTGCCGTCGCCGTTCGAATCCATGAACGACCGCACCATGACCTCGTAGAAGACGCTGCGCCGGTACCACTGCGGGTCGAGCGCGAGTCCGGGCAGGGTGATGGGTGCGGTGAAGTTCACGAGGCTCCTCGGCGACGGAGGGGAGAGGGGGCTGGCGCATCGCGCGCACGCGATCGCGTTCCACTGTAGACCGGGTGCCGCCGCGGCTCGCGCGTGCGCCCCGACCTAGACTGTGCGGGATGCCCGCGCCCTCTCCCTACGCCGCCGCCCTGAGCGCGATCCCGCGTCGCGATCGCGACCTCACGATCCTCGGGGCGCACACCCACGTCGCCGAGTACGGCCCGGCGGATGCCCCGCGCACGATCGTCGTCGTGCACGGGTTCCGCGGCGATCACCACGGCCTCGAGCCCGTCGTCGCGCACCTGCCCGACCTGCGCATCATCGCTCCGGATCTGCCGGGGTTCGGCGCGTCGGCCCCGCTGCCCGACCGCGAGCACGACATCGCGGGGTACGCCGAGTGGCTCGACGCCCTGCTCACCGCCCTGGGCGTGCGCGGCACCGCGGTGCTCCTCGGCCACAGCTTCGGCTCGATCGTCGTGGCGGGGGCGCTCGCGGCGGGCGTGCCCGCGCCGCGAGCGGTGCTCATCAACCCGATCGGCCAGCCCGCCCTCGCGGGGCCCCGCGGCATCCTCACCCGCGGCGCGGTCGCGTTCTACAAGCTGGGCGCGATCCTGCCGGAGCGGGCGGGCTTCGCGCTGCTGCGCAGCCGCGCGATCACGCGCATCATGAGCGCGTCCATGGCGAAGACGCGCGAGAAGAGCCTGCGGCGGTGGATCCACGAGGAGCACGACCGCTACTTCTCGGGCTTCGCGGAGCGTGACAGCCTGCTCGAGGCGTTCCGCGCCTCCGTCTCGAACGACGTCTCCGACTTCGCCGCCGAGGTGACCGTGCCGACGCTGCTCATCGCCGCCGAGCAGGACGACATCACGCCGCTCGAGGCCCAGCATCGTCTCGTGCGGCTCTTCCCCGACGCGCGGCTCGTCGTCGTTCCCGACGTCGGCCACCTCGTGCACTACGAGGCTCCCGCGGCGGCGGCGCGGGCGATCCGCGAGTTCCTCGCGTGAGGCCGCGCGCATGAGGATCGCGATCGACTGCCGCTACGTGCGCATCGGCCGGCACGACGGGATCAGCCGCTTCACCGCGAGCCTCGTCGAGCACCTGCTGCCGCTGCTCGGTGCGGATGACGAGCTCGTCGCGCTCATCCACGACGACGGACAGCTCGACATGCTGCCCGCGGGGCTCACGGTGCACCGGGTGAGCCCCCCGACGAGCGCGCGCGAGCCGTGGGTCGCGAGCCAGGTCAACCGCATCCGCCCCGATGTGGTCTTCAGCCCCATGCAGACGATGGGAACGATCGGGCGCCGCTACCCGCTCGCGCTCACCCTGCACGACCTCATCTACTACGCCCACCAGACGCCGCCGCGCGACCTCCCGGCGCCCGTGCGCGTCCTGTGGCGGCTCTACCACCTCGCCTGGTGGCCGCAGCGGCTCCTGCTGAATCGCGCGGATGCCGTGGTCACGGTGAGCGAGACGACGCGCGCCCTCATCGCCGAGCACCGTCTCACCTCCCGGCGCGTCGTCGTCGTGCCGAACGCGACCGATCGGCCCGCTCCGCGCGAGCGCACGCGGCCCGAGGGCGTCGAGCTCGTCTACATGGGCTCGTTCATGCCGTACAAGAACGTCGAGACGCTGTGCCGGGCGCTGCACGAGCTGCCGGGCGCGCGACTGCACCTGCTGAGCCGCATCCGCGACGAGGATCGCGCGCGCCTCGAGGAGCTCGCGCCCGCTGACGCGCTCATCGTCTACGACGGGGTGACCGACGAGGAGTACGCGTCGATCCTCGACGGCGCGACCGCCCTCGTGCACGCCTCGCGCGAGGAGGGCTTCGGCATCCCGCTCGTCGAGGCGATGGGGCGCGGCACGCCCGTCGTCGTCGCCGACACGGCGATCTTCCGCGAGATCGGGGGGTCGGCGGCGCTGTACGCGGCTCCCGACGACGCGGCCGGGTTCGCGCAGCGGGTGCGCGAGCTGCTGAGCCCGGGGGAGTGGGAGGCGCGATCGCGGGCCGGGTACGCGCAGGCGGCGCGGTTCGACTGGGGGCGCAGCGCGGGCATCCTGCTCACCCTGCTGCGCGAGCTCGCGGCGACGCCGCGGCGCTGAGCGCAGCGCGCGCCGCGAGCGCGGCGGCGCTCCGCGACGGGCGCAGTGCGCGCTCGAGGCGGGCAGCGCCCTGATCGGCGGCGCTTCGATACGTGCGGAACGCGTGAGGTTCTTTCGGCTCGTCCGCACTTATCGAAGGGCGGGAAGACGGCGTGCGGTCGTCGGAGGTTCAGTCGACGAGCTGCG
>JBKHYA010000075.1:0-7005 GCA_046565745.1 Actinomycetes bacterium
AAGGCGAGGATGCGCGGCCGGCCGGTGCGGCGGGCGAGCTTGACGGCGGCCTCGATCGCCTCGGCGCCCGAGTTCGCGGGGTAGACGCGCCCCGACTCCCCCGCGCCCGTGAGCCGCACGAGCCGCTCGGCGAAGCCGACGGCCTGCTCGGTCGTGAAGTAGTTGCTGACGTGCACGAGGCGCGCGGCCTGCGCGCTCACCGCCGCGACGAGGGCGGGGTGCGCGTGACCGAGGGCATTGACGGCGATGCCGGCGAGGAAGTCGAGATACTCGCGCCCGTCGACATCCCACACCGTCGCGCCGTCGCCGTGGCTCAGGACGGCCATGGGGGCCGGGGCGGAGCGCATCGCGACGTGCGCGAATCGCGCGCGCACGGCATCCGTCTGGGGGCCCGCGGCGAAGCCCGCGGGAAGGGCGGTCGGTACGGTCGCGCTCACGGGGCGACCACCTCGGTGCCGATGCCCGAGCGCGTGAAGATCTCGAGCAGGATCGAGTGCGGGACGCGGCCGTCGATGATCGCGGCCTTCGGGACTCCCGCGTCGACCGCGTCGAGGCACGCCGACATCTTCGGGATCATGCCCGACTCGAGCCTCGGCAGCAGCGCCCGCAGCTCGTCGGTGTCGATCGACGACACGAGCGAGTCGCGGTCGGGCCAGTCGCGGTAGAGGCCGGCGACGTCGGTCAGGATCACGAGCTTCTGCGCGCCGAGAGCCGCGGCGAGCGCCGCCGCCGCCGAGTCGGCGTTGACGTTGAGCGACTGCCCGGGCGCGTCGATGTCGGGCGCGATCGACGACACGACGGGGATGCGCCCGGCGTCGATCAGCTGCAGCACCGCCGCGGGGTCGACCCCCACGACATCGCCCACGAGCCCGAGGTCGACCTCGACCCCGTCGACCACGGTGCCGCGGCGCTGGCCGCGGAACAGACCCGCGTCCTCGCCCGAGACGGCGGCCGCGAGCGGGCCGTGCTGGTTGATGAGGCTCACGAGTGAGCGGCTGATCTGGCCCGTGAGCACCATGCGGACGACGTCCATCGCCTCGGGGCTCGTCACGCGGTACCCGCCGCGGAACTCGCTCTCGATGCCGAAGCGCTCGAGCATCGCCGAGATCTGCGGGCCGCCGCCGTGCACGACGACGGGGCGGAGGCCGACGGTGCGGAGGTAGACCATGTCCTCCGCGAACGCGCGCTGCAGCTCGTCGCTCACCATCGCGTTGCCGCCGAACTTGACGACGACGATCGCGTCGCGGAAGGTCTGCAGCCACGGCAGCGACTCGATGAGCGTCTCGGCCTTCGCGGCGGCGCGCGCGTGCTCGCTCGCGACCTCGTCGGGGGTTCTCAGTTCGCTCATGCGGGGTCTCTCAGCTCGAGTACGCGCTGTTCTCGTGCACGTAGTCGTGCGTGAGGTCGTTCGTGTAGATCGTCGCGGCGGCGTCGCCCGCGGCGAGCTCGATCTCGACGACGACCGTGCGGGGCGTCAGGTCGACCTCGTCGCTCGGGCGGTCGGGCGCGCCGGCGTGGCAGACGCGCACGCCGTTCATGCTCACGTCGACCGCGTACGGGTCGAAGGCGGCGCTCGTCGTGCCGATCGCCGCGAGCACGCGGCCCCAGTTGGGGTCGTTGCCGAAGACGGCGGCCTTGAAAAGGTTGTTGCGCGCGACCGAGCGGCCGACCTCGACGGCGTCGTCCTCGCTCGCGGCGCCGCGGACGTGGATCTGGATGTCGTGGCTCGCGCCCTCGGCGTCGGCCTGTAGCTGGAGGACGAGCGACATGCAGGCGTCCACGAGCAGGAGCGTGAAGGCGTCGGTGTCGGGCGTGACGCCGGATGCCCCGCTCGCCATGAGCGTCACCTGGTCGTTGGTCGACATGCAGCCATCGGAGTCGAGACGGTCGAAGCTCAGCCGCGTGACGGCCCGCAGCGCCCGATCGAGCTCGGCGGCGGGCAGGTCGGCATCGGTGGTCAGGACGACGAGCATCGTCGCGAGACCCGGGGCGAGCATCCCCGCCCCCTTCGCCATGCCGCCGATCGAGTAGCCGGGACCCTCGACGACGACCGTCTTCGGAACGGAATCGGTCGTCATGATGGCGCGCGCGGCATCCGCCCCGCCGTCGGCGGAGAGCGCGCCCGCGACGGCCGCGACGCCCGCGAGGAGCTTCGGCCGGTCGAGCTGCTGGCCGATGAGCCCCGTCGAGCACACGAGCACATCGCCCGCGCTCACCTGCAGCGCCTCGGCGACGGCCTCGGCGGTCGCGTGCGTGGTCTGGAAGCCCTCCGCACCCGTGAAGCAGTTCGCCCCGCCGGAGTTGAGCACGATCGCGCTCACCTCGCCGTCGGCGATGACCTGCTGCGACCACAGGATGGGGTTGGCCTTCGCGCGGTTGCTCGTGAACACGGCGGCGGCGGCACGACGAGGCCCGCGGTTGACGACGAGCGCGAGGTCGGCGCTGCCGCTCGACTTGAGGCCGCACGCGACGCCCGCGGCCTCGAAGCCGGCGGGAGCGGTGACGGTCACGGGGCGACCCCGTCGAGCGGGAGGCCCAGGGTCTCGTCGAGCCCGAGCGCGATGTTGAGCGACTGGATCGCCGCGCCCGCGGTGCCCTTCACGAGGTTGTCGATCGCCACGACGACGACCACGCGGCCGGCGTCGGCGTCGACCGCGACGCCCATGAGCGCGGTGTTGGCGCCGAGCGCGTCGGCCGTCTTCGGGAATCGGCCCTCGGGCAGCACGTGCACGAAGTGCTCGGTCGCGTAGGCGTCGACCCACGCGTCGCGCACGGCGGCGGCGCTCGTGCCGGGCACGAGACGGGCGGTGACGGTCGCGAGGATGCCGCGGCTCATCGGCACGAGCACGGGCGTGAAGGAGATCGTCGGCGTCTCGGCCCCCGCGACCTTCAGGTTCTGGAGGATCTCGGGGATGTGCCGGTGGACTCCCCCGACGGCGTATGGAGCGGCCGAGCCCAGGAGCTCGCTCGCGAGCAGCTCGGTCTTGAGCGACCGGCCCGCGCCGCTCGGCCCGACGGCGAGCGCGGCGGTGAGGTCGCCCGCCTCGATGACGCCGGCGCGGATGCCCGGGGCGAGCCCCAGCGTCACCGCGGTCACGTTGCAGCCGGGTACGGCGATGCGGCGCGCGTCCTGGAGCGCGTCGCGCTGGCGGCCGCTGCCGGCGTGCACGAGCTCGGGGAGGCCGTAGGCCCACGAGCCGTGCCAGTCGCCGCCGTAGAAGCGGCTCCAGTCGGCCTCGTTCGTCAGGCGGTGATCGGCGCCGAGATCGAGCACGAGCACGTCGTCGGGCAGCTCGGCCGCGATCGCGCCGGAGGCGCCGTGCGGCAGGGCGAGCACGACGATGTCGTGGCCGGCGAGGGTCGCGGCGCTCGTCTCGACGAGGTCGAGCGCGGCGAGCGATCGCAAGTGGGGGTGCACGTCGATGAGGCGCTGACCGGCGTTGGAGTGCGCGGTCGCGGTGCGCACCTCGAGCTCGGGGTGCGCGGAGAGGAGTCGCAGGGCCTCGCCGCCGGCGTACCCGCTCGCGCCGGCGACCGCAACGGAATACGGCATTGCTCTAGCTTAGGAGCCCGCCGGGCGCGCCGCTGACCGCACGGTTCCTCACGACCGGACCGGGCATCCTCACCCGCGGAGCGTCGCCCCGAACAGCTCGGCCGCGCGCGCGAGGCCTGCGGTCTTCGCCTCGGTCGCCTCGGCGGCCGTGAGGGTCCGGTCGGGCGCCCGGAAGCGCAGCGCGAGCGTGAGCGACTTCGTGCCGGGCGCAAGGCCCGCGCCGCGGTAGTCGTCGACGAGCTCGGCGTGCTCGAGCAGCGCGCCGGCCCCCTCGACGACGGCATCGCGGACGGCGCCCGCGGGCACCTCCAGGGGCACGACGAGCGAGAGGTCCTGCGTCGCGGCGGGGAAGGTCGAGAGCTCGTGCGCGGCGATCTCGCCCGACCCGAGCGCGATGAGGCGGTCGAGATCGAGCTCGAGCACGCCGACGCGGCGCGGCAGGTCGCGATCGAGCGCCACCTGCGGCAGCAGCTCGCCCGCGTACCCGACGGTCTCGTCGCCGACGAGCAGTGCGGCGGTGCGACCCGGGTGCAGCGCGGGGTGCGACCCGGACTCGACGCGCAGGGTCGCGCCCGCGACGCTCGCGATGAGGCGCGCGGCGTCGAGGGCGTCGGCGACGCCCGACTCCTCGGCCGCCTGCCCGATGCCGCGGGCGCGCCGGTCGCCGACGAAGAGCGCGGCGATGCTCCAGGGCTGGTGCGGGATGCTCTGCTCGAGCTCGGCGATCGCCTGGTCGCTCGGCCGTGCCGTGCCGAAGGGCACCGCGTCGACGCCGTACGTGCGCCCCGCCTCGGGGCGGAAGACGTGCCCCAGCTCGAACACGGCGACGTCGGTGAGGCCGCGCGAGAGGTTGCGGTGGGCGATCGCGGCGAGGCCCGGGACGAGGCTCACGCGGAGCATGCCCTGCTCGGCGTCGAGCGCGTTCGCGATGCGCACCTGCGCGACGTCGTCGCCGCCCATGAGCCGGTTGTCGGCGCTGCGGACGAACGGGTAGGCGAGCACCTCGGTGAGGCCCGCGGCCGCGAGCGCTCGGCCGACGCCGCGACGCACCTGCTGCGAGCGCGAGAGACCGCGCCCCGGAGGCGCGACGGGCAGCTCGGAGGGGATGCGGTCGTAGCCGACGATGCGGGCGACCTCCTCGGCGAGCGAGGGGGCGTCGACGAGGTCGGGGCGCCAGCTCGGCGGCTCGACGAGCCAGCCGTCCCCCTCGGGCTTGAGCTTGCAGCCGACGGCGCCGAGCGAGTCGGTGACCTCGTCGAGCGAGTAGTCGACGCCGATGAGGCGGTCGACGAAGCCCTCGGCGAGCGCGATCGACTCGGGGCGCTTGGCCTCGATCCACGCCGAGCCGAGGTCATCGATCGTGCCGCCCGCGTGCTCGACGAGGAGGTCGGCGACGCGCTGGGCGGCAGGCTCGGCGACGAGCGGGTCGACGCCGCGGGCGAAGCGCTTCGACGCCTCGCTCGGGAGCTTGTGCCGGCGGGCCGAGCGCGCGATCGACACGGGGTCGAAGTTCGCGGCCTCGATGAGCACGTCGGTCGTCGCGTCGCTCACCTCGGTGCTCGCGCCGCCCATGACGCCGGCGATGCCGATCGGGCCCGACTCGTCCGTGATGAGCAGGTCCTCCGCGTCGAGAGCGCGGGTCTGGTCGTCGAGCGTGACGAGGGACTCCCCGGGCAGTGCGCGGCGGACGGTGATGCCGCCCGTGAGCCGCGCCAGGTCGTAGGCGTGGATCGGCTGGCCGAGCTCGAGCATGACGTAGTTGGTGATGTCGACGGCGATCGAGATCGAGCGGATGCCCGCGAGCTGCAGCCGCGAGACCATCCAGCGGGGCGTCGGCCGGGTCGCGTCGACACCGCGCACGACGCGCGTGACGAACACGTCGCACCCGCGACGCCCGCGGACGGGAGCCTGATCGTCGACGACGACGGAGTAGCCGAGCCCCTCCCCCACCTCGAGCGCCTTCGCGGGGTCGCGGAAGGACGCGCCGGTCGAGTGGGAGTACTCGCGGGCGATGCCGCGGATGGAGAGCGTGTACCCGCGATCGGGAGTGACGTTGACCTCGACGGCCACGTCATCCAGGCCCAGGAGGGCGATCGCATCGGTGCCGGGCTCGGCGGCGATGCCGAGCTCGGCGAGGCGGAGGATGCCGTCGTGCTCGTCGCCGAGTCCGAGCTCGCGCGCCGAGGCGATCATGCCGTCGGAGACGTGCCCGTAGGTCTTGCGCGCCGAGATCGGGAAGGGGCCGGGGAGGACGGCCCCGGGCAGCGACACGACGACGAGGTCGCCGATCATGAAGTTGCGCGCGCCGCACACGATGCCGCGGACCTCGGGCTCGCCCTCGGCCGTCGTGCCCGTGCGCACCTGGCACCAGCGGATGGTCTTGCCGTTCGACTGCGGCTCCTCGACGAAGTCGAGCACCTCTCCGACGACGATCGGGCCGGTGAGAGCGCCGCCGTGGACGCCCTCCTCCTCGAGGCCGACCCTGACGAGCGCGGCGTGGACGTGATCGGCATCCGTCGCGGAGTCGCCCGACGCGGGGACGTCGACCCACTCGCGGAGCCAGCTGAGAGGGACGCGCATCAGACCACCATTCCGAACTGCTGCGAGAAGCGCACATCGCCCTCGACCATGTCGCGCATGTCGCTCACTCCGTTGCGGAACATGAGCGTGCGCTCGATCCCCATGCCGAACGCGAAGCCCTGGTAGACGTCGGGGTCGATCCCCGCGGCGCGGAGCACGTTCGGGTTGACCATGCCGCAGCCGCCCCACTCGATCCAGCGCGCACCGCCCGTGAAGGTCGGGTGCCACACGTCGAGCTCGGCGCTCGGCTCGGTGAAGGGGAAGTAGCTGGGGCGCAGGCGGATGCGGGCGCCCTCGCCGAACATCGACCGGGCGATGTGCTCGAGCGTGCCGCGCAGGTGGGCCATCGTCAGGCCCTTGTCGATCGCGATGCCCTCCATCTGGTGGAAGACGGGCGTGTGCGTCGCATCGAGCTCGTCGGTGCGGAACACGCGACCGGGCGCGACGACGTAGACGGGCAGCTCGCGCTCGAGCAGCGAGCGGATCTGCACGGGGCTCGTGTGCGTGCGCAGGACGAGGTGGCGCTCGACGGGGTCGATGAAGAAGGTGTCCTGCATCGCCCGCGCCGGGTGATCGGGGTCGAAGTTGAGGGCGTCGAAGTTGAACCACTCGTTCTCGAGCTCGGGGCCCTCCGCGACCTCCCACCCCATGGCGAGGAAGATGTCGCTCATCTGCTCCATCATCGTCGTGAGCGGGTGGCGCGCGCCGTGCGACTGCCGGGCGGGGATGCCCGTCACATCGATCGTCTCGGCGTCGAGTCTGGCCTGCTCCTCTGCGAGGGCGAGCTCGGCCTCGCGTGCGGCGACGGCCTGCCGCACGCGGCCCCGCGCCTGACCGACGAGCTTGCCGAGTGAGGCCTTCTGGTCGTTCGG